>JAGWTS010000117.1 GCA_028868875.1 Burkholderiales bacterium | reverse complement strand
GTCTCGAGCGAGCCCAGGCAGCCGAGCTCGCCTTCGACCGTCACGCCCAGCGCATGCGCCATGTCGACGACCTTGCGCGTCACGTCGACGTTGTAGTCGTAGCTGGAGATGGTCTTGCCGTCGGCCTCGAGGCTGCCGTCCATCATCACCGACGAGAAGCCCAGGTCGATGGCGCCGCGGCAGACATCGGGGCTCTGGCCGTGGTCCTGGTGCATGACCAGCGGGATCTGGGGCCAGGACTCGATCGCGGCCTGGATCAGGTGCTTGATGAAGGCTTCGCCGGCGTACTTGCGCGCGCCGGCGCTGGCCTGCAGGATCACCGGGGCGCCGACCTCGGCCGCCGCGGTCATCACGGCCTGCACCTGTTCGAGGTTGTTGACGTTGAAGGCCGGGATTCCGTAGCCGTTTTCGGCGGCGTGGTCCAGCAACTGGCGCATCGAGACGAGAGGCATGGTGGTGATTCCGCGAAGGGGTGGACACAGTCGCTGGCCGGGACCCCGGTCAGGAACCTGCGATTTTAGCGACCGCGGCCGGAGCGGAAACTGGGGCCGGGAAACCCTGCTTTTCCGTCTCCGCCTGCAAGGGCTTGCGGCCGACACTGCGTCCCAGCCCGGGCCGCATCCGCAGCGGCTGGAGAAAGGCATTGCATGCCGAGAATCGACCTGCCCGCCGTCACCCAATGGATCACCGCCGCCGCCTTGCGCGAAGGCGACCACCTGCCCGCCGTCGTGATGCAGCGGCTGGGTATAAGCCGTCGCGGCGCCGCCAAGCTGCTCCGGCGCCTGGTCGACGGCCAGTGGCTCTCGAGCGAGGGCACGCCGCGCCGCCCGCGCTTTCGCCCCGGCGTGCTGCGCCAGGTGGTGCAGCGCTACCCCCTCGCCGGGCTCGAGGAAGACGAGCCCTGGCGGCGCGATTTCGCGCCCTGCTTCGATCTGCGGCCGAACGTCGCGCGCATCGCCCAGCACGCCTTTTGCGAACTGCTCAACAACGCCGTCGACCACAGCGGCGGCACGAGCGTCGCGGTTTCGCTGCGCCAGACTGCGATGCACCTGCAATTGCTCGTCTCCGACGATGGTTGCGGGCTCTTCGAGCGCATCGGGCAGAGCTTCGCCATCGACGACCCGGCGCTGGCGATGTTCGAGCTCGCCAAGGGCAAGCTCACGAGCGAGCCCGATCGTCACAGCGGCCGCGGCCTGTTCTTCACCTCGCGCCTGGCCGATGTCTTCGACCTGCATGCGAACCGCCGCGCCTTCCAGTTCCGCGGCTGGGGCCGGCGCGGCTGGTTCCCGGGCAAGCCGATGGCGCGCCAGGGCACCTCGGCCTATCTCGCGATCGCGCTCGACAGCGAGCGCAGCCTCGACGCCGTGCTGCGCGAGCACAGCACGAGCGGCGCGGGCTATGCCTTCGAGACGACCCAGGTGCCGCTGCAGCTCATTGGAGGCGCCGCGGTCGGCTTCGAATCGCGCGCCCAGGCGCGCCGCGTGGTCTCGGGGCTGCAGCGCTTCCGCCGTGCGGAGATCGACTTCTCGGGCGTCGATGAACTCGGCCACGGCTTTGCCGACGAGCTGTTCCGCGTGTTGCCGCGCGCCCATCCGGGAATCGAGCTGGTGCCGGTCTCGATGGCGCCGCGCGTGGCCGAGATGATCGCCGCGGTGCGCCTCGAATGAGCGCCGCCGCGGCCGCGCTCAGGGTCGACCGAGGAACAGGTAGAGCGCGGTGCCGCCGCCGAGAGTCTTGCCGACGGCGGCATACAGCGGGCCGAGGGCGGTCTGCATCGCGACGTAGGTGGAGAAGGCGCGGCGCAGTTCCCGCGTGCCGTAGTCGACGCCGCCGCCGCCGCTGGCCAGCGTTCCGGCTTCGAGCGTGCCCCCGGCGAACATCCGGCGTCCGAACAGGTCGACCTGGCCGAGCGAGTAGTACATGTCCAGGCGGGCGAAGCGCAGGTTGTTGCCGCTCAGGCTGTCCTGCGGCGTGCCCGACAAGGCCTGGAAACCGCCCAGCGTGACGTCCGCGATCGAGTTGCCGCGCAGCCCGGCGGCCTCGGCATAGCGCAGGCGCGGACTGAAGGTGAGCTGGCCCGCGGTCCAGGCGGCCGTGAAGTCGAGGTTCAGCCGCCTCAGGGTGTCGGTGCTGGCGTCGCTGCCCAGGCGCTCGGCGGTGCGCCCGACGAAGGCTTCGGCATTCAGCCGCAGACCCCGGCGCGGCAGAAAGGCGGCGTCGAGCCGGTCCAGGTAGAGGCTGGCCGTGGCGCCGCGCTCGCGCCCTGCGATGTCGATGGGCAGGAAGCCCGAGACCTGGGTCCCGGAGTCGTAGATCGGATAGCCGCCCAGCGCGGTCCGCACCCGGGTGTCGCGGGCCGTGGCGCCCAGCCTCACGTCGCCCCAGCGCGGAATGCGCCAGCCGATGTCCAGCCCCAGGGTCTGGGTCGTGAAGTTGGCGCGCCAGAAGGGCGTCGAGGCGAGCGCGGGGTCGGTGAAGTCGCGCGGCTGCTGCAGGTAGGCGTAGTGGGCGGAGACGAACCATGCCGACTCGACCCCCAGCGGCTGGAACCAGGCGCTCGAATAGCCCACGCTGCGGCCCAGGAGCAGGTCGTTGCGCCATTGCGCGCCGTAGGCGTCGGCCCAGGTCCGCAAATGCCCCAGGCTGATGCCCACCGATCCGTTGCCGTCGGCCGCCAGCGACATCGAGGCCCCGAAGCGCAGGAAGTTCGGCCCCCAGGACCTCTCCTTGGCGGCTATCCCGAGCCAGGGCCCGGGCTCGGCCGGATGGAGCTCGTAGACGACGCGCTCGAAGTCGCCGCTGGCCAGCAGCCGCTCGATCGAGGCCTCGATCGCCGGCGCGTCCAGCGCCACGCCCGGCTCGAGCCCGGCGATGGCGCGGATCGCCGAATCGGGCACATGGGGCTGGGGCTCGACCTCGATCGCGGCGAGCACGATCGGTGCGGCAGTGGCGGGGCGCGCCAGCCGTCGGCGGTAGGCGGCGTAGCGCGTCGCGTCGGTGCCGAGCGGGCGCAGCGCATCGTCTGCCCGGTCAGCGGCGGCCAGGCCGCGCGCGATGAATTCCGGCGCGCTCTCGAAAGCCTGGAAATCCAGGCCCTTCAGGTCGGGGGTGATGAGCAGGTCCTGCGGCCTGAGCAGCGCAATCTGGGTCTTCACGTTCTGCGAGGTGAGGAAGCTCACCATCTGCTGGAAGACCTGGACCGGGTTGCGCAGCTCGTCGCGGCGCGCCGGCGGCGTGCTGACATCCACCGCGATGACGTGCTGCGCCCCCATCGCGAGAGCGACATCGACGGGCAGGTTTTCCGCCACCCCGCCGTCGATCAGGGTGGCGCCGTCGCGCTCGACCGGGCTGAAGAGACCGGGCACCGCCATGCTGGCGCGCACCGCGTCGACGAGCCGGCCTCGGCTCATGACCACCGCCCGGCCGGTCTCGATGTCGGCGGCGACGGCGCGAAACGGAATCGGCAAATGGTCGAAGTCGATCGAGCGGTCGTCGGCGCCGAGCCATCGGCGCAGCATGAGCTCGAAACGCTGGCCGTTGAGCAAGCCGCTGGACAGGCGCAGCTGGCCGTCCCGCACGCCGATGTCCAGCCCCAGCGGATAGGCGTAGTCGTCGCGCTTGCGGTTGGACCCCAGGTCTTCGCGTTCGACCGAGTCCTTGGAAAGCCCGGCCCAGTCGGCGTGCGTGAGCAGCGACGCGATCGCCTGCGCGTTCATGCCGGACGCATAGAGCGCCCCGACCACGGCGCCCATGCTGGTGCCGACGATGCAGCGGATGGGAATGCGCAGGGCTTCGATGCGTTCGAGCACGCCCACATGTGCCAGCCCGCGGGCACCGCCGCCGGACAGCACGAGGCAGGTCTTGGCATCGGGCGAGTCGGGTGCGGACCCGCGGTCCGCCGCGCCCTCGGCCGCTGCCGCCGCCACCGTTGAACCCGCGGCGGCGAGCGTCAGGACGAACGCCGCGAGGCGGCGCGCGAAGCCGGCCCTCGGGACGCGGCGGGCGCCGCTCTGGCGCAAGGGTTCTCTCCCGCGGGCCCGATCAGGCGACGCGGCCGACCTTGAGCATGTTGGTGCCGCCCGGGTAGCCCATCGGCTCGCCGCAGGTGATGGCGTAGGTGTCGCCCGGGCGCAGCACGCCGCGTTCGACGAGCAGGCGCTCGGCGATCGTCAGGGCCTCGTCGCGGTCGCTCATCTTGGGCATCAGCAGCGGGTTGACGTTGCGGTACAGCGCCATGCGGCGCTGCGAGGCGGGCTGGGTCGTGAGGCCGTAGATCGGCACCTTGATGCTGTGGCGGCTCATCCACAGCGCGGTCGAGCCCGATTCGGTGAGCGCGACGATGGCCTTGCAGCCCAGGTGGTGGGCGGTGAAGAGCGCGCCCATCGCGATCGACTGGTCGATGCGGCCGAAGCGCTTGTTGGCGAAGTCGGTCTCGATCGAGACGTCGTCGGCGCGCTCGGCTTCGAGCGCGATCGCCGCCATCTGCGTCACCGTCTCGACCGGGTACTGGCCGGCGGCGGTCTCGGCCGACAGCATCACCGCGTCGGTGCCGTCGAGCACGGCGTTGGCGACGTCGCTGACCTCGGCCCGGGTGGGCACGGCGTTGACGATCATCGACTCCATCATCTGGGTCGCGGTGATCGCCACCTTGTCCATCTCGCGCGCCATGCGGATCATGCGTTTCTGCAGCGCCGGCACCGCGGCGTTGCCGACCTCCACGGCGAGGTCGCCACGCGCGACCATGATGCCGTCGGAGGCGCGCAGGATCTGGTCGAGCACCGGAATCGCCTCGCTGCGCTCGATCTTCGCGATCAGCGCCGGCTTGTGGCGCCATTGCTCGCCGGCCACGTTGGCGAGCTGGCGCGCCATCTCCATGTCGGTCGCGCTCTTCGGGAAGCTCACCGCCAGGTACTCGCACTGGAAGCTCATGGCCGTCTTGATGTCGTCCATGTCCTTCGCGGTGAGGGCGGGCGCGGTGAGGCCGCCTCCGGCCTTGTTGATGCCCTTGTTGTTCGAGAGCTCGCCGCCCACCACCACCACGGTCTGCACGCGCTCGCCCAGCACCTGCTCGACGGTCAGGCGCAGCAGCCCGTCGTTGAGCAACAGGGTGTCGCCCGGGCGCACGTCGCGCGGCAGGTCCTTGTAGTCGAGGCCGACGATCTCGTTGTTGCCGAGCTCGGTGTAGCTTGCGTCGAGGACGAAGCGCTGGCCGTTCTCGAGTATCGTCTTGCCGCCCTCGAAGCGGCCGACGCGGATCTTCGGGCCCTGCAGGTCGGCCATGATCGCCACCGTCTTGCCGGCGCGCTCGGCGACCGAGCGCACGAGGGCGGCGCGGTCGATGTGGTCCTGGGCCTTGCCGTGCGAGAAGTTCAGGCGCACGACGTCGACCCCGGCCCGGATCATGGCTTCGAGCACTTCCGGCGACGAAGAGGCAGGGCCGAGCGTGGCGACGATCTTGGTGGCGCGCATGGGGATTCGGTCTCCGGAAGAGGGATGAGGCGGGGCGCGCGGATTATCGGCGCGCCCCGAGCGGGCGGTTACGGCTCGATTACGCTGCCGCCGCGGCGGCGTGCTCGGCGGCGTCGGCCACCGCGAGGCCGGTGATGTTGACGACGCGCCGCACCGTCGCCGAGGGCGTGAGGATGTGCGCCGGACGCGCGGTGCCGAGCAGGATGGGCCCGACCGTGACGCCATGGCCGCCCGTCATCTTGAGCACGTTGAACAGGATGTTCGCGGCGTCGATGTTGGGCAGCACGAGCAGGTTGGCGCTGCCGCTGAGCGTGCTCTCGGCGAGATAGCCGCGCCGCACCGATTCGGACAGCGCGGCGTCGCCGTGCATCTCGCCGTCGCATTCGATGTCCGGGGCGCGCTGCACGAACAGGTCGCGCGCCGCGCGCATGCGCCGCGCCGAGGCGCGCGTGGACGAGCCGAAGACCGAGTGCGACAGGAAGGCCACCTTGGGCGGCACGTGGAAGCGCCGCACCTCGTTCGCCGCGAGCAGGGCGATCTCGGCCAGCTCCTCGGCGTTCGGCTCCTCGTTGACGAAGGTGTCGGTGATGAACAGCGTGAAGCGGTCGAGCGTGAGCGCGTTCATCGCCGCCATCGTCTTCACGCCGGGCTCGAGGCCGATCACGCTGCGCACGTGCTCGAGGTGGTGGTCGTAGCGGCCGACGAGCCCGCAGACCAGGGCCTGGGCTTCGCCGCGCCGCACCATCAACGAGCCGATCAAGGTGTTCGAGCGCCGCACCGCGGCCTTCGCGGTCTCGGGCGTCACGCCTTCGCGCCCCATCAGCTGGTGGTAGGTCTCCCAGTAGCTGCGGAAGCGCGGATCGTTCTCGGGGTCGACGACCTCGAAGTCGCGCCCCGGCTGCAGGCGCAGCCCGGCGCGCTCGATGCGCATGCGGATGACCTCGGGCCGTCCCACCAGGATCGGCGTCGCCAGGCCTTCGTCCTGCACCACCTGCACCGCGCGCAGCACGCGCTCGTCCTCGCCCTCGGCGTAGACGACGCGCACCGGGTGCGCCTTCGCGGCGGCGAAGACCGGGCGCATGAACATCCCGGTCTGGTAGACGAAGCGGGTGAGGGTGTCGCGGTAGGCGTCGAGGTTGGCGATCGGCCGCGTCGCCACCCCGGACTCGGCCGCCGCCTTCGCCACGGCCGGGGCGATGCGCAGGATCAGGCGCACGTCGAAAGGCGTCGGGATGATGTATTCCGGGCCGAAGACGAGTTCCTTGCCGGGGTAGGCCGCCGCCACCTCGTCGCTGGCCTCGGCCTTGGCCAGGGCCGCGATCTCGTGCACGCAGGCCAGCTTCATCGCCTCGGTGATCTTGGTCGCGCCGCAGTCGAGCGCGCCGCGGAAGATGTAGGGGAAGCACAGGACGTTGTTGACCTGGTTCGGGTAGTCCGAGCGCCCGGTGGCGATGATGCAGTCGGGGCGCGCGGCCTTCGCCAGTTCGGGCCGGATCTCGGGCTCGGGGTTCGCGAGCGCGAGGATGATGGGCTTGTCGGCCATCGTCGTCACCATCTCGACCGAGAGCACGCCCGGCGCCGAGCAGCCGAGGAAGACATCGGCCCCGCGCACCACGTCGCCCAGGCTGCGCGCCTCGGTGCGCTGGCAGTAGCGCAGCTTGCTCTCGTCGAGGCGGCCGGCCACGAAGTCCTCGCGCCCCTCGCGGATCACGCCCTTGGAGTCGCAGACGAAGACGTTCTCGCGCCGCACCCCGAGGCCGATCATCACGTCCAGGCAGGCGATGGCCGCCGCCCCGGCGCCCGAAACCGCGATCTTGACCTCGCCGATCTTCTTGCCCACGAGCTCCAGCGCGTTGAGCAGCGCCGCAGACGAGATGATGGCGGTGCCGTGCTGGTCGTCGTGGAAGACCGGGATGTTCATGCGCTCGCGCAGCTTCTTCTCGATGTAGAAGCACTCGGGCGCCTTGATGTCCTCGAGGTTGACGCCGCCCAGCGTCGGCTCGAGCGCGGCGATGATGTCGACGAGCTTGTCGGGGTCGCGCTCGGCGAGCTCGATGTCGAAGACGTCGACGCCGGCGAACTTCTTGAACAGGCAGCCCTTGCCTTCCATCACCGGCTTGCCGGCGAGCGGGCCGATGTCGCCCAGCCCGAGCACTGCGGTGCCGTTGGTGACGACGCCCACGAGGTTGGCGCGCGAGGTGTACTCGGCGGCCAGCGACGGGTCTTTCTCGATCGCCAGGCAGGCGTATGCGACGCCGGGCGAGTAGGCCAGCGACAGGTCGCGCTGGTTCGCCAGCGGCTTGGTCGGCGTGACCGAGATCTTGCCGCGCGTGGGCGCGCGGTGGTAGTCGAGCGCGGCTTCGCGCAGCGCGATTTCGGCTTCGGTGAGGGGCTGGGCCACGGGCGCTGTCTCCTGTCGTGTTGGAATCGCAGGAGCACGAGGTTACGCCCGATTACAGCGGCTGACGAGGCCGGACGGGCTGCAAATGAGATTCGACCCGGATGCGTGGAATCGCCGTCCCGGCGGCCGCGGATGCCGCGTGCGGGCCGCTTTGCACGGCCCATCGCGCCGACCGGAGGGGGCCAATGCCGATCGACTGGAAGCGGTAATATTCACTCAGTTTCATGCATATGGCGGGTTAACCTGCCTGCTTGCAGAAGAGATAATCAATCCTCGATCGAAAGTAAAGTTCTGCGGGCGTGTCGGGTTTGTGCCGTTTGGATACAACGCTCACGGGACGGAACAGATTTCGCGCAAGCGCACCGCGAAAATTTGTTGGCGGAATAGGGAAGGCCGCTGCTTGGTTCGATCCGGGCTGTACTGCGAGTCAGAACGAACTTGCGTAGAACAGATCTAGCCATGACCTTTCGAGGGTCGATCAGCAGCAAGCAGGGGACCAAGATGAAGAATTCGATGCGTGCGCCGTTTCAGCACCTCCTTGCCGTCACGGCGCTGCTGTCGCTCGCGGCGTGCGGTGGAGGTGGCGGTGGAGGCGGCACGGCCCCCCTCTCCCCCGGCGGCGGCACCGGCACGACGCCAGGCACGTCGAGCCAGACGCTCGGTTCGTATTGCAAGCCGCTGTTCACCGCGTTGACACCGGGTACGACCTGGAACGTGGTTTTGCAGGACGCGTCCAACGCCGGCAGCACGACGACGATGGACGTCAGCGTCGGCAACCTGACGAATCAAGCCGGCTATGCCGTATATCCCGTCAACTTGGTGCAGACCGATTCGACGACGAGTACCTCGGGTGTGACGACGACGGTTCGTAACGCGACGGCGTACAACTACCCTTCGGCGCTGGATCAAGTCACCCAGTACGGTGACATCGTGACGACGACGACGACGATCACGCCGACAGGCGGCACGCCCCAATCCACCTCGACCAATGAGTCGGATGTCTACAGTCCCACTGCATTCATCGACAATTCCTATGCACTGGTCGCGGGCGGGTCGATCCTCCAGACTTCGTCGTATATCCAGACGGTGACGGGCACAGGCGCGAGCAATGTGTTCGACGTGTCGACCACGGTGAAATTCGTCGATGTCGAGTCGATCAAGGTCCCGGCCGGCACCTACCTGACCTGCCGTGTGGACACGACCACCGCGTTCACGGGCCTCAACATCACGACCACCTCGACCGAATACGCGCTCGTCGGCGCCGGCGTTCCGGTGAAGACGGTCAGCGACGCGGGTACCGTCATGGAAGCGACCTCGGTCAAGGTCAACGGCGTGCCGAAGTAAGCGCCGCGCCGCTCGATCGGCGGCAACTTCTCGATCGGGCCGCTCCGGTCGGCGGCGTCGATCGGCCATCCGGTTCAGTTTGCGAACTGCGAAGAATCGTCGAATTTCATGGCGAGTCAGCCGGCTTGCGTAAATCGGGCTTGTTGGAGATGGATATTGCTCGAATATTCGCGAATGTTCGAGTTCCGGCCATTTCTTCTGAAAGCGGGCTTGCCGCGGCGCTGAATTCCGATGCGGTCTGAATCCCGGCGCACGAGCAATCGCGGCCCCTGATTCAGCGCCCGCCGCGACCGCCTTCAGCCCGAGTCAGCCCGCAGCGCGCCGGGCCAGGATCTCGAACGCCGGCAAGGTCTTGCCTTCGAGCACTTCGAGAAAAGCCCCGCCGCCGGTGGAGATGTAGCCCACCTTCTTCTCGATGCCGTACTTGGCGATGGCCGCCAGCGTGTCGCCGCCGCCGGCGATGCTGAAGGCCGGGCTCGTGGCCACCGCGCGCGCAATCGCCTCGGTGCCGTGCGAGAAGGCCTCGAACTCGAACACGCCCACCGGGCCGTTCCAGACGATGGTGCCGGCGGCCATCAGCTGGTTCGCCAGCAGGGCCGCGGTCTTCGGGCCGATGTCCAGGATCAGGTCGTCGGCGGCGACGTCGGTGGCGGCCTTCACGGTGGCCACGGCGTCGGCCTTGAAGGCCTTGGCCACGACCACGTCCAGCGGAATCGGCACCTCGGCGCCGCGTGCCTTCATGGCCTCGATCACGGCGCGCGCTTCGCCGACGAGGTCGGCCTCGGCCAGGCTCCTGCCTATCGACAGGCCGGCGGCGAGCATGAAGGTGTTGGCGATGCCGCCGCCGACGACGAGGCCGTCGACGTTCTTCGCCAGGCTTTGCAGGATCGTCAGCTTGGTGCTGACCTTGCTGCCCGCGACGATGGCCACGAGCGGGCGCTTCGGGTTCGCCAGCGCGCGGCCGATGGCATCGATCTCGGCCGCCAGCAGCGGCCCGGCGCAGGCGATCGGTGCGAACTGGGCGATGCCGTAGGTGCTGGCCTCGGCGCGGTGGGCGGTGCCGAAGGCGTCGTGGACGAAGATGTCGCAGAGCGCCGCCATCTTGCGCGCGAGCGCCTCGTCGTTCTTTTTCTCGCCCTTGTTGACGCGGCAGTTCTCGAGCAGCACGACCTGACCCGGTGCAACCTGCACGCCGTCGACCCAGTTGGCGACCAGCGGCACCTCGCGCCCGAGCAGTTCCGACAGGCGCGCGGCGACCGGCGCGAGCGAATCCTCGGGTTTGAAGGTGCCTTCGGTCGGCCGCCCCAGGTGCGAGGTGACCATGACCGCGGCGCCCGCGTCCAGCGCCAACCGGATGCAGGGCACCGAGGCGCGGATTCGCGTGTCTTCGGTGATGTGCCCGGCATCGTCTTGCGGGACGTTGAGGTCGGCGCGGATGAAGACGCGCTTGCCGGCGACGCGGCCGGCTGCGACGAGATCGGAGAAGCGGAGAACGTTCATGGCGTTGCAGTTCGATCGATGCGGACCGCGTAGTTTCGCACCCCGGCGCCGCCTGGCGGCCCAGGCCGGGTGCGCGACATGCGCGTCGCCGCGATCGCCTTTGCACCGAGGCGTCAGCCCGATGTCCGGCCGGTGGCGTGACGCGCTGCGGCGCGCCCCGGAGCCGGGGGGCGGGAACGAGCGCTGGGCGGGCGCCAGCGTGGCCGGGGTGCCGCGCTCAGGAACTCTTGCTGCCGGAGTCGGCCGTATCGCTGCTGGACTTGGTCGCCTTCTTCGCCAGATTCTTTTCGTCCGGCGCGCTGGAGCCGGCCGCTGCCTGCGGGGGCACCACGTCCATCTTGTTGTCGCGCATGTAATCGTTCATGTCGCGCCAGCCAGCGAAGATGGACGATTTCTCGGCCCGCTTGTTCATCGCGTAGCAGTCCTCGATCGCGCGTCCGGCATCGCGGCAACCGGCGCCGATGGCGCGCCCTTCGGCGTCGCGCTGCGCCGCAATGGCGCTCGCCGGCTCGATGCCGAGGTAGTCGCAGCCCGACAAGGTGGTGGCGGTGGCGAGCGCGAAGAAGAGCAGGCTGAGGCGGCGCATGGTCGGTCCGGAGGCTGGGGGCTTGGCCGGCATATCGGCCAGGCCGGCCGGAGCTTGAGGCCGCTGCTGGCTGCGATCCGCCGGCCGGCGGGCTCAGGCCTCGAGCCGGGTTCCCGCCGGTATCGGGTGGCCGCGCAGGAAATCCGAGGCGGCACAACGGCGGCCGCCACCGGCCTGCAGCTCGAGCAGTTCGAGCGCGGCCTCGCCGCAGGCGACGACGAGCCGGCCCGCTTCCGAAGCGAGCACCGTGCCCGGAGCGCTCGTCGCGGCGACGATGCGCCCGCGCCACAGCTTGATGCGCGCGCCGCCGCAGCTGAAACTGCAGCCCGGGAAGGGATCGAAAGCGCGCAGCCGGCGCTCGATCACGGCCGCAGGCTGGGTCCAGTCGATCGCGGCCTCCGCCTTCTCGATCTTGTGGGCGTAGCTCACGCCTTGCGCCGGCTGCGGCCTTGCGCGCAACTCGCCAAGGCGCGCCAGGGCGTCGACGATGAGTTCGGCCCCGATCTGGGCCAGCTTGTCGTGAAGGAGTGAAGCGTTGTCTTCTGCGTCGATCGCGACTGCTTTTTCCAGCAACATCGCGCCGGTGTCGAGTCCGGCGTCCATCTGCATGATCGTGATGCCGCTTTCGGGGTCGCCGGCCTCGAGCGCGCGCTGGATCGGCGCGGCGCCGCGCCAGCGCGGCAGCAGCGAGCCGTGGATGTTCAGGCAGCCGCGGGCCGGCAGCTCCAGCACCCAGGCCGGCAGGATCAGCCCGTAGGCCGCCACCACCAGCACTTCTGGCGCCGCGGCACCGAGCGCGGCCTGGGCGGCCAGCGCGTCTTCGGGCCAGCGTCCGTCCAGGCGCAGGCTGCGCGGCTGGGCCAGCGGCCAGCCGCGGGCGAGTGCGGCCTGCTTCACCGGCGAAGGCTGGAGCTTCATGCCGCGTCCCCCGGGCCGGTCCGGCTGGGTCAGCACCAGGACCGGCTCGTGGCCGGCGTCGGCCAGGGCAACGAGCGCGATGCGGGCGAACTCGGGCGTTCCGGCGAATCCGATCCTCAATCGTGCCCCCTTGCCGCGATCATCCGCGCTGCTCCTCGCGCGTCTTCTTGAGCATCTTGGTGCGGATGCGGTCGCGCTTGAGGCTGCTCAGGTACTCGACGAAGACCTTGCCCACGAGGTGATCCATCTCGTGCTGGACGCAGATCGCGGCCAGGCCTTCGGCCTCCATCTCGAAGGTTTCGCCCGCGCGGTCGAGCGCGCGCACGGTCACCCGGGCATGGCGCTCGACCTGGTCGTAGATCTGCGGCACCGAGAGGCAGCCCTCCTCGGCCACGCGCATCTCTTCGCTGCGCGCGATGATCTCGGGGTTGATCAGCACGATCGGGTGGTCGCGCGTCTCGGAAGCGTCCATCACGATCAGCCGCAGGTGGACATCGACCTGGGTCGCCGCCAGCCCGACGCCGTCGGCCGCCATCATGGTTTCGACCATGTCGTCGGCGAGGCGGCGGATCTTGTCGTCGACCGCGGCCACCGGCGCGGCGATCTTGTGGAGCCGGGGATCGGGATAACGCAGGATCGTCAGTCTGGCCATGAATGCTCGGGGTCGCGGGCCGTGTTCGGGCCCGCTGCGTCTGTGGAAAAGGTACAACGCCGGGCCGGGTCCGGGGCCGTCGGCGGCGCGGCGCAACGACTCACTTTCATTGCGGCATCAAGGGTTTATGGGCAGAATCTACGAAATCAAGTGAGCATTTTCGCTGCCCATCGTCGCCGTTGCGGCAAGATTGTGGCACCAGCGCCGCCGCGCGCTGCCCGCTTGCCAGGAGACCCCCACCCATGAGCCCCAGCCGTCGACGAGCACTCCCCTCAGGCCGCGTGCCGGCGCTTGGCGCCCTGCTGCTGGGTCTGTCGCTCGCGGCCGGCGCGGCCGACCCGCGCTACCCGATCACGGCGGCCCAGCGCCATACCGCGCAGGAGGTGGCGCAGGCCGGCGTGCCGCTCTCCGAACTTGCGCCCAACGCCCCCGACACCCATACCGTCCAGCGCGGCGACACCTTGTGGGACATCTCCAAGCTCTTCCTGAAGAGCCCGTGGCGCTGGCCTGAGCTGTGGGGCATGAACCTGCAGCAGATCCGCAACCCGCACCTGATCTACCCGGGCCAGGTGCTGGTGCTCGAGCGCGCCAACGGCCGCGCGACGCTGCGCCTGGCGCAGCAAGGCCAGGGCGCGCCGAACAACACCGTCAAGCTCGAACCCCGCGTGCGCAGCGAATTGCTGCCCAACGGCGCGGTGGCCTCGATTCCGCTGAACCTCATCGGCCCGTTCCTCAACGAAGCCGTTGTTTTCAGTGCAGATGAGCTCGCGAAAGCGCCGCGCGTGGTCGCGACACAGGAAGGCCATGTGATGGCCCAGGTCGGCGAGAACGCCTATGTGCGCGGCGATCTCGGCGGCGCGCGCGACTTCCGCCTGTTCCGCGAGGCCACGCCGCTGCTCGACCCGGTGACGCGCGAGACGCTTGGCTACGAGGCGCGCTTCGTCGGCACGGCCGAGCTCGTGCGCACCGGCTCCGAACCTGCCGACGACAAGGGGGTGGCCGTCCCCGATACCGTGGTCATCACCAGCAGCCGGCTCGAGTCGCTCGTCGGCGATCGCCTGGCGCCGGTGCCGCCGCGCGAACTCACGGCTTATGCGCCGCATGCGCCGGATGCGCCGCTCGAAGGCCAGATCGTTTCGACCTATGGCGACGGACGGCTGGCCGGCCAGAACCAGGTCGTCGCAATCAACCGCGGCGCGCGCGACGGAATCGAGCGCGGCTACGTGCTGGCGCTTTGGCACGCCGGGGAGACCAAGGTCGACGGCACCGACGGCAAGCGCACCCTGATGCGCCTGCCCGACGAACGCGACGGCACGCTCTTCGTCTTCCGGGTGTTCGACCGCGTGTCCTACGCGCTCATCGTCGCGGTCAAGGAACCGGTGAAGGCGGGTGACAAGTTCACGCAGCCGTAACGGGCTCCCCCCCGTAGCGCCTTCGGCGC
>JAGWTS010000501.1 GCA_028868875.1 Burkholderiales bacterium | reverse complement strand
CCGCCACCGAAAGAAGGAGTTGCCCGCCCATGAATGCCCCGCTGCCCGAGTCGATCCGCCAGGCGCTGGAGACCGTCACCCTCGACGACAAGTACGCGCTCGACAGCGGCCGCGCCTTCATGAGCGGCATCCAGGCCCTGGTGCGCCTGCCGATGCTGCAGCGCCAGCGCGACGCCGCCGCGGGCCTGAACACCGCGGGTTTCGTCAGCGGCTACCGCGGCAGTCCCCTGGGCGGCTACGACCAGGCCTTGTGGGCGGCGAAGAAGCACCTCGGGGCGCAGCACATCGTGTTCCAGCCCGGCGTCAACGAGGAGCTGGCCGCGAACGCGGTCTGGGGCACGCAGCAGCTCGACCTCTACCCGGCGCAGAAGCAGTTCGACGGCGTCTTCGGCATCTGGTACGGCAAGGGCCCGGGCGTGGACCGCTGCAGCGACGTGTTCAAGCACGCCAACATGGCGGGCACGGCGCGCCACGGCGGCGTCATCGCGATCGCCGGCGACGACCACGTCGCCAAGAGCAGCACCGCGGCGCACCAGAGCGACCACATCTTCAAGGCCTGCGGCCTGCCCGTGTTCTTTCCCGCGGGCGTGCAGGACATCCTCGACATGGGGCTGCACGCGATCGCGATGAGCCGCTTCTCGGGGCTTTGGAGCGGCATGAAGACGATCCAGGAAGTCGTCGAATCCGCGTCCTCGGTGAGGGTCGACCCGGAGCGGGTGAAGATCGTCCTGCCCGAGGACTTCGCGATGCCGCCGGGCGGCCTGCACATCCGCTGGCCCGACGGTGCGCTCGAGCAGGAAGCGCGGCTGATGGACTACAAGTGGTACGCGGCGCTGGCCTACGTCCGCGCCAATCGCCTCAACCACAACGTGATCGAAGGGCCGGCCGACCGCTTCGGCATCATCGCCAGCGGCAAGGCCTTCAACGACACGCGCCAGGCCCTGGCCGACCTCGGGCTGGACGAGGACAGCTGCCGCGCCATCGGCCTGCGCCTGCACAAGGTCAACGTCGTCTGGCCGCTCGAAGCGACGGCGACGCGCGAATTCGCCCAGGGGCTGCAGGAGATCCTCGTCGTCGAGGAGAAGCGCCAGGTCATCGAATACCAGGTCAAGGAAGAGCTCTACAACTGGCGCGCCGACGTGCGCCCGAACGTGCTCGGCAAGTTCGACGAGCCCGGCGGCGACGCGAGCGGCGGCGAATGGTCGATGCCGAACCCGAGCGAGAACTGGCTGCTGCGCGCCAAGGCCGACCTGACGCCGGCGCTCATCGCCAAGGCCATTGCCAAGCGCCTGAACAAGCTCGGCGTGCCCGCCGAGATCGCGGCACGCATGAAGGACCGGCTCGCCGTCGTCGAGGCGCGGGAGCGCCAGCTCGCCACGCTCGCGATCGACACCGGCGAGCGCGCGCCCTGGTTCTGCAGCGGCTGCCCGCACAACACCAGCACGCGCGTGCCCGAAGGCAGCCGGGCGCTGGCCGGCATCGGCTGCCACTTCATGTCGGTGTGGATGGACCGCAGCACCAGCACCTTCAGCCAGATGGGCGGCGAAGGCGTGGCCTGGGTCGGCCAGGCGCCGTTCAGCAAGGACCGCCACGTCTTCGCCAACCTCGGCGACGGCACCTACTTCCACAGCGGCCTGCTCGCGATCCGCCAGAGCATCGCCGCAGGCGTGAACATCACCTACAAGGTGCTCTACAACGACGCGGTCGCGATGACCGGCGGCCAGCCCGTGGGCGAGCGCCCCGAAGGCCATACGCCGCTGCAGATCATGAAGAGCCTGGTGAGCGAGGGCGTGAAGAAGCTCGTCATCGTCACCGACGAGCCGGCCAAGTACCAGGGCGCGGCGCTCGAAGCCGGCGTCACCGTGCACCACCGCGACGAGCTCGACCGCATCCAGCGCGAGTTGCGCGAGATTCCCGGCGCCACCGTCATCCTCTACGACCAGACCTGCGCGACCGAGAAGCGCCGGCGCCGCAAGCGCGGCAAGATGGTGGATCCGGCCAAGCGCGTCGTCATCAACGAGCTCGTCTGCGAAGGCTGCGGCGACTGCAGCGTGCAGAGCAACTGCCTGTCGGTCGAGCCTTACGAGACCGAGTTCGGGCGCAAGCGCCGCATCAACCAGAGCACCTGCAACAAGGACTTCTCCTGCGTCAAGGGCTTCTGCCCGAGCTTCGTCACGGTGGAAGGCGGGGCGCTGAAGAAGCCGAAGAAGGAGACCAAGGGCAACCTCGAAGGCCTGCCGCCGATCCCAGAGCCGGCACTGCCGCTGGCTGAATCGGCCTGGGGCATCGTCGTCGCCGGGGTCGGCGGCACCGGGGTCATCACGATCGGCCAGCTGCTGGGCATGGCGGCCCACATCGAAGGCAAGGGCGTGGTGACGCAGGACGCTGGCGGCCTGGCGCAGAAAGGCGGCGCGACCTGGAGCCACATCCAGATCGCGAACCGGCCCGACGCGATCTACACGACCAAGGTCGACACCGCCAAGGCCGACCTCGTGATCGCTTGCGACAGCATCGTCGGCGCCTCGAAGTACACGATGACGGTGATGAACCCGGGGCGCACCTTCGTCGCCCTCAACACCCACGGCACGCCGACCGCGGCTTTCGTCAAGAACCCCGACTGGCAATCGCCCGGCGGGAACTGCGAGACCGCCTTGCGCACGAGCGTGGGCGAAGGGCTCGTCGGCGCCTTCGACGCCGAGCAAGTCGCGCTGCAACTGCTGGGCGACTCGATCTACACGAACCCGCTGCTGCTCGGCTACGCCTGGCAGAAAGGGCGGATCCCGCTCGGCCATGCGGCGCTGCTGCGCTCGATCGAGCTCAACGGGGTGCAGGTCGAGAACAACAAGGCGGCCTTCGAATGGGGCCGGCGCTGCGCCCACGACCTGGCC
>JAGWTS010000116.1 GCA_028868875.1 Burkholderiales bacterium | reverse complement strand
GCGGAGCCGGGCCCTGTGCCGGCACGCCGCCGCATTGTGGTGCCGGGCCTCGGCACCGGCGCCGGGGCCCGCGCAAAGGCGGATCACGGGCGCGCGGCAGGCGCCGGCCCCGGTGCTGTCGACGACCTCCAGCGTCGGCGCCACCTGCTCGATGCGGCGCGCCCCATCGATCGCGGCCGCGCCGCGCGCACCGAGCGTGACGACGACCCGGCGTGGCCCGCGCGCCGCCGCCAGGGCGAGGTCGCCGCCGGCCAGGGTCTGGAGTTCGCCTTCGTTGACGGCATGGCGCGCCAGCGCCGCGCACCCCAGCACCGTCTCGCCCGGCGCCGGAATGTGCGGTACCCGGGCCACGAGGTCCATGTTGAGCGAACCGACGAAACCGATCATCGGCGCACGATAACCGCAAGGATCGCGCCGATGACCCCTGCCTTGACAATGATTGTCTAAGCAATTATTGTCATGCCCATGAAACCCCGAACCCCCGCGACGTTCTACGGCGGTGCCCAGGGCGAGGTCACGAAGACGGTCGGTCACCTGATGCACCGGATCGTGACCGAGCTGCGCCGGCGCATCGAGCAGCGCATGGCGGTGCACGGGCTGACCTCGGCGCAGTGGGTGCCGCTGTGGATGCTGGCGAGCGGCCAGGGCCATACGGCGCAGGAACTCACCTGCATCATGCATGCCGATGCCGGCTCGATCACGCGCATGCTCGACCGCCTCGAGGCCAAGGGCCTGGTCGAGCGCGAACGCTCGGCCGGCGACCGCCGCGTCGTCGAGCTTCGACTCACGGCCGCCGGCCGCGCCACGATGCGCCAGGTGCCGCCGGTGCTGGCCGAGGTCAACAACGCCGCGCTCGCCGGCTTCAACGCCGAGGAATTCGCGCTCCTGAAGAGCTTTCTCGAGCGCATCCACGCCAACGTCAGCCAGGAAGAAACCGCCCCATCATGAAGTTCCCCCTGCGCCACGGCCCGACCGCCCTGGCCGCGCTCACCGCCCTCGCCGCGGCCGCGGCGCTCACCGGCTGCGCCAGCCCGGGTGGCATCGCGCCGACGCACCAGCCGCTCGCGGCGGTGCCGGCACCGGCGGCCGACGACGCCCCTGCCTGGCCCGATCCGGCGCGCGACGGCAGCGCCTGGGCCGACTGGCACGACAGCGCGCTCGACCGGCTCATCGCCCAGGCCATCGCGCGCCAGCCTTCGCTGCAGATCGTGCAGCTGCGCCTCGAACAGGCCCAGGCCCAGGTCGATGCCGCGGGCGCCGCCGCCGGGCCGCAGGCCGGCTTCGGCGGCAGCCTGTCGGACCAGCGCTTCACGAAGAACGGCCTGTACCCCCCGCCCTACGGCGGCGGCCTCTACTGGAACAACAACCTGCAGCTCAACGCGAGCTGGGAGTTCGACCTCTTCGGGCGCCAGCGCGCGGCCCTCGCCGCGGCCATCGGCCAGCAGCGCGCGGCCCAGGCCGAGGCCCAGGCGGCGTCGATGCTGCTGGCCGCCAACCTGGCCTCGGGCTACGTCGACCTGGCGCGCGCCCTCGAACTGCACCGCCTGGCGCAGGACGCGGTGGCGGAGCGCGAGAAGGTGCTCGCGATCGTGCGCGCTCGGGTCGACGCCGGCCTGGACAACGCGGTCGACGCGCGCCAGGCCGAAGGCGCGGTGGCGCAGGCCCGGCTCCAGGCCGCGGCCGCCGACGAACAGATCGCGCGCGGCCGCCATGCCCTGGCCGAACTCAGCGGCCAGGGCCCGAATGCGCTGGACGCGCTCAGCCCCGCGCTGGCGCCGCTGCGCTCGCGGGCGCTGCCGCAAGGCCTGCCCTTCAACCTGCTCGGGCGCCGCGCCGACGTGGTGGCCCAGCGCTGGCGCGTCGAAGCCGCGGCGCGCGGGGTCGACGTGGCACGCGCCCGGTTCTATCCCGACTTCAACCTGAGCGCCTTCTGGGGCCTGTCCAGCCTGTCGCTCGCCAAGCTGCTGCAGGCCGGCAGCCAGACCTACGGCCTGGGCCCGGCGATCAGCCTGCCGGTGTTCGACGGCGGCGCCTTGCGCGCGAACCTGACGGCGAAGGCCGCGGATGTCGACATCGCCGTCGAGAACTACAACGCCACCCTGCTGCGCGCCTGGCGCGAGACCGCCGACGAGGTGAGCAACCTGCGCACCATCGAGTCGCAGCAGCGCGAGCAGGCCGCAGCGCTCGAGGCCGCCGAATCCGCCTTCGCCCTGGCCCAGCAGCGCTACCGCGCCGGGCTCGGCAACTTCCTCGTCGTCCTCACCGCCGAGAGCAACGTGCTCGCGCAGCGCCGCGGCGCCGCCGACCTGAAGGCACGCCATCTGCAGGCCGAAGTCGCGCTTTCGCGCGCCCTCGGCGGCGGCGTGCACGCCGCCGACCCCGTCACCGCATCCGCCGAAGTCCAAGCCCCATGAATACCGTCGTCAACAACGAAGCGCCCGAATCGCGCCGGCGCCCGGCGCTGCTGATCGTCACCACGATCACCGCGATCGCGGCCATCGCCTACGCCGCCTACTGGGCCGTCGTGCTGCGCCATTACGAGAGCACCGACAACGCCTACGTCCAGGCGCCGCTGGTGCAGATCACGCCCCAGGTCGGCGGCACCGTCGTCGCGGTGCTCGCCGACGACACCGACCACGTCAAGGCCGGCCAGCCGCTGGTCAAGCTCGACCCGGCCGACGCCAGGCTGGCACTGGCGCGCGCCGAGGCCCAGCTCGCACAGACCGTGCGCGAAGTGCGCACGCTCTACGCCAACAACGGCAGCCTGCAGGCCAATGTCGATCTGCGCAAAGCGGAGGTCCAGCGCGCCCAGGCCGAGATCGCGCGCGTCGAATCCGATGTCGCGCGCGCCCAGCAGGACGTCGAGCGCCGGCGCCCGCTCGTGGCCACCGGCGCCGTCGGCGGCGAAGAGATGAAGCACGCCGAGATGACGCTCGCTTCGGCGCGCAGCGCCCTGGCCGGCGCGCGCAGCGCCCTGACGGCGGCCCAGAGCGCCGCCGCCGCCGCGGCCGAGCAGGCGACGAGCAACCGCGCCCTGACCGAAGGCACCGACGTCGCCCACCACCCGAACGTGCAGCGCGCGGCCGAGGCCGTGCGCGAGGCCTTCCTGAACCTGCGCCGTTGCGAACTGCTGGCGCCGGTGGAAGGCGAAGTCGCGCGCCGAAGCGTCCAGGTGGGCCAGCGCATCGCCGCCGGCACGCCGCTGATGTCCATCGTGCCGCTGGACCAGGTCTGGGTCGACGCCAACTTCAAGGAAGTGCAGCTGCGCGAGATGCGCCTTGGCCAGCCGGTCACCCTCAGTGCCGACCTCTACGGCGGCAAGGTCGAGTACCGCGGCAAGATCGCCGGCTTCGGCGCCGGCACCGGCGCCGCCTTCGCCCTGCTGCCGGCGCAGAACGCGACCGGCAACTGGATCAAGGTGGTGCAGCGCGTGCCCGTGCGCATCGAGCTCGACGCCAAGGACCTGGCCGCGCACCCCCTGCGCGTGGGCTTGTCGATGGAAGCCAAGGTCGACATCGGCGACACCTCCGGCAAGCCGCTGGCCGCGGCGGCCGAGGTGAGCCAGCGCCCGAGTTCGTCGACCACGGTCTTCGCAGGCGATCAGGCGGCGGCGAACCAGCGCGTCGACGAGATCATCCGCAACAACCTCGCGCAACGGGTTGCCGCGAAGTGAGCGCTCCGGCGCGGCCGCAGGCCTTTCCGACGCTGCACGGCAGCGAGCTCGTGCTGGGCACGATCGCCTTGTCGCTGGCCACGTTCATGAACGTGCTCGACTCGTCGATCGCCAACGTCTCTATTCCCGCGATCTCGGGCGACCTCGGCGTCAGTCCGTCGCAGGGCACCTGGGTCATCACCTCGTTCGGCGTGGCCAACGCGATCTCGGTGCCGCTCACGGGCTGGCTCACCAAGCGCTTCGGCCAGGTGCGGCTGTTCACCACCAGCGTGCTGCTGTTCGTGCTCGCCTCCTGGCTTTGCGGGCTGGCGCCGAGCTTCACCATGCTGATCTTCTTTCGCGTCCTGCAGGGGCTGGTGGCGGGGCCGATGATCCCGCTGTCGCAGACCCTGCTGCTGGCGAGCTACCCGCCGGCCAAGGCCGGCATGGCGATGGCGATGTGGGGCATGACCACGCTCGTCGCACCGGTGAGCGGGCCGCTGCTCGGCGGCTGGATCACCGACAACATCTCCTGGCCCTGGATCTTCTACATCAACGTGCCGGTGGGCATCTTCGCCGCCGCGCTCACTTGGAGCATCTATCGCACGCGCGACCCCGGGCCGCAGCGGGTGCCGGTGGACAAGGTCGGCCTCGTGCTGCTCGTGCTCTGGGTCGGCTCGCTGCAGATCATGGTCGACAAGGGCCGCGAGATGGACTGGTTCAGCTCGCCGCTGATCATCGCGCTGGCGGTCGTGGCGGTCGTGGGCTTCCTGTTCTTCCTGGCCTGGGAGCTGACCGACGCGCACCCGATCGTCAACCTGCGGCTGTTCGCGATCCGCAACTTCGCGGTCGGCACGGTGGCGCTGTCGGTGGCCTACGGCGTGTTCTTCGGCACCGTGGTGCTGCTGCCGCTGTGGCTGCAGCAATGGATGGGATTCACCGCGACCGAGGCCGGCATGGTGATGGCGCCGGTCGGGCTGTTCGCGATCCTGCTCTCGCCCTGGGTCGGCAAGAACGTGAGCCGGATCGACCCGCGCAAGCTCACGACCATTGCGTTCCTGATCTTCGCCCTCGTGATGTGGCTGCGCTCGCGCTTCAACACCATGGCCCCGCTGCCGACGCTGCTGCTGCCGACCTATATCCAGGGCATCGCGATGGCCTTCTTCTTCATCCCGCTGCAGGCCATCATCTTCAACGAGCTCAAGCCCGACCAATACCCCAGCGCCTCGGGCTTGTCGAACTTCGTGCGCATCACCGCGGGGGCGATCGGCACCTCGATCTTCACCACGGTCTGGGACAACCGGGCCGCGCTGCACCATTCGCAACTGGCGGAGAACCTGAACAACGGCAACAGCGCCGCCGCGCAGGCGCTCGGCGGCATGGGAGCGGCCGGCTTCAGCCCGCAGCAGGCGCTGGCGATGATCGACCGGCTGGCCGAGCAGCAGGCCTACACGGTCTCGGTCACGGACCTGTTCTACCTGTCTTCGCTGATGTTCCTGGCCCTGGTGGCGATCGTCTGGTTCGCCCATCCGCAGCGCGCGAGCGCGGCCGTGGCCGACGCCGGCGGCGCCCACTGAACCGGCGCGCGCCGGCCGCGCTTCAGCGGCGGCGCTGCGCGGGAATCAGGCGCGAGGCGTGGCGGACGTAGAAGTCGACCTCGGGCGTGAGCGCAAGCAGGGCGCCCGCGGCGTCGACGATGCGCGCCGCGAGGCGGTGGCTGCCGCGCTCGACGCCCTCGAGTTCGAAGCGGCCGCCTTGCGCTGAAGCCGCGGCTTCGCGGCCGTCGAGCAGGAACTGCACGCGCTGCCCGGGCGCGAGACCGGTGAGCCTGACCGCGACCCGGCCGTCGTTGGACAGCAGGCTTTCGCCGCAGCAGGGCGCGGCGATCAGCGCCTGGCCTGCCGCGAGGCCGCGCCCCGGCAGGCTCGCGGCGACCAGCGCCAGGACGGCGGCACTGCAAATGAACTGAATCCGCATCGAAGACCTCCCCGGCCCGATTGGCGACCCGAGCCGTTGGATTGCGCTGCCGGACCGAGTTCCCTCTCCGCTGCGGCCGCCGCGGGGCCTCGGCCCCACGCCCGGCATCTGCCACGCGCCAGCAGGGTCAGCTCACTTGACGCTGTGCTATTTTGGATTTTCAGAGAACATCCAAAACCCCATGAAACCTTCCGCACCGGCCTTGCGCCCTCCCGTCCCGGCCCGCCTGGGCGACTACACGATGAGCCCGCGCACGCTGACGATCGCCGCGATCGCGCTCGCGGTCGGCGCCGTCTCCGCCTTCGTCGCCCAAGGCTTGCTCGCCCTCATCGGCCTCGTCACCAACCTCGTCTTCTACCAGCGCGTGGCGACGGCGCTGGTCGCTCCGGGCGCGGTGCACCACCCGGGGTGGCTCATCGTCGCGGCCCCGATCGCGGGCGGGCTCGTCGTCGGCCTGATGGCGCGCTACGGCTCCGAGGCCATCCGCGGCCACGGCATGCCCGAGGCGATCGAGGCCATCCTGCGCGGCGGCAGCAAGGTGCGCCCGCGGGTGGCGCTGCTCAAGCCGATCTCGGCCGCGGTGACCATCGGCACCGGCGGCCCGTTCGGCGCCGAAGGCCCGATCATCATGACCGGCGGCGCCATCGGCTCGCTCATCGCGCAGACCCTGGCGCTGACCGCCGACGAGCGCAAGACCCTGCTCGTGGCCGGCGCCGCCGCCGGCATGGCCGCGACCTTCAATGCGCCGCTGGCCTCGATCCTGCTCGCGGTCGAGATGCTGCTGTTCGAGTTCAGGCCGCGCTCCTTCGTGCCGGTCTCGGTGGCGGTGGTCGTGGCCACGGCGCTGCGCTGGCAGTTGCTCGGCACCGCCGCGATCTTTCCGAGCGCGCAGGCTCTGCCCGCCCTGGGCGCGGCCGTGCTCGTGCTCTGCGCCGCGGCCGGAGTCGTCGGCGGCTTCGTCGCCTGGCTCGCGACCTCGCTCGTCTACCTCGCCGAAGACGCGTTCCGGCGCCTGCCGATCCACTGGATGTGGTGGCCGGCGATCGGCGGGCTCATCATCGGCATCGGCGGCTTGTTCGAGCCGCGCGCGCTCGGCGTGGGCTACGACGTCATCGGCACCTTGCTCGCGGGCCAGGCCACGCTCGGGCTGATCGTCGGCATCCTCGTCGTCAAGACCCTGATCTGGAGCCTGTCGCTGGGCTCGGGCACCTCGGGCGGCGTGCTCGCGCCGGTGTTCATGATCGGCGCCGCGCTCGGCTCGCTGCTGGCCTATGTCTTCCCGCCGGTGGCGCCCGGCTTCTGGGCCTTGATGTCGCTGGCCGCGGTCGTCGGCGGCGTCATGCGCAGCCCGCTCACCGGGGTCGTGTTCGCGATGGAACTCACCCACCGCTGGGACGCCGTGGTGCCGCTCGTGATCGCTTCTTCAGTCGCCTTTCTGCTCTCCGCGCTCGTGCTCAAGCGCTCGGTGCTGACCGAGAAGGTGGTGCGCAAAGGCACCCACGTGACGCGCGAATATTCGGTCGACCCGCTCGAGGTCTTTCTCGTGAGCGAGATCATGCCCAAGAGCTTCGTCTGCTTCCGCCTCGGCGCGAGCCTGGCCGACGCGGCGCGCGAGGCCTCCGCGGGCGGCGACGGCACGCGCCGGCGCAAGCTCGCCCACGCGCAGCGCCTGTATCCGGTGCTCGACGAGGGTGGCCGCTTCGCCGGCCTGCTGACCCTGCAGCGCCTGGCCGACGCCAGCGCCGAGATCGCGGCGAATCCGCAAGCGACCATCGACTCGCGCGTCGTGCGCGAGGTGATCGTCGGCCACCCCGACATGACGCTGCGCGAGCTCGCCAACCTGATGGCGAGCCGCGAGGTCTCGAGCGTCCCGATCGTCGCGCGCGACGACCCGGGGCGCCTGCTCAGCGTGATGGCGATGGACCAGGTGCTCGAGGCGCGGCTGCGCGACCTCGACGAAGAGCACAAGCCCGAACGCGTGATCGACCTGCTGCGCCTGCGCCCGCTGGCGGGCGGGCGCATCTTCGCCAGCACGCGCGTGCCGGCGGCCGAAGACAAGGCCGAAGAGCGGCTCTGAAGCGCGCCCCCGGCGCGGTTCAGAGCCTCTGGCCGACCCAGCCCGCGACCGAGGCCAGCGCCGCCGGCAGGGCCGCGGCGTCGCTGCCGCCGGCCATCGCGAGGTCGGGCTTGCCGCCGCCCTTGCCGCCCACCTGGCTGGCGACGAAGTTGACGAGTTCGCCGGCCTTGACGCGGCCCACGCTGTCGGCCGTGACGCCGGCGGCGAGCTGGACCCGGCCACCTTCGACCACCGCGAGCACGATGGCCGCGGTCTTCAACTTGTCCTTCAGCTTGTCCAGGGTCTCGCGCAAGGCTTTCGCGTCGGCGCCTTCGAGCATCGCCGCCAGCACCTTCAGGCCCTTCACGTCGACCGCCTTCGCCAGCAGCTCGTCGCCCTGGGCCGAGGCGAGCCGGCCCTTCAAGGCGACGACCTCGCGCTCCAGCGCGCGCACGTGGTCGAGCACGGCGTCGACGCGCGCCGGCACTTCGGCCGGCGTCGCCTTGAGCGCCGCGGCCACGCCGGCGAGCGCGCCTTCGACCTGCTGCAGGTAGGCCAGCGCGTTGTCGCCGGTCACGGCCTCGACGCGGCGCACGCCGGCGGCGACCCCGCTTTCGGCGACGATCTTGAACAGGCCGATGTCGCCGCTGCGCTGCACGTGGGTGCCGCCGCAGAGTTCGCGGCTCGAGCCGATGTCGAGCACGCGCACGACCTCGCCGTACTTCTCGCCGAAGAGCATCTGGGCGCCGGTCTTCTGCGCGTCTTCGATGCTCATCACGCGCGCCTGGGTCGCGGCGTTGGCGAGGATCTCGGCATTGACGATCGCTTCGACGCGCGCCAGCTGTTCGTCGCTGATCGGTGCGTTGTGGGCAAAGTCGAAGCGCGTGCGCTCAGGGCTCACGAGCGAGCCCTTCTGCTGCACATGGGCGCCCAGCACCTCGCGCAAGGCCTTGTGCATCAGGTGGGTGACGCTGTGGTTGCGCATCGTGCGCGCGCGGCGCTCGGCGTCGACGCGGGCGACGAACTCGTCGCCGACCTCGATCTCGCCTTCGACGACCCGGCCCTGGTGGCCGCTGACGCTGGCCTGGACTTTCACCGTGTCGTCGACGAGGACGCGCGAGCGCGCATTGCGCAGCTCGCCGCTATCGCCGACCTGGCCGCCGCTCTCGGCGTAGAACGGCGTGTGGTCGAGCACGACGACAACCTCGTCGCCGGCGCGCGCCCGCGCCACCGGGGCGCCGTCGATGTAGATCGCGGTGACCTTGGAATGCTCGCAGACGAGGTGCTCGTAGCCGTGGAAGACGGTGGCCGGGCCTTCGTATTCCAGGCCTTGCGCCATCTTGAACTTGGCCGAGGCCCGCGCCTGTTCGCGCTGGCGCGCCATCGCGGCGTTGAAGCCGGCTTCGTCGACCGTGACGCCGCGCTCGCGGCAGACGTCGGCGGTGAGGTCGAGCGGGAAGCCGAAGGTGTCGTGGAGCTTGAAAGCGGTCTCGCCGTCGATCCGGCCGCTGCCGGCGGCCAGGGCCGCTTCGAGGATCTCCATGCCGTTGGCGATGGTCTGGAAGAAGCGCTCTTCCTCCTGCTTCAGCACCTCGGTGATGCGCAGGCGGTCGCGCCGCAGCTCGGGGTAGGCCTCGCCCATCTCTTCGGCCAGCGCCGCCACCAGGGTGTGGAAGAAGGGCTTGCGCGCGCCGAGCTTGTAGCCGTGGCGGATGGCGCGCCGGGCAATGCGGCGCAGCACGTAGCCGCGGCCTTCGTTGCCGGGGACGATGCCGTCGGCGACCGTGAAGCTGCAGGCGCGGATGTGGTCGGCGATGACCTTCAGGCTCGGGCTGTCCTTGTCGCAATCGCCGCCGCCGGCGGCGTCGACCGCGCGCTTGGCCGCCGCCAGCAGGTGCACGAACAAGTCGATCTCGTAGTTGCTGTGCACGTGCTGCAGCACCGCGGCCAGGCGCTCCAGCCCCATGCCGGTGTCGACGCTGGGCTTGGGCAGGCGGTGCATCGTGCCGTCTTCGCTGCGGTTGAACTGCATGAAGACGTTGTTCCAGATCTCGATGTAGCGGTCGCCGTCCTCGCCGGGGCTTCCCGGCGGGCCGCCCGCGACCTCGGGGCCGTGGTCGTAGAAGATCTCGCTGCAGGGGCCGCAGGGGCCGGTGTCGCCCATCATCCAGAAGTTGTCGCTGGCGTAGCGCGCGCCCTTGTTGTCGCCGATGCGCACGACGCGCTCGGGCGGCAGCCCGATCTCGCCCACCCAGATGTCGTAGGCCTCGTCGTCTTCGGCGTAGACCGTGGCCCAGAGCTTGTCCTTGGGCAGGCCGAAGTTCACGGTCAGCAGCTCCCAGGCGAACTTCAAGGCGTCGCGCTTGAAGTAGTCGCCGAAGCTGAAGTTGCCCAGCATCTCGAAGAAGGTGTGGTGGCGCGCGGTGTAGCCCACGTTCTCGAGGTCGTTGTGCTTGCCGCCGGCGCGGATGCACTTCTGGCTCGTCACGGCGCGCTGGTAAGGGCGCTTGTCGAAGCCGAGGAACACATCCTTGAACTGGTTCATCCCGGCGTTGGTGAACAGCAGCGTCGGGTCGTCGCCCGGCACCACGGGCGAACTCGCGACGATGGTGTGGCCCTTGGACTCGAAGAAGCGCAGGAAGGTGGAACGGATCTCTGAGGCTTTCATCGCGTGGGGTGCCGGGGGTTGAGTGTTCGTCGGCCCGCTCCAGGGCCAGCCGGGCCGGCGCGCTGCGGCGCTCGGGGCGCAGGCCCTGGGCCGCTCCGGCTCGGGGCGTCGACCGGGCCGCAGGCAGCGCGGGTGGGGGCGGATTCTAGCGGAGCGCACCCCCCCGGCGCAGGCGTTAAAGTGGCACCGAAACGGAGACTGCAATGGACATGAAGACTTCCCCCCTCGCCACGCTCGCCGACCCCGGACTGCTGGTCCAGAACGGATTGGTCGGCGGCGAATGGGTCTCGGGCGCGGCCCGATTCGCCGTCAACGACCCCGCCACCGGGCTCGAACTCGCCAAGGTGGCCAACCTCGGGCCGGTCGACGCCGCGGCGGCGATCTCGGCGGCCGAGAAGGCCTGGCCGCTGTGGCGCGCCAAGACCGCGAAAGAGCGCGCCACGATCATGATGAAGTGGTTCGCGCTGCTGCACCAGCATGCCGACGACCTCGCCCGCATCATGACCGCCGAGCAGGGCAAGCCGCTGGCCGAAGCGCGCGGCGAGGTAATGTACGGCGCCAGCTTCATCGAATGGTTCGCCGAGGAAGCGCGCCGCATCTACGGCGAGACCATCCCGACCACCGACAACAACAAGCGCTTCCTCGTCATCAAGCAGCCGATCGGGGTCTGCGCGGCGATCACGCCCTGGAATTTCCCGATCGCGATGATCACGCGCAAGGTCGCGCCGGCGCTGGCCGCGGGCTGCCCGGTGGTCATCAAGCCGGCCGAGCAGACGCCGCTGTCGGCGCTGGCGCTGGCCGAGCTCGCGCAGCGCGCCGGCATGCCCGCGGGCGTGCTCAACGTGCTGCCGGCCGATTCGGAAAACTCGATCGCCATCGGCGCCGTGCTCTGCACCAGCGACGTCGTGCGCCACCTCTCGTTCACCGGCAGCACCGAGGTCGGACGCATCCTGGCGCGCCAATGCGCGCCGACGATCAAGAAGCTCGGCCTGGAGCTCGGCGGCAACGCCCCCTTCATCGTCTTCGACGACGCCGACCTCGACTCGGCGGTCGAAGGCGCGATGGTCAGCAAATACCGCAACGCCGGCCAGACCTGCGTCTGCGCCAACCGCCTGTACGTGCAAAGCGGGGTCTACGACGCCTTCGTCGAGAAGCTCGCGGCCAAGGCCGGGGCCATCAAGGTCGGCAACGGCTTCGAGGCCGGCATCGTCCAGGGGCCGCTGATCGACGAGCAGGCCCTGGCCAAGGTCGAGAGCCACGTCGCCGACGCCCTGGCCAAGGGGGCCCGCCTCGTCGTCGGCGGCAGCCGCATCGGCGAGCGCTTCTACACCCCGACCGTTCTTGCCGACGTCAGCTCGGACATGCTGTGCGCGAAGGAAGAGACCTTCGGCCCGGTGGCGCCGGTGTTCCGGTTCGAAACCGAGGCCGAGGCCATCGCCATGGCCAACGCCACCGAGTTCGGCCTCGCGAGCTACTTCTACAGCCGCGACATCGGCCGCATCTTCCGCGTCGGCGAGGCGCTGGAATACGGCATGGTGGGCATCAACACCGGGTTGATCTCGACCGCCGAGGTGCCCTTCGGCGGCGTCAAGCAGTCGGGGCTGGGGCGCGAAGGGGCGCGCCAGGGCATCGACGACTACGTCGAGGTCAAGTACCTCTGCCTGGGCGACATCCTGGCGAAATAAGTGCCGCGCCGCCCGGGGGCGGCGCAAGAAAACTAGCCGCTCGCGCGCGTTCCGGCCACCAGGGTGTGGACCTGCTCGGCGCGGGCTTCGGCGCGCAGCGAGTGCAGCACCGCGTGCGCACTGTTCATCAGGTGGCCGAGGTCGGAGCCGATCGCGAGGAAGTCGTAGCCCAGGGCGCGGTAGCGCGCCACGACCTCGGCGCGCTGGCCCAGACTGCCGATGGCGATGCCCAGCGCCTTGGCGCGCTGCGCCGCGTCGGCCATCACGGCGATGACCTCGGGATGGGTCGGCTCGCCGATATGGCCCATCGCCACCGAGAGATCGCTCGGGCCGACGAACAGCGCATCCACCCCCGGCACCGCGGCGATGGACTCGAGGTTGGCGATCGCCTGCGGAGTCTCGAGCTGGACGATGACGCCGACGCCGTCGTTGGCATTGGCGAGGTAGTTCGGCGTGGTGCCGAAGCGCGAAGCCCGGCTCATGCCGGAAACGCCGCGCGTGCCTTGGGGCGGATAGCGCGTCGACGCGACCGCGAGCCGCGCCTCTTCGGCGTTCTGGACGAACGGAAACTGCAGCGTGTGGGCACCGGCGTCGAGCACGCGCTTGACGGTGACGCCGTCGTTCCAGGGCACGCGCACCACCGGCACCATCTTGGTGTTGCCCACGGCCTGCAGCAGGTGGACGACGTCGAGCAGGTCCAGCGGCGTGTGCTCCATGTCGATCACGCCCCAGTCGAATCCGGCCACGCCGATCGCCTCGGCGACGATGGGGCTGGCCGACATCACCCAGGTGCCGATCGGCGGCTGGCGCCCGGCGGTCTTCAGAAGCTGGCGGAAGGGGTTCATGGCTTCGGGTCTCCGGCAGGCCGACGCGGCCTCGACCGCGCCATTCTGCCCCTCGGCGCGGGCGCCGCCTATCGCGGCGGCGCCGGACGATCCTCTTGTCTAATACGGCCTTGCGCGGCGCTGGGCTGCCCCCGTTTTCAGACCGAGAAAAAGTGAGCTCCGACAAGGACCTGGCAGGCCACACGCCGATGATGCAGCAGTATCTGCGCATCAAGGCCGACTTCCCCGACACGCTCGTCTTCTACCGGATGGGCGATTTCTACGAGCTCTTCTACGACGATGCGCGCAAGGCGAACCGCCTGCTCGACATCACCTTGACTGCGCGCGGCGCCAGCGGCGGCGAGCCGGTGGTGATGGCCGGGGTGCCGGCGCATTCGGTCGAGAACTACCTCGCGCGCCTGATCCGCCTGGGCGAGGCCGTGGCCATCGCCGACCAGGTGGGCGACGTCGCCACCGCCAAGGGTCCGGTCGAGCGCCGGGTGACGCGCGTCGTCACCCCCGGCACCGTGACCGACAGCGAACTCATGGCCGAGCGCGCCGACACCCGGCTGCTCGCGGTGCAGCGCCTGCGCGCGACCTGGGGCCTGGCCTGGCTCGGCCTCGCCAGCGGCGAGCTGGGCCTGACCGAATGCGGCGAGCGCGAGCTCGCGACCTGGATCGCGCGCCTGGAGCCGGCCGAGATCCTGCACGATGGCTCGGAGCTTCCTGTGGCAATCACCCAGGCCCGCGCCGCGCGCACCGCGCGTCCGCCCTGGCAGTTCGACAGCGCCCTGGGCGAGCGCAAGCTCTGCGAGCAGTTGCAGGTGGCCTCGCTCGCCGGCTTCAACGCCCAGGGCCTGAAGGCGGCGCAGGCCGCGGCCGCGGCCTTGCTGAGCTTTGCCGAGCACACCCAGGGCCGGGCCCTGGCCCATGTGCGCACGCTCTCGGTCGAACGCGCGAGCGAGCTGCTCGAACTGCCGCCCGCCACGCAGCGCAACCTCGAACTCGTCCAGACCCTGCGCGGCGAAGACAGCCCGACCCTGCTCTCGCTGCTCGACAGCTGCCGCACCGGCATGGGCAGCCGGCTGCTGCGCCACTGGCTGATCCACCCGCAGCGCGAGCGCACGGCCGCCGTTGCCCGCCACGAGGCGCTGGCCCGGCTCATCGAGCATAGTTTCGAGCCGCTGCGCGAGTCCTTGCGCGGCGTCAGCGACGTCGAGCGCATCGCCTCGCGCGTCGCCTTGCGCCAGGTGCGCCCGCGCGAGCTCGCGGGCCTGCGCGCCACCCTCGCCGCCCTGCCGGCACTGGCCGCGCGCGCGCCGCGCGGCTGCGCCCTGCTCGACCGGCTCCACGAAGGCCTCGCACCGGATGCCGCGATCGCTGCCGACCTGGCCGCCGTCGCCGCCGAGCCCGCCGTGCTGCTGCGCGACGGCGGCGTCATCGCCGCCGGATTCGACGCCGAGCTGGATGAGCTGCGCGCGATCGCCCAGCATGGCGACGCCTTCCTGCTCGACCTCGAAGGGCGCGAGCGCGCGCGCACCGGCATCGGCAACCTGCGCGTGCAGTTCAACCGCGTCCACGGCTACTACATCGAGGTGACGAGCTCGGGCCTGGACAAGGTGCCGGCCGA
>JAGWTS010000115.1 GCA_028868875.1 Burkholderiales bacterium | reverse complement strand
GCAACAACTGGGGTGGACATGGCAATTCGTCATCGATGGCAGTGGCTGCTGCGGCTCGCGGCGCTGATGACCTTGTTCGCCGCAGCGACGTACTCGGCGCCAGCGGCGGCGCAGGCTGAATACATCTCGGTGGGATGCAGCGGCTGTCACGCGGTGCCGCCGACTCTGCTGTCGGCTTCGCCTGCGTCGCCCAATCAGTACGGTCTGATCATTCAGCCGAGCGACGGGGGTTCGATCGACGACAGCTGCTCGTCCTCGACGCCGTCCACTCCCTGCGGCCTGTATACGGCGATGGCGAATGCGCCGGGCAATCCAATGTCCTTCTACCTCGGAACAAGCGCTGCGAACCTCGAGGCGATACGCCAGTATCTCGTCAAGGTTCGGGACACCGTGTTGACCGTAACCAGCGCGCCGGCCCTGCCGCAGGCGATCGTCGGCCCGCCGACCACCACCACGACCGCGACGATCAGCTTCCAGATCGACAACTATCGCGGCGACACGGTCAACTACGTCCTCAGTACCGGGGGTGCAAATGCCTCGGATTTCTCGGTCCAGTCGCACACGACTACCGGGTCTTGCGGCGCGACTTCCATCGCCGCCACCAGCGATGCGAGCGGCTTGCCGGCGAGTTGCACCATCAATGCCGTGGTCGCCTTCACGCCTACCGCCACCGGCACCCGCAACGGCACGGTGCACGTTCAGCTGGCTTCGGCCAACTCGACCGACGTGAATCCGGCGGCCAAGGACGTCGCCATCTCCGGCACGGCCAGCGCCGGCACTCCCGGCATCTCGGTCTCGCCCTCGGGTGGCCTGACGCTGAACGCCGTCGTGGGCAGCACGGCCACGCAGTCGATGACGATCACCAATCCGTCTTCGGCCACCGCCTACCTGAACCTCGCGGCGTTCAATTTCTCCTCCGGCGTGTTCACCCGCGATGCGTCGAGCACCTGCAGCACCTCCACCTCGTTGGCGCCGAACACGTCCTGCACGCTGACCGTGGCGTACACGCCGACCTCGCCGGTCCAGACCCTCGGCAGCGTCAGCATCACGAACAACACGGCGTCGAATCCGCTGGCGGTTTCGCTCACCGGCAACGGCAGCCAGGCGGCGCTCAGCCTCGGCGGAACGACCACGCTGGCCTTCGGCAACGTGCCGCTGGGATCGAGTTCGTCGCAGACCGTCACCGTCACCAATACCGGCAACGCGACGCTGAATCTGAGCTCGATCAGCGTCAGCGGCACCGGGGCGTCCGGTTATTCGCTCGGCGGCACCTGCACCGGTTCGACCGCGCTTGCGCAGAACGCGGCCTGCAGCGTCATCGTCACCTTCACGCCGACCACGGTGGGCACCTGGCCCGCTGCATCGCTGTCCATCGCGTCCAACGCCCCGGGCAGCCCGGCCACCGTCACGCTCACCGGCGCCGGCAGCGCGCTTGCCGACGAGCAGGTCACGCCGAACCCGCTCCCGGCCTTCGGCTCGACGCTCGTGGGAACGACCAATTCCACGACGCCCGTGGTCACGATCACGAATCCCCGCGCCAATCCGGTCACGTACACGGCGACCGTGACCGGAACCAATGCGGCCGATTTCGTCATCAGCGCCCAGTCCTGCTCGCCCGCGACGATCCCGGGCTCGAACGGCACTTGCACGCTCACGCTGCAGTTCAGCCCGACGGCGGGGCCGGGAGCGGGCATCCGTAGCGCGAACTTGAACCTCGTCTTCACCGGCTTCGGAGCCGATCCGGCCCCGGCTCCGGTGACTCTCGCGCTCTCGGGCACCGCGACGGTGCCGGGCCCGATCGCCAGCCTCTCGCCCACCACGCTCGCCTTCAGCGCAACGGTCGGGAGTTCGGTCACGCAGACCGCGGTGCTCACCAACACCGGCAATGCCTCGATGACGATCAGCGGCCTGGCCGTGAGCGGCACCAACGCGGCGGAGTTCACGCTCGCAGGTGGCGCCGGCGCCTGTGTCGCCAACCAGGTGCTGGCGGCCAGCAGCGCCTGTTCGCTCGTCGTGCGGTACACGCCGATGGCGGCCAGCAATGCGACGGCGACGCTCAGCATCAGCGACAACGCGCCGGGCAGCCCGCAGGCGGTGACGCTGAGCGGCAGCCCGGCCCCGCAGGGAGCGATCTCGCTCAGCACGAGCGCGCTCAGCTTCCCAGACACGACCGTCGGCACGAGCTCGACCCAGTCGATCACGGTGCAGAACACCGGCAACGCAGTGCTCACCTTCAGCGGCTTCAGCCTGGGCGGCGCGGCTGCGGGCGACTTCAGCACCGGAGGCAGTTGCAGCGTGTCGTCTCCGCTGGCGAGCGGGAGCCTGTGCACGCTGAACGTGAGCTTCGCGCCCGGCGCAGCCGGCCCGCGCAACGCCACCTTGTCGATCCAGTCCGACGCCAGCAACGGCGCCAGCGCCGTGGTCGCGCTCGGCGGCACCGGCCTGCCTGCGCCGGCGCCGGTGGCCAGCCTGTCGGCCGCAAATCTCGACTTCGGAGTCCAGACCGTGGGCGGCCTGTATCCCGCACGCAGCCTCACGCTGACGAACACCGGCAACGCCCCCCTCGGATCGATCGCGGTTTCGGTCAGCGGCGCCGGCTTCAGCAACGTGAGCGCTCCGGCCTGCCCGAGCTCGCTGGCTCCGGGGGCGCAATGCGTGATCACGCTGGCCTTTGCGCCCGCCACGGCCGGTTTGGCGTACAGCGGCACGCTCAGTGTCTCCAGCAACGCCTCCGGCTCGCCGCTGACGGCCGCGCTCACGGGCAGCGGCAGCGCAGCGGCCGTGGCTTCGCTGATCTGGTCCCCGGCCACGACCCAGCTTGCTTTCGGCCAGGTGGCGGCGGGCACGGTGTCGGCACAGCAAACGCTCAGCTTGCTCAACCAGGGGCCGGGCGGCGTCACGCTGTCGCTGCTGAATGCGGTGGGCCCGGGCGCCGCGGCGTTCTCGGTCACGACGAGCAACTGCAGCATCGGCAGCGTGATCTACCAGGGCCAGTCCTGCACGGTCAGCGTGAGCTTCGCACCCGGCGCCTCGGGCAGCATGAGCGCGCAGGTCCAGGCGCTCTCCAACGGCAACGCGCCGCCGGCGCTCGCCCTGAGCGGAACCGGCATCGCCGGCCCGAGCCCCGGTCTCGCGCTGTCGCAGGCGAGCCTGGTCTTCGGCGACACGCGCCAGGGCGCGCAGTCGATGCCGGCGCGGATCACGCTCACGGCCACCGGAATCGGTGCGGTCAGCGTCGCCTCGCTTGCGTCGAGCGGCCCCTTCGTGCTCGCCAACGAAACCTGCCCGGCCGCTCCGTTCGCGCTCCAGGCGGGCGTCTCCTGCACCGTGACCGTCAGCTTCGCACCGCAGGCGGTGGGGGCGGCAACGGGCGCCATCGCCATCGGCAGCGACGCCTCGGCCACGCCGCAGAACGTGGCACTCGCCGGCAACGGCGTGGCCGCGGCCGACGTCTCCAGCGGCGGCTGCTCGCTCACCGGTGGCAATGCGCCCACCGACCCGACCTTGTGGGCCTTGCTGCTGCTGGCACTGGCGGCGCTGGGCTGGCGCCGCCACGCTTGGCGCGGCCGGAAGGCGCGCCGGTGAGGCTCACCCCCGGCCTGGAGACGGCGCGCAGCGCCGCGGCCGGCCTCGCGCGCGAGCCGGCCGCCGCATTGCTGCTGCTGGCCGGGGCCGCCACCGCGGCCGGGCTCGGAGCCTCGCGGCTGTGGATGCTGCTGGTGTTCGCGCCGCTGTTCGAGGAATGCGTGTTCCGCGCCGGGGTCCAGGAAGCCTTGCTGCGGCGCTCGGTGGCGCCGGGCGTGGCAAACCTCGTCACGGCCGCATTGTTCGGAGCGGTCCATGTGGCGATGCGCGGCGAGGCCTCGGCCTGGGCGGTGGTGCTGCCGGCGCTCGTCGTCGGCGCCGCCTACGGCCGCTGGCGCCGGCTCAGGATCTGCGTCGTTCTCCACGCCGCGATGAATGCGGCCGCGCTGGCCTGGCCCTGGCTCGGCGCGCTGGCCCACCTGGGGCCTTGACGGTCGGCCGCAACCCACAACGATTCCGGGAGAGCCTTCGATGAGTCTGCGCAAGTTTCTTTGGCTCGCCGCCCTCGGCGCCCTGTTGCAGGGCCTGGCCGGGGGCGCGCGGGCCCAGGTCGACTATTCGGTCTACGGCGTCGCGGACTTTTCGTATGGTCGCTTCGAACCCAGCGGCCTGCTGCCGGCGAACCGCTTCAACAGCAATTCGATGACGGCGAGCTTCGTCGGCGTCAACCTCAGCGACGGCCTCGACGGTGGCTGGAAGCCCGGCCTCACGCTCGAGACCTTCGTGCGCTTCCAGGACTTCAAGACCGGCCGCAACGACCGCGACCCGCTGCTTTCGCGCAACGCCTTCGTGTTCCTGAACAGCCGTTTCGGCAACGTCCAGCTCGGGCGCCTGCAGACCCTTCTCTTCAACGTGACGACGCGCTTCAACGCCTTCGGCAACTCGGTCGCGTTCTCTCCCGCGGTGCGCCACCTCTTCGCGGCCGGCAACCTGGAAGGCGTACAGGGCGACTTCTATTGGGACCGAGCGCTCGGCTACCAGTCGCCCAAGCTCTTCGAGAACACCACCCTCAGCCTGATGCACGCCCAGGGAAGTTCCGACGAACGCGGCAGCTACAACGGCGGCACCGTGGTGTTCGCGCAAGGGGTCGGCGCGATCAGCTTCTCGGCCCAGCACGTGAGCGTGTTCAACGGCATCGACACGCCGATTGCCGAGACCGCGTGGCAACTCGGCGGGAGCTACAACTTCGGCATCGCCCAGGTCTTCGGCCAGCTCAGCGCCACCGCCGACGGTGGCCTGGGCGTGCATTCGCGCATCGCCACGGGCGGAGTGAAATGGGCGATCGGCCCGGGCTATGTGCTGGCCCAGGTCGCCGCGACGCGGGCCTCGGGGGCCGCGGTCGACCGCAGGCAGACCACGGCCAGCGCCGGCTATCTCTATTCATACGACAGCCAGACCGATTTCTACCTGGTCGGGATGAACGACCGCGTCAGCGGCCAGACCAACGGCGTCTCCGTCGCAGCCGGAGTGCGGCTGCAGTTCTGAAGCCCGCGCCCCCGGGCGCCGCGACGGCTCGGGGCGCTGCGCAGCGCGGGCTGGGTGCGGCCCGGCTCGGGGCGCTCAGATCGACATCTTCCGGCGCACCCCGTCGGCTTCCATGTTCTTGCCGAGGCCGCGCGCGACGATCTCGCCACGCTCCATCACGAGGTACTGGTCGGCGAGCTCGGCCGCGAAGTCGTAGTACTGCTCGACGAGGACGATCGCCATGGTCTTGCGGTCGGCGAGCATGCGGATGACGCGGCCGATGTCCTTGATGATGCTGGGCTGGATGCCTTCGGTGGGTTCGTCGAGCATCAGCAGCTTCGGCCCCGCGGCCAGCGCCCGCGCGATCGCCAGCTGTTGCTGCTGGCCGCCGGAGAGGTCGCCGCCGCGGCGGTTGATCATCAGCTTCAACACCGGGAACAGCTCGAACAGCTCGGCCGGGATCGGTGTGCCGCCGGGCTTGACGGCCAGGCCCATCGACAAGTTCTCTTCGACCGTGAGGCGGCCGAAGATCTCGCGCCCTTGCGGCACGTAGCCGATGCCGCGCTGCACCCGCTCGTAGCTCGTCGCCCGCGTGATCTCGGTGCCGTCCAGCGCGATGCGCCCGGTCTTCACCGGCACCACGCCCATCAGGCTTTTCAGCAGCGTCGTCTTGCCGACGCCGTTGCGCCCGAGCACGACGGTGACTTCGCCGAGCCGGGCTTCGAGATGGAGGCCGCGCAGGATGTGCGAGCCGCCGTAATACTGGTTGAGGTTCTCGACCTGGAGCATGGGCTTCATCGGCCGAGGTAGACCTCGACCACCTTTTCGTTGCGCTGCACGTCGGCGAGCAGCCCTTCGGCGAGCACGCTGCCTTCGTGCAGCACCGTGACCTTTTTCCGCCCCTGGGTGAGCTGGTCGACGAACTTCATGTCGTGCTCGACGACGACGAGCGAATGCCGGCCTTCGAGCGAGAGGAAGAGCTCGGCCGTGCGCTCGGTCTCCTCGTCGGTCATGCCGGCCACGGGTTCGTCGAGCAGCAGCAGCTTGGGGTCCTGCATCAGCAGCATGCCGATCTCGAGCCATTGCTTCTGGCCGTGGCTGAGCAGGCCGGCGCTGCGCCGGGATTCGTCTTTCAGGTGGATGAGCTCGAGCACCTCGGCGATGCGCGCCTGCTGGTCGGCGGCGAGGCGCGAGAACAGCGAGGCGCGCACCCGGCGGTCGGCGGCCAGGGCGAGCTCGAGGTTCTCGAAGACGCTCAGCTGCTCGTAGACCGTCGGCTTCTGGAACTTGCGGCCGACGCCGATCTGGGCGATGTCGGGTTCGCTCAGGCGCAGCAGGTCGATGTTCGAGCCGAAGAACGCGGTGCCCGAATCGGGCCGGGTCTTGCCGGTGATGCAGTCCATCATCGTCGTCTTGCCGGCGCCGTTGGGGCCGATGATGCAGCGCAGCTCGCCGACGTCGATCGACAGCGTGAGCGCGTTCAAGGCCTTGAAGCCGTCGAAGCTGACCGTGATGTCTTCGAGGTACAGCGCCACGCCGTGCGCGAAGTCGGGCTCGCCGAACTTCAGCAACCTCCCGCGCGAGGCTTCGCGCCCGCCCGAAGCGTTTTTGCTTTCCCACGCGGCTCGCGCGGCGGCGCCGGCGTGGAGCAGGTCGGGGGTCATCGCGGGCCTCGCTTGAACCGGCGCAGCAGGCCGACGATGCCGTCGGGCATGAACAGCGTCACCGCGATGAACAGGGCGCCGAGGAAGAAGAGCCAGAAATCGGGGAAGGCGACGGTGAACCAGCTCTTCGCGCCGTTGACGAAGAAGGCGCCGACGATGGGGCCGATCAGCGTCGCCCGCCCGCCGACCGCGCACCAGACCGCGATCTCGATCGACGAGGCCGGCGACATCTCGCTCGGGTTGATGATGCCGACCTGCGGCACGTAGAGCGCGCCGGCCACGCCGCACATCGCCGCCGACAGCGTCCAGATGCTGAGCTTGTAGGCGACGGGGTCGTAGCCGCTGAACATGACCCGGGTCTCGGCGTCGCGGATCGCCTGCAGCACGCGGCCGTACTTGCTGTGGACGATGGCGCGCGCCATCAGGTAGAAGCCGATCAGCACCAGGCCCGAGAGCGCGCACAGCGCGGCGCGCATCGCCGGGGTCGCGATCGGGATGCCCAGGAGGCGCTTGAAGTCGGTGAAGCCGTTGTTGCCGCCGAAGCCGGTCTCGTTGCGGAAGAACAGCAGCATCGCGGCAAAGGTCAGGGCCTGGGTGATGATCGAGAAATAGACGCCCTTGATGCGCGAGCGGAAGGCGAAGAAGCCGAAGACGAAGGCGAGCAGCGCCGGCACCAGGACGACGAGCAGGGTCTGGGCGAGGAAGGAGTCGCTCGAGGCCCAGGTCCAGGGAAAGGTCTTCCAGTTCAGGAACACCATGAAGTCGGGCATGTCCATGCGGTACTGGCCGTCGCGGCCGATCTGGCGCATCAGGTACATGCCCATCGAGTAGCCGCCGAGGGCGAAGAACAGGCCGTGGCCGAGCGAGAGAATGCCGGTGTAGCCCCAGATCAAGTCCATCGCCAGCGCGCAGATCGCGTAGCACAGGATCTTGCCGATCAGGCTCACCGAGAAGTCGCTGAGGTGGAACCAGCTGCCGGCCGGAACGAGCAGGGTCGAGACCGGGACGAGCACCGCGACGACGAGCACCGCCACCAGCACGGCGAACCAGCCGCGCGCTCCGAGAAGGGGGGGGGTCATGCTTCAGCGCTCCGGCCCTTGAGGGCGAACAGTCCTTGCGGGCGCTTCTGGATGAAGACGACGATGAAGGCGAGCACCATGATCTTGGCCAGCACCGCGCCCTGCCAGCCTTCGAGCAGCTTGTTGAGCACCCCCAGGCCGAGCCCGGCGTAGACGGTTCCGGCGAGCTGGCCGACGCCGCCGAGCACGACGACCATGAACGAATCGACGATGTAGCTCTGGCCGAGGTCGGGGCCGACGTTGCCGACCTGGCTCAAGGCGCAGCCGGCGAGACCGGCGATGCCGGCGCCGAGCGCGAAGGCGTAGGTGTCGACGCGCGCCGTGTTGACGCCGACGCAGGCGGCCATGCGCCGGTTCTGCGTCACGCCTCGGACGAACAGGCCGAGCCGGGTGCGCGAGATCAGCAAGGCCATGGCGGCGAGCACCGCGGCGGCGAAGGCGAGGATCGCAATCCGGTTGTAGGGCAGCACCAGATTCGGCAGCACTTGCAGCCCGCCGGAGAGGAACGACGGGTTCTCGACCGCGACGTTCTGGGCGCCGAAGACCGTGCGCACGGTCTGCATCAGGATCAGGCTGATGCCCCAGGTCGCGAGCAGCGTCTCCAGCGGCCGGCCGTAGAGCCAGCGGATGACGCTGCGCTCGAGCACCGCGCCGACCGCGGCGCTGGCGAGAAAGCTCACCGGCACCGCGGCCAGGATGTACCCGTCGAAGGCGCCCGCCGGCAGATGGTGGCGGAACAGGTTCTGGACGACGTAGGTGGCGTAGGCGCCGATCATCATGAGCTCGCCGTGCGCCATGTTGATGACGCCCATCAATCCGTAGGTGATGGCCAGGCCGAGGGCGACGAGCAGCAGGATCGACCCCAGGCTGATGCCGGTGAAGAGCAGGCCCAGGCGCTCGCCCCAGGCCAGGCGCGATTGCACCTTGGCGAGCGAGGCCGCGATCGCGGCGTGGACCTGCGGATCCTTTTCGGCGGCGAGCTTGTCGATGAGCAAGGCCTGGGTCGAGGGCTGGCCGCTGTCGGCCAGCAGTTGGGCCGCGGCGAGGCGCTTCGCGGCGTCGGCCGACGAGATCATCACCGCGGCCTTGAGCAGCCGGAGCCGGGTCTTCAGCCCCAGGTCGGTCTCGCTGGCGAGGGCGCGTTCGATGAGCCCGAGCCGGCCTTCGTCGGCTTCGCTCTCGAGCTCGGTCATGGCCTTGCGCCGGGTCTCGATATCGGGCGAGAACAGCCGCAGCGAGGCCTGTGCCACTTCCATGTTGCGCCGCATGCGGTTGTTGTTGACGACGTCCTGGGCGTCGTCGGGCAGGGTGGCCGGGGCGCCGCTGGCGGCGTCGGTGGTCTTGCCGTCGTGGACGATGAAGGCGGCGCTCGCGCTGACCTTGACCTCGTCGGCGAGCAAGGCGTTCAGGTAGGCCCGCAGCGCCGGGTCGCCCGCCGCGACCGCGGCATTGAGCGCCGCGATGCGCGCATCGCTGTCGCCCGCCGCGATCGCCAGCGCCTGCGCCGAGGTCAGCGCGAAAGCGGCGACCGGGCCAAGCATCAGACAAAGAAGTACGAGCAGTCGATTGAACACGGGTAAGGAACTTCGCAGGCTGCGAACAGGGCGGCTCGGCGCAGCCGGCCGCCCCCTCGAGCAGACGCCGCGGATCCGGCTCCGCCGGTCCGCTGGCGTCGCCCCCCAAGGGCCACCAAGGGGGCCCCTGCCGGGGCCGGGGGAGGCGGCCGCCAGGCCGCTCCGGGGGGTAGCAATTACATCGGCTCGTCCTTCTTGCCCTTGTCCTCGGGGATGTAGGGGCTCCACGGCGTGGCCTTGATCGGCGCCGGCGTCTTCCACACGACGTTGAACTGGCCGTCGGCGCGCACTTCGCCGATGAACACGGGCTTGTGCAGGTGGTGGTTCTTCGGGTCCATCTCGACCGTGAAGCCGTCCGGCGCCTTGAAGGTCTGGCCCGCCATCGCCGCGATCACCTTGTCGGTCTCGATGCTCTTGGCCTTGTTCGCGGCCTGCGCCCACATGTGCACGCCGATCCAGGTGGCTTCCATCGGGTCGTTGGTGAGCGGCTTGTCCTTGTCGCCGGGCAGCTTGTGCGCTTTCGCGTACTCGCTCCACTTCTTGATGAAGGCGTCGTTGGTCGGGTTCTTGATCGTCATGAAGTAGTTCCATGCCGCCAGGTGGCCGACCAGGGGCTTGGTGTCGACGCCGCGCAGTTCCTGCTCGCCGACCGAGAAGGCCACGACCGGCACGTCGGTCGCCTTCAGGCCCTGGTTGCCCATCTCCTTGTAGAAGGGCACGTTCGAGTCGCCGTTGATGGTCGAGATCACGGCCGTCTTCTTGCCTTCGGCCGCGAACTTCTTGATGTTGGCGATGATGCTCTGGTAGTCGGAGTGGCCGAAGGGCGTGTACTCCTCCATGATGTCGGCGTCGGTGATGCCCTTGCTGTGCAGGAACGAACGCAGGATCTTGTTCGTCGTGCGCGGGTAGACGTAGTCGGTGCCGAGCAGGACGAAGCGCTTGGCGCTGCCGCCGTCCTTGCTCATCAGGTACTCGACCGCGGGGATGGCCTGCTGGTTCGGCGCCGCGCCGGTGTAGAAGACGTTCTTCGAGAGCTCTTCGCCTTCGTATTGCACGGGGTAGAAGAGCAGGGCGTTGAGTTCTTCGTAGACCGGCAGCACGCTCTTGCGCGAGACGCTGGTCCAGCAGCCGAAGGTCACGGCGACATGGTCGGTCGAGATCAGCTCGCGCGCCTTCTCGGCGAACAGCGGCCAGTTCGAGGCCGGGTCGACGACGACGGGCTCGAGCTTCTTGCCGAGCACGCCGCCGTGGGCGTTGACGTCGTCGATCGCCATCAGCACGGTGTCCTTCAACACCGACTCGGAGATCGCCATCGTGCCCGAGAGCGAGTGCAGGACCCCGACCTTGATGGTGTCGGCGGCCTGGGCGGAGGAGATGCCGAGCGCGGAAAGCGTTGCGAGGGCGAGCGACTGCAGCGCGAAGTGGCGACGGGAAGTGGTCATGCGGAACCTGCCTTGTACAGCTGAGGGTTGAGTGAAGCTGAACGAAGGTTAGGTGCCGAGGCTCGTGCGGCCAATACGACAGATTGCGTAGAGCTTGCGTAGCGGTCGAGTTGAGGCGAGCGCCTTGCCGGACGCGAAGATGCCCGAACAGGTGCAGAATGATGTCGAAACTGATGCCGGGAGGCGGCAATGCGAACGACCCTGACGATCGACGACGAGCTCTTCGCCCGGGCGGTGTCGCTGGCGGCGCCCGGCATCGAGAAGTCCAGGCTGCTCGAGGAATGCGTCAAGGCGTTCATCCAGCGCGAGAGCGCGCGCCGCCTGGCGGCGCTCGGCGGCCGCGCCGCCGACATCGAGCTCGCGCCGCGCCGGCGCGAAGAGGCGCCGGCGCAGTGAGGGTGCTCGTCGACAGTTCCGTCTGGGTCGGCCACTTCAAGCAGCGCAACGAGGACGTGGTCGACTTGCTGGAGGCCGGCCTCGTCGTCACCCACCCTTATGTCGTGGTGGAACTGGCTTGCGGCACACCGCCGCGGCGGCGTGGCCTGATTCGCTGGTTGGGCGACCTGGAGTCGGCACCGGTCGCGGCGCCCGACGAATTGCTGACTTTGATCGAAAGCCGAAGCCTTTACGGCCGCGGCTGCGGCTTCGTCGACATCGGCCTGCTGGCTTCGGCACGGCTCGGCGCGCAGATCCTGATCTGGACGCGGGACAAGCGTCTGGCTGCAGCGGCGACCGACTTGGGCTGCTGCTGGGCGCCGGCGCTACCTTGAGCCACCGCGCTGAGCGGCCTGGCAGAGCAGCCGACGCGCGCGCCGGGAAGTGCCCGACACGCGCCCGCAGTGCGCGGCCTTTTATCGGTTCGACGGAAAGCTGTAGACCGTGCCTTCGCGCACCCCGGCCGAGGGCCAGCGCTGGGTGATGGTCTTGCGCTTGGTGTAGAAGCGCACCGCGTCGGGGCCATAGGCGCTCAGGTCGCCGAAGAGCGAGCGCTTCCAGCCGCCGAACGAGTGGTAGGCCACCGGCACCGGCAGCGGCACGTTGATGCCGACCATGCCGACCTCGATGTGGTCGCTGAAGTGGCGCGCCGCTTCGCCGTCGCGGGTGAAGATGCAGGTGCCGTTGCCGTATTCGTGCTCGTCGATGAGACGCATCGCTTCGTCGAGCGAGGCGACGCGCACGATGCCGAGCACCGGGCCGAAGATCTCTTCCTGGTAGATCTTCATGCCGGGCTTCACCCGGTCGAACAGGCAGGGGCCGATGAAGTAGCCGCCGTCGTGCCCGGGCACCTTCACGCCGCGGCCGTCGACGAGCAGCTTCGCGCCTTCGGCCACGCCCTGGTCGACGTAGCCGCGCACCTTCTCGTGGTGCTGCTTCGTCACGAGCGGCCCCATGTCGTTGCCGTTGTCGGTGCCTGGGCCCACCTTCATGCCGGCGATCTCGGCTTTCAGGCCGGCGATCATCGCGTCGGCGGTGGCGTCGCCCACCGCCACGATCAAGGGCACGGCCATGCAGCGCTCGCCGCAGGAGCCGAAGGCCGCGCCCATCATCGCGCGCACGGCGTTGCCGATGTCGGCGTCGGGCATCACCACCGCGTGGTTCTTCGCGCCGCCCAGCGCCTGCACGCGCTTGCCGGCGGCGCAGCCGGCGCTGTAGACGGCTTGCGCGATCGGCGTCGAGCCGACGAAGCTCACTGCCTTGACGCGGGGATCGGCGAGCAAGGTGTCCACCGCTTCCTTGTCGCCGTTGACGACGTTGAGCACGCCTGGCGGCAGGCCCGCCTCCAGCGCGAGTTCGGCAATGCGCAGCGGCGCCGAGGGGTCGCGCTCGGAGGGCTTGAGCACGAAGCTGTTGCCGCAGGCCACGGCCATCGGCCACATCCACAGCGGCACCATCGCCGGGAAGTTGAAGGGCGTGATGCCGGCGGCCACTCCCAGCGGCTGGAACTCGCTCCACGAATCGATGCCCGGCCCGACGTTGCGGCTGTGCTCGCCCTTGAGCAGCTCGGGCGCGTAGCTCGCGAACTCGACGTTCTCGATGCCGCGCTGCAGCTCGCCCAGGGCGTCGGCCAGCACCTTGCCGTGCTCGGCCGTGATGAGCGCGGTGAGTTCGTCCGCATGCTCTTCGAGCAGCGTCTTCAGCCGGCTCATCACGCGCGCGCGCTTGGGCGGCGGCGTGTTGCGCCAGGCCGGGTAGGCGGCCTGGGCCGAGGCGATGGCCGCTTCCACCGTGCTCCGGCTGGCGAGCGCCACGCTGCGGTGCGAAAGCCCGGTCGCCGGGTCGAACACGGGCTGGGTGCGTGCCGTATCGGCGACGCGACGGCCGTCGATGAAATGGCCGACGGTCTGGGCCACGTCCTTGTCGTTCTTCATGGGGCGTTCTGCGGCAGGTTCAGGCGGTCTCGGCCAGGGCGTCGCCCACGGCGTTGACGAGGCGGTCGATCTCGGCGCGCTCGGAGATGAAAGGCGGGGCGAGCTGGATCGTGTCGCCGCCGTAGCGGACGTAGAAGCCCTTGGCCCAGCAGTTCATCGCGATCTCGTAAGGCCGGCGCGTGGCGTCGCCGCCGCGCGGGGCGATCGTGAGGCCGGCGGCGAGGCCGTAGTTGCGAATGTCCAGCACGTGGGGGCTGCCTTTCAGGCCGTGCACCGCTTCTTCGAAGAAGGGTGCCAGCGCACGCACGCGGCCGACCCCGTCTTCCTGCTCGAGCAGGTCGAGCGCGGCGATGCCGGCGGCGCAGGTCACCGGGTGCGCCGAATACGTGTAACCATGGGCGAACTCCACGGCGTGCTCGGCCCCGCCCGCGTTCATGAAGGTTTCGTAGATCGCCTTGCTCGCCACCACCGCGCCCAGCGGCTGGACGCCGTTGGTCACCTGCTTGGCGATGTTCATGATGTCGGGCGTGACACCGAAGGCTTCCGAGCCCGTCATTGCGCCGGCGCGGCCGAAGCCGGTGATGACCTCGTCGAAGATCAGCAGGATGTCGTGCGCGCTGCAGATCTGGCGCAGGCGCTGCAGATAGCCCACGGGCGGAATGATGACGCCGGCTGAACCCGAGAACGGCTCGACGATCACCGCCGCGATGTTCGAGGCATCGTGCAGCGCGATGAGGTCGAGCAGGCGGTCGGCGAGCTCGGCACCTGCGGGCGGCTGGCCGCGGTGGAACGAACCCATGGCCGGCTGGGTGTGGGGCAGGTGGGCGGCTTCGATGCCCTGGCCGTAGACCTTGCGGTTGCCGCCGATGCCGCCGACCGAGATGCCGCCGAAGTTCACACCGTGGTAGCCCTTCTCGCGGCCGATGAAGCGGGTCTTGCTGCCCTGGCCGCGCAGGCGCCAGTAGGCGCGCGCCATCTTGAGCGAGGTGTCGGCGGCTTCGGAGCCCGAGCCGGTGAAGAACACGTGGTCGAGCCCGGCGGGCGTGAGGCTCTTGATCTTGTTGGCGAGTTCGAACGACAGCGGGTGGCCGAACTGGAAGCCGGGCGAATAGTCGAGCCGGGCCGCCTGGCGGCCCACGGCTTCGGCAATCTCGCGCCGGCCGTGTCCCAGGCCCGTGCACCACAGGCCCGAGAGTCCGTCGAAGACCTTGCGCCCGTCGGCGTCGGTGAAATAGGCGCCGCTGGCCTCGACGATCAGGCGCGGATTGGCCTTGAAGTTGCGGTTGCCGGTGAAGGGCATCCAGTGCGCCTGGAGCCATTCGGCGTCG
>JAGWTS010000114.1 GCA_028868875.1 Burkholderiales bacterium | reverse complement strand
GCTTCCTGGTTGCTCTCGGCGAAGAGCTGCAACCAGCCGCTGTCGCGCTGGCTCATCGAATCGCTGTGATCGTTCCAGATGTTGATGGGCGCGCCAATGGCGCGGTTCGCCACCGTCATGACGATCGGCAGGCCGAGCCCGGAGGCGTTGTAGACCGCCTCGGCCATGAACAGCAGGCCCTGGCTCGCGGTCGCGGTGTAGGCGCGCGCCCCCGCGGCCGAGGCGCCGATGGCCACGCTCATCGCCGCGAATTCGCTCTCGACGTTGATGAACTCGCAGGGCGAGAGGCGCCCGTTCTTCACGAGTTCGCCCAGGCCTTCGACGATGTGGGTCTGGGGCGAGATCGGATAGGCGCAGATCACCTCGGGGCGGCAGGCCGCCACCGCTTCGGCAACGGCGCGCGAGCCTTCAATCTGTTGGCGCATGGGCCAGCTCCTGCAATTCACGATGCACGAATTCGTAGGCTTCGGCGGCGGCGGCGATGTTGGCCGCGGCCACCTTGCCGCTGAACTTGACGCCGATCGCGTGCTCCACCGCGGCCAGCGTGATCAGCCCCGAGAGCGCCGCAAAGCCGCCCAGCAGCACCGCATTGGGCAGGGGCCGGCCGAGGTGGCTGCGGGCGATCTCGGTCGCCGGCACGGTGCACAGGCGCTCGCGCCGAAAGCGCCGCGCCATCTCGCCCAGGCCCAGTTCGTCGAAGCTGCGCCGGCTGTTGATGAGCACGTAGCCGTCGGCCTTCAGGCCCTGGAAGACATCGACCTGGTGCAGCAGGGTCGGGTCCTGGACGATGAGCACGTCGGGCTCGAGCACCGGCTCGCGCAGGCGGATCGGCGCGTCGGCGATGCGGCAAAAGGCCACCACCGGCGCCCCGGTGCGCTCGCTGCCGAAGCTCGGAAAGGCCTGGGCATGGCGCCCCTGCTCGAAAGCCGCGATCGACAGCAGCTCGGCCGCCGTGACCACGCCCTGGCCGCCGCGGCCGTGGATGCGCACCTGCAACATCGGGGCCCCTCCTCCCGTTCGCTTGGAATGGCTGATCTTCGCGCGCCGGTCGCGCGCGAGCTTGAGACGCATCAAACCCGGACCGATCTGCGGCATCACGAAGCCTCGCAGGGATTTACCTCGCGTTTACCGCCGCGGCTTCAACCGGCGCGGGGTGCGGCGCGTTGAAGGGCCAGGGTCGGGCCGCGGCTGCCGCGGGCGATCCACCAAGGAGAATGCCGTGAGCAAGAACAGGATCGCAATGGCCGCCCTGGCCGCCCTCGGCGGGCTCGGCTTCCACGCCGCCCGGGCCGCCGACTACGCCAGCGTCGTCTCGACCGCGCCCCTCGTCGCGGCGGTGCCGGTTCCCGTCAACCAGTGCGAGCAGGTTCCGGCCGCGCTGCAACCCGCCCCCAGCGGCGCCGGCGCCCTCGTCGGCGGCCTCACCGGCGCGGCTCTGGGCAACGCCGCCGCCTACGGTGCCGGCGGCGCCGGGCGCGCCGCCGCCACCGGCATCGGCATGGTGCTGGGCTCGCTCATCGGCAACCAGGTCGAGGCCGACAACACGCCGCCGGTCGCAAGCACGGTGACGCAATGCCGGACCGTGACCCGCTATGAGGACCGCAGCATCGGCTACCACGTCGTCTACGACTACCAGGGCCTGCGCCACGAGGTCGACCTGGCGCAGGCGCCGGGAACACTGATCGCGGTCGACGCCGCGGGCAACGCGCTCGTCGCCGCGGCGCCGCCGCAGGTTGCGGTCGCCCCGGCACAGCCGGTTTATGCCACGCCCGACCCCGGCGCCTATGCTCCGGCCTATCCACCGGCCTACGCCCCGGCTTACGTCGAGCCCGACCCGGTGCCCTATGCAGTCCCCGCCGCGCCGGTGATCCGCATCGGCTGGGGCGGTGGCTGGCGCGGCGACGCTCGCGGGCGCTGGCATGACGACGACCATGAGCGCTGGCAGGGCGGCGGGCATGAAGGCTGGCGCCGCTGAAGCGCAGGCCGCGCCCGCAGCGAGGACCGCGAGCCGCGCTGCCGGTCAGCGGATTCGGCGAACGCCGCGACGGCGGTTCGATCGGCGGCAACGAAACTCAACCCCCGCCGCGGCCTGCCCGCAACAATCGGCGCGCAGGATCGCAGCGGCGCGCCGCCATCCTTTTGCCCCTGCCCGGATCCTTCGAAAGACCCGCCCATGAACCGCCCCGCCCTCGGCGCCGCCACCCTCGCCTGCGCCGTCCTGCTCGGCGCCTGCGCCACCTCGAGCCCGGACGTCGTCAGCGGCTACGGCGCCCAGCGCCTGTCTTCGGTCATCGACGCGACCGTGCTCAGCGTACGCCCGGTGCGCATCGACGGCTCGCAAAGCGGCATCGGCGCCGCCGCCGGGGCGATGGTGGGCAATGTCGCCGGCTCCGGGGTCGGCGGCGAACGCGACTCCTTCGTCGGCGGCATCCTCGGCGCCGTGATCGGCGGCGTCGTCGGCAATGCCTTCGAGCGCGGATCGACGAGCCAGGCCGGGGTCGAGATCGTGGTCCAGACCCGCGCCGGCCAGCGCGAGGCGGTGGTCCAGGCCCTGGGCAGCGAGCGCTTCGCGCCGGGCGACGCGGTGATGCTGATCGACACCGGCGGCCGCGTCACGGTGACCAAGGCCGCGGTCACGGTGATGCCCATGGCGGCGCCGCCCCGGTAGTCCATCCCGTCGTCGTCCCCCCTCGACTTTTCCCGGCACGGCGCGACCCGCGCAGCCGCCGCCGCACCGGACCGGGGGGCCGCGCGGCGCCGCAGCGGCTATGCTGCCTGCGTTCGAAGCACCGCAACGGAGGGCGGCCATGCGCTGGATCAAGCGGACCCTGGCGGCCTCGGGCGTGCTGCTGTTGCTGCTCGCCACGGCGCTGCTCGTCTACCGCGAACGGGTGCTGCCGCAGACCAGCGGCGTGATCGAGCTGAAGGCCTCATCCCCCGTCACCGGCTACACCCCGGGCGCCGAGATCCGGATCGAGCGCGACGCCGACGGCATCCCGACGATCCGCGCCCAGTCCCTCGCCGACACCTGTTTCGGCCTCGGCGTGGTCCACGCCCAGGACCGGCTCTGGCAGCTCGAGACGCACCGCCGCATCGGCGCCGGGCGCCTGGCCGAGGCCTTCGGCCCGGGCGCGCTGCCGACCGACCGCTTCCTGCGCTCCCTCGGCGTGCGCCGCATGGCGCAGGCGCAATGGGAGCATCTGCCGGAGAGTTCGCGCCTGCTGCTGCGCGCCTACGCCGCCGGAGTCAACTCCGTCATCCACGACCAGTTGCGCGCGCGCCCGCCCGAGTTCTTGATCCTGGGCCTGCAGCCTGAAGACTGGGACCCGGTCGACAGCCTGGCCTGGGCGATCATGATGGCCTGGGACCTGGGCGGCAACTGGAACAGCGAGCTGCTGCGCCTGCGCCTGGCGCTGAAGCTGCCGGTGGCCCGCATCAACGAGCTCATGCCGCCGGCGCCGGGCGAGCATTCCGTGGCCCGCGCCGACTACGCCGCGCTCTACCGCGGCCTGGGCCTGGGCGAGCCGGCGCGGCTCACGGCCTGGGCCGGTCTCGTCGACAGCGCGCCGCCTTCGGGCATCGAGGGCGAGGGCTCGAACAACTGGGTCCTCGCCGGCAGCCGCACCACGACCGGCCATCCGCTGCTCGCGAACGACCCGCACCTGAAGCTGAGCACGCCCGCGCTCTGGTACTTCGCCCGCCTCGAGGCGCCGGGCTTCAGCGTCGCCGGGGCCAGCCTGCCCGGCCTGCCCGGCATCGTGCTGGGCCAGAACGCCCACGTCGCCTGGGGCTTCACCAACACCGGCCCCGACGTGCAGGATCTTTACCTCGAACAGGTCGACCCGGCCCGGCCCGGGCGCTACCGCACGCCCGATGGCTGGGCCGATTTCGAGACCGCAACCGAAGTCATCAAGGTGCGTGGCCAGCCCGACGTGACGATGACGGTGCGGCGCAGCCGCCACGGCCCGGTGATCTCGGACGCCGGCCCGGGCGGCGGCGGTGACCTCGTCGGCGCGCCGGGCAAGCCCGGCTACGTGCTGGCGCTGCGCTGGACCGCGCTCGACCCCGACGTGGACCCGATCGCCCCCGACCTCGCGATGCTGAAGTCCGCCAGCGTGGCCGGGTTCTTCGCCGCCACCCGCGGCTGGGTCGCGCCGATGCAGAACATGGTGGTCGCCGACGACGCCGGCCACATCGGCCTGATCGCCCCCGGCCGGGTGCCGCTGCGCAAGGCCGAAAACGACCTCGGCGGCGAGGCGCCGGCGCCGGGCTGGGACGCGCGCTACGACTGGGACGGCTGGATCCCGACCGACGCCACGCCGCGCCTCGTCGACCCGCCGGGCGGCGCCATCGCGACCGCGAACCAGCGCGTCACGCCGGCCGGCTACCCCTATTACCTGACCAACGAATGGGCCCTGCCCTATCGCCACGAGCGCATCGTGCAGCTGCTCGCGGCCAAGCCGCGCCACAGCCTGGACGACCTGGCGGCGATCCAGGCCGACCAGGTGTCGCTGGCCGCGCGCAAGCTGCTGCCCTGGCTGCTCGAGGCGCGCTCGCCGCACCCGCTGGCGGCCGCGGCCCAGGCCGAGCTCAACGGCTTCGACGGCACGATGGCCGCCGACAAGGCCGCGCCGCTGGTCTACTGGGCCTGGCAGCGCCAGCTCGCACGCGGCCTGTTCGAACCCAAGGTCGGACCGCAGCTGTGGGAGCGCGGCCTGGCCTCGCGCAGCTTCCAGGACGCGCTCGAAGGCGTGCTCGAACGCAACGACCCGTACTGGTGCGAAGCCTCCAAGGCCCGGGCCCGGGAAGCCTGCATGGACCAGGTGGATGCGGCGTTCACGCGCGCGCTCGACGAACTGCAGCAGGGCTGGGGCTCGGACCCCGACCGCTGGCGCTGGGGCCGGGCCCACCCGATGCGCGCCGAGCACCGGCCCTTCAGCCATGTCGCGGCGCTGGCGCCCTGGTTCGAGCTGCGCGCGCCGGTCGGCGGCGACACCTTCACCGTGAACGCGGCGCGCGTGAACCTCGTGCCCGACGCCACGACCGGCGAGCTCTTCCTCGACGAACACGGCCCGAGCCTGCGCGCGCTCTACGACCTGGGCGACCGCCGCAACTCGCGCGTCGTGGATTCGAGCGGCCAGAGAGGCATCGTGCTCTCGCCGCTGTACCGCAACCTGCTGCCCTCGTGGCTGCGCGTCCAGGGCGTGCCGCTGTGGCCCGCCGCGGCCCCCGAGCAGGTGCTCGTGCTGCGGCCGCCGCACTGAGACGCCGGCGGGCGGCCGGCCGAACTGGTTCTAGAATTCGCCGCGTTGGTGCTCGCGCCCGCCTCGGGCGCAGTTAAACGGGAAGCAGGATGGCGAAGTCGCTCGACCCAGCCCAACCTGAGCTGCCCCCGCAACGGTAAGTGGACGCATCGCCCCCGAACGGGAGCGCATGCATCCGGAAGATCCCGGCCACTGCGCTCGACGAGCGTGGGAAGGCTTCTTCCGGTGGCGCCACCAGCCCGGATACCGGCCAGCACGGTGGAAGACGCCTCGCGCCTTTCGTGTCGCCCATGGTCTGCGGGGTCGCAGGCTCGGGCATCCGGGATGCCCTGCCTGCCAACCCATGCCAAGTGCCAAGCCGCTCCTGCTGCGGTCCGCCGAGCTCGCGCAGCCTGCGCCGCGGGCACTGCCGCCATGAGCGACGACGTCCGGCGCCAGCTCGTGCTCGGCGGCCAGCGCAGCGGCAAGAGCCGCCACGCCCAGGCGCTCGCGCTGGACTGGTGCCGGCGCTCCGCTACGCATCGCGCCAGCCTCGTCGCAACGGCTCAGATCCACGACGACGAGATGCGCGCGCGCGTCGAGCGCCATCGCCGCGAGCGCCCGCCCGAGCTCGCGACCGCCGAGGTGCCGCGCAATCTGGCCCGCTTCGTCGCCCGCCACGGCAACCCGCAGCACCTGCTGGTGGTGGACTGCCTCACGCTGTGGCTCGCCCAATGGCTGATGCCGATGGACGGGGCGCCGGACCTCGAGGCCTGGGCGCGCGAGCGCGATGCGCTGCTGGCGGCAGTGGAATCCAGCGCCGGGCCGCTGGTGCTGGTGTCCAACGAGATCGGGCTCGGCGTGATGCCGCTCGGCGCCGAAACCCGCGCCGCCGTGGACGAACTCGGGCGCCTGCACCAGGCCTTGGCCCAGCGCTGCGAGCGCGTGACGCTGATGGTGGCCGGCCTTCCCCTGGTGATTAAATGACCCCCCCCGTAGCGCCTTCGGCGCTCCCCCAGGGGCCACCTGGGGCCTCTTCGTGGCCCAAGGGGGCACCGCTGGCGGCCCGGCGAAGCCGGTTCCGCGGCGGTCGCTTGGGGGTGGCGCTCGCGAATCTCTTGGGGCGCTGTCCGTCCGGGTCGACAGGCGCGGTGCGACTGGTGGTCTTCGCGCTGCTCTTCGTCGCAGCGCCGGCGCTCGCGCAGTACAGCGTGCGTGACGACCTGGGCCGCGAGGTCCGGTTCGACCGTCCGCCGCAGCGCGTGGTCACGCTGCTGCCCTCGCTCACCGAGACCGTGTGCGCGCTCGGCGCCTGCGACCGGCTCGTCGCCACCGACCGCTATTCCGACTGGCCGCCGAGCGTCGTCGCGCTGCCCAAGGCCGGGGGCGTGGACGATGCGCAGATCGAGACGATCGCGAGCCTGCGGCCCGACGTGGTGCTGCTGTCGTCTTCGTCGCGCGTGATCGAGCGCCTGGGCCAGCTCGGCATCAGGACCTTTGCGGTCGAGGCGCGCAGCTACGAGGGCATCGACCGCAGCATCGAGGCCGTGGGCCGGGTCCTCGGCCTGCCGGCGCAGGCCGCCGCGCTCGAGCGCCAGATCGAGCTCGGGGTCGAGGCCGTGGCGAGCGAGCCGCAGGCGCGGCGCCGCGCCGCGCATCCGCCGAGCGTGTATTTCGAGGTCGACGGCGGCCCTTACGCCGCGGGCGCTTCCTCGTTCATCGGTGAGCTGCTGACGCGCCTGGGCACGCGCAACATCGTGCCCGCGGCGCTCGGGCCCTTCCCGAAGCTCAACCCGGAATACGTGGTGCGGGCGGACCCGGAGGTCATCTTCGTCTCGCCGCAGCAAGCGCCGCGGCTGGCCCGGCGCCCGGGTTGGGACGGCATCCGCGCGGTGCGCGAAGGGCGGCTGTGCAGCTTCGACGCGAAAGTGCGCGACACCATCATGCGCCCCGGGCCGCGTGTCGTCGAAGGCATGAAGGCGCTGGCTCAATGCCTCGACAAGCAGGCGCCGTGATGCGCCACCCGATCCAGGACGAGGAACCCATCGCATGAAGATCGAGACCCCGCCGACCGCGAAGCCCTACGAAAAGCCCGCGGGCGAGCGTCGCGGCCTGCTCATCGTGAATACCGGCGACGGCAAGGGCAAGACCACGGCCGCCATCGGCCTGGCGGTGCGCGCCAGCGGGCGCGGCAAGTCGGTGCGCTTCTTCCAGTTCATGAAGGTCGAGTCGGCGCGCTTCGGCGAGCACCGGGCGCTGGCGCAGCTGGGCCTTACGCTCGAAGGCCTGGGCGACGGCTTCAGCTGGAAGAGCCACGACCTGGAGCATTCGGCCGCGCTCGCACGCGAAGGCTGGGCGCGCGCTGCCGCGGCGATCGCGAGCGGCGCCCATTTCCTGGTCGTTCTCGACGAGATCACCTACCCGCTGATCTACGGCTGGCTCGACCTGCAGGCGGTGCTCGAAGCCCTGCGCCAGCGCCCGCCGCAGGTCCACGTCGTGGTGACCGGGCGCCGCTGCCCGCAGGAGCTCATCGACCTGGCGGATACGGTGAGCGAGATGCGCATGGTCAAGCACGCGTTCCAGGCCGGCATTCCGGCGCAGCAGGGCATCGAGCATTGAGCGCCGCAGCCGCCGCCGTCCTGACCCTCGGCGTCGCCTGGGCCGTCGACCGCTACTGGGGCGAGCCGCCGGCGCGCTGGCATCCGGTGGTGGCGATGGGCCATCAAGAGGCCCTCGCCGCGCTGGCGCCGAGCTGGGTGCTGGGCGCCGACGGCGTGGCGCTGCTCCAGGCCCATGCCGAGCCGCAAGCCGCGGCGGCCGCGGCTTCGATGCAGGACCGGCTGCAGGCCTGGAAGGCGGCCCAGGACCGCAGCCTGGTCCGCGCCGGCTGGACCCTGCGCCCGAGCCCGCTGCATTTCGGCCTCGCCCGGCCGCCTGGCCCGCTGCGCTCGGCGCGCGAGCTCGAGCCCTGGCACGCGCTGCTGCGCGAGCACGGCATCAAGCTGCGCGACGGCGCCTCGTTCGGCCTGCCGGGCTGGGTGCGGCTGGCGGTCCGGCCCCTGGCCGACGTGGCGCGGCTGGTCGCGCTGACCCACGGCTTCGCGCCGGGCCTGGCGCAAGCCGCCTGCGCGCCGGGCCGCTTCGAGCCGCTCGCCCCCGAGCCTGCCGTGCGCAGGGCCGCGCCATGACGGCGGGCGCGCTCACCCTGCTCGTCTCGGCCATCGCCTCGGGCCAGGGCAAGACCAGCGTGACGGCGGCGCTGGCGCGCCGGCTGCGCCGCGATGGCCGGCGCGTGCGCGTCTTCAAGACCGGCCCCGACTTCATCGACCCGGCCATGCTCGAGCGCGCCAGCGCCGCCCCGGTGCAGACGCTGGACCTGTGGATGGTGGGCGCGGCGCGCTGCCGCGCCCTGCTTGCCGCGGCCGCGCGCGAAGCCGACGTGGTGCTGATCGAAGGCGTGATGGGCCTGTACGACGGCGAGCCCAGTTCGGCCGATCTGGCGCGCGCCTTCGGCCTGCCCGTGCTCGTCGTCCTCGACGCCGCCGCGATGGCGCAGACCGCCGGCGCCCTGGTCCAGGGGCTGCGCGACTACGGCCCGGTGGCCCTGGCCGGCGTCGTCGCCAACCGCATCGCCGGCCCCGGCCATGGCGCGATGGTGGCGCGCTCGCTGCGCGGGATCCCGCTGCTGGGCACGCTGCCGGCCCAGGCCGAGGCGCTGCCCGAGCGCCATCTCGGCCTCGTGCTGCCGGCCGAGGTGCCCGGGCTGGAGCGCAAGCTCGACGCCCTGGCCGACAGCCTCAGCCTCGACGCCGCGGCCTGGAAGACGCTCGCGCGCGCACAGCCCGAGGCCGATGACGCCGCCGAGGCGCCCTTGCCGCCCCTGCTCCGGGGCCGCGTCGTCGCCGTCGCGCGCGATGCCGCCTTCGCCTTCCTCTACCCCGACAACCTGGCCTGCCTGCAGGAGCTGGGGGCGCGCCTGGCGTGGTTCTCGCCCCTCGCCGACGAGCCCGTGCCGGAGGCGGCCGACGCGGTCTACCTGCCCGGCGGCTACCCCGAACTGCACGCCGCCACGTTGGCCGGGGCCGGGCGCTGGCGCGCCTCGGTGCGCGCCGCGCATGCGCGCGGGCTGCCGCTGCTGGCCGAATGCGGCGGCATGATGGCGCTGGCCGAGCGCCTGGACGACGGCGCCGGCGGCGTCTGGCCGATGGCCGGGCTGCTCGCCGGCACGGTGCGCATGCAGCCGCGGCTCGCCGGGCTCGGCCCCCAGAGCTGGCTCACGCCGCAGGGCGAGTTGCGCGGCCACGCCTTCCACCACTCGGTCTTCGAAACCCCCTTGCAGCCGCTGGCGCGAACCCGCAGACACCCGCTCGGCAGCGAGGCCGAGGCGATTTATCGCGCCGGCTCGCTCACCGCCTCGTACTTCCACGCCTGGTTCCGTTCCTGCCCCGCCGCGGTGGCGGCGGCGCTGGGCGCAGGTGCGGCGCCATGATCGGCCCGCGCCTCGTTTTCGGCCCGGCACCCGCGTCCGGATCCGGTCCAGACCCGACCCGCCCACCCCCCTCGAGGAGTACCGCTTGAACCCGCCCGACCGCTTCGCCACCGACCTGCCGCCTCTCGACCCCGCCATCGCCGCGGCCGTGCGCCAGCGCTGGGACGCCAAGACCAAGCCGCTGGGCTCGCTCGGCCAGCTCGAGGCGCTGGCGCTGCAGGTGGCGCAGATCCAGGGGCGCGAGGCGCCGGCCATCGGCTCGACCCATGTCTTCGTCTTCGCCGCCGACCACGGCGCCGCGCGCGCCGGGGTCTCGGCCTACCCGCAGGACGTGACCTGGCAGATGGTGATGAACTTCCTCGCCGGCGGCGCCGCGATCTCGGTGCTGGCGCGCGAGCTGGGCTGCAGCCTGAGCGTCGTCGACGCCGGGGTGAACCACGATTTCGAGCCCGCCCCCGGCCTCGTCGACGCCAAGATCGCCCACGGCACGGCGAGCTATCTGGAGGCCGCCGCGATGAGCGCCGGGCAATGCCGCGCGGCCCTCGCCGCGGGCCGGGCGTTGGCGTTGGAGAGCCCGGCCGACTGCCTGCTGCTGGGCGAGATGGGCATCGGCAACACCGCGAGCGCCTCGCTGCTGATGCACCACCTCACCGGGGTCGCGCTGGCCGAATGCGTCGGCCCCGGCACCGGGCTCGACGCGGCCGGCGTTGCGCGCAAGCTCGAACTGCTCGAGCGCGCGAGCCGCCGCCACGGCCTGGGGCGCGGCGACGCCGACGCCCTCGCCGTGCTCGCCACCTTCGGCGGCTTCGAGATCGCGATGCTCGCCGGCTGCCTCATCGGCGCGGCCCAGGCGCGCAAGGTGGTGCTGGTCGACGGCTTCATCGTCGGCGCCGCCGCCCTCGTCGCCTGCCGGCTCGCGCCGGGGCTCGAGCGCCACCTCGTCTTCGCCCACCGCTCGGCCGAACCCGCGCACCGGCGCCTGCTCGCCGAGCTCGGCGCCCGGCCCCTGCTGCAGCTGGACATGCGCCTGGGCGAAGGCTCGGGCGCGGCCGTGGCCCTGCCGCTGCTGCGGCTGTCGCTCAGCCTGCTCGCGAACATGGCGACCTTCGAATCGGCCCAGGTCAGCCGCGCGAGCTGACATGCAGCAGTTGCGCCTGTTCTTCACGGCGCTCGAATACTTCACGCGCTGGCCCAAGCCGCGCTGGGTCGGCCACGACCCGGCCTGGCTCGGGCCCTGCATGCGCTGGTTTCCGGCGCTGGGGGCGCTCGTCGGCCTCCTCGGTGCCGCGGTGCTCGGGCTGGCCGCGCAGGCCTGGCCGCCCTGGGTCGCGGCCGCGCTCTCGACCGCGGCCACTCTGCTCGCCACCGGGGCCCTGCACGAAGACGGTTTCGCCGATGTCTGCGATGGCCTGGGCGGCAGCCGCGAGCGCGAACGCGCGCTCGCGATCATGGGCGATTCGCGCATCGGCGCCTTCGGCGCCATCGGCATCGCGATGATGCTGCTGCTCAAGATCGGCTGCCTTGCGGCGCTGCAGCCGGCGCAGGCGATTGCCGCGCTGGTCTGCGCCCACGTCGTCTCGCGCGCCGGCGCGCTTGTGCTGATGCGGGCCTTGCCCTATGCCAAGCCGCAGGCCGACTCCAAGGCGCGGCCGCTGGCGCTGGGCGTGGGCCGGGCCGAGCTCGCGATCGGCATCGCGAGCGCCTTGCTCGTGGTCGCCGCGGTCGCCGCCGCCTGCACGCGCGCCGGGCCGCCGTTCGGTGCGGCGCCGGGCGGCCCCGCGGGCTGGCTCGGCGCGCTCGCGGCCGCTTCGCTCGCGGTGGCCGCCAGCACCGCGCTGCTCGGCGCCTGGTTCCGTGCCCGCCTGGGCGGCTACACGGGCGACTGCCTGGGCGCCGCGCAACAGGTCGGCGAAGTCGTGTTCTACCTCGGGGCCTGCGCCCTGCTCGCGACGCCTTGAATGCGGCCGCGCCGATGCCGCCCACGCTGACCCTGCTGCGCCACCCGCGTCCCGACGCGCCGGACGGGCTGTGCTACGGCCGCACCGATCTCGAGGCACTCGCGCTCGACGAGCAGCGGCTCTTCGATGAACTCGCGGCCACGCTCACGCCCCAGCGCCTCGTCAGCAGCCCGGCGCTGCGCTGCCGCGGCATCGCCGAGCGGCTCGGGCGCCACTGGCAGCGGACTTGCGAGATCGAGCCGCGGCTGCAGGAAATCGACTTCGGGCGCTGGGAAGGCCTGGCCTGGGAGCGCGTGCCGCGCCACGAACTCGAGGCCTGGGCGCGCCGCCCGCTGGACCATGAACCCGGCGGCGGCGAATCGCTGCGCCGCATGGAGCGGCGCCTGCGCGCCTGGGCCGCCGACGCCGCGGCGCTGCGCATGGACCTTCTCGCGGTGACGCACGCCGGCCCGATGCGCCTGCTCGCCACCCTCGGCCGCGGCGCGCCGCTGGACGCGGTGCTCGACACCCCGGCCCCCGGTTTCGGGCAGGCGCTGCGCCTGCCGCTGGACCGCTTCGGCCCGCCCCCTTTGCAGGACCGCCGATGAATCGCCCCCGAAGCGCCTTCGACGACGACGAGGACGGCGGGCAGGCTCGGCCCGGGCGCGCGCGCGTTCATCGCGCTGCCCCGCGGTGCAGCGCGAGAGGGCGCGGCGTCCAGGCCATCGCCTTGCGCGCGACGAAGTGGTGGCGCGCCACGTGGTAGCTCGGGTCGAAGCCGTAGAAGTTGCGCTGCATGTGCGCCAGCTCTTCGGCACGGTAGGCGGCGAGCGGCTTCGCGGCTTCGTCCTCCTCGCGCCGGCGCTGCTTGGCGGCGATGCGCCGGTCGATGTCGGGCGCGGCGGCGAGTTGCAGTGCGGCTTGCTCGGCCTGGGCTTCGAACGCAGCCGCCTCGTCGGCCAGCACCGCGTCGACCAGGCCCAGGGAGCGCGCATCCTCGGCGCCCAGCGGCAAGCGGCCCTGGGTGATGCGGCGCGCCGCGCCCTCGCCCGCGCTGCCACCGACGCGCCGCGGCAGCACGTAGGTCCAGTATTCCGAACCGTACAGGTTGCCCATGTTCTTGTAGTGCGGGTTGAGCACGACGCCGCGATGGGCCCAGACCGCATCGGCGGCGAGCGCCAGGAAGCAGCCTCCGGCGCCGGCGTTGCCGCGCAGCGCGGCGAACGTGAGGCGGTCGGTGAGCGTCAGCAGTTCCAGCACGGCGTCGTTCATCGCGTTGATGTTGCGCCATGAGGCATCGGCCGCGCTGTCGCCCGGGCGCCGCGCCGCGGCCTCGATCTCGTGCAGGTGGATGCCGTTGCTGAAGAAGGCCGGGCCGCCGGCGAGCACCAGCACTTTCGTCGGCCGCGTGCGGATCCAGCGCAAGGCGTCGCGCAAGACCCGGCATTGGCGCGTGCCCATCGCGCCGTTGTGGAAAGCAAATTCGAGCCAGCCGATGCGCGCCGCGGCGGGGCCGGATTCGCGGTAATGCAATTCGTCCCACTGGCCGCCTTCACCGTTGTCGCGATCGAGGGCGACCGCGAGTTCGGGCAGGTGCGCGGCTTCTGCGGCGAAAGCGAGCGTCGCCGCGAGCTTCAGCGGCGGCTCGTCGGCGAGGCCGGAATCGCGCCGCACATGGCCGATCCACAAGGCGCCGTCGCGGCATTGCACGAGCAGCGCCGGCCCGCGCCGGGCCACGGCTGCGCCCGGCTGGCCGGGCGGTGCAACGGACGCGGCGCGATGCGCGTCGTACAGCCGGCAGGCCTGGCCGAAAAGCCTTGCGCCGAGCCCCGGATGGCCGTCGGCCGAGCGGATCTTGCGCAGAAGCGTTTCGCGGTCGTCTTGCTGCCAGTCGATGCGCCGCTCATCGGCGCGCAGCAAGGGCCTGGCACGACCGCGCTGCGGCGCCGCGTCTTCGACCGGCGCCGCGCCCGGAACGAAGCGCGCCAGCGCGGCGAAGACGGCGCGCACCGCAGCGTCGACGACTTCGGCGCGGTAGAGATCGCTCTTCGTCGCCTCGCGCAGCGCGAATTCGGCATGGGCCAGCACCGGGCCGGCGTCGAACTCGGCCACCGCCTGCAGCACCGTCACGCCCCATTCGTTTTCGCTTTCGAGGATCGCCCGGTCCAGCGCCGAAGGCCCGCGGTCGCCCGGAATGCCGGGATGGACGATCCAGCAAGGGCGGCGGCTCCAAACCGATTCCGGAATGCGGCGCTTCATGAAGGGCGCAAGCACGAGGTCGGGTTCGAACAAGGCCACGGCTTCCTCGGTCACCGAATCGGCAATGTCGAACTCGACCGAGACCTCGTGGCCGGCGCGCCGCAGTTCGACGAACAGGCGCTGCGCCAGACTGTTGAAGCTGTGCGTCAGCAGCAGGATGCGCATCGGGCAAGGCACGGGCTACCGATCGCGCCGCCGGAATTCCCAAGCGGACGCCGCGGATCCGGCTTTGCCGGTCCGCTGGCGTCGCCCCCTGGGGGGGCTGTGGCCGGACACGGGTGCGCGGCAGCGCACTCGTGCCTGCCACAGGCCCAGGCGCCTGCAAGCGCATGGGCGGCGCGCCGGAGGTGCTTCGGGGGGGTCAACATATCCGCGGCAACTGTTCGCCGCTGAGCCAGTCGACGACGCGGCGGCCGCCGAAGCGCGTGTCCATGCAGACGAAACGATGCTGGTCGGCCACGACTTCGCCGATGTCGGCCGCCGCCGCGCCGAGCGGATGCGACCGCATCGCCGCCAGCACGGTGCCCGCCTGCTCCGGCGCGACCACCGCGACGAGCTTGCCTTCGTTCGCGACGTA
>JAGWTS010000113.1 GCA_028868875.1 Burkholderiales bacterium | reverse complement strand
TTCCTCGACTGGATGTACCTGGGCACGATGTCGACGATCAAGCCCGGCCGCGCCCGCTACGGCGCCCTGCTGACCGAGACCGGGGTGCTGCTCGACGACGGCATCGTCGCCCGCATCGCCGAAGACCGATTCTGGGTCCACGCTTCCAGCGGCGGCGCCGAGCGCATTGCGCTGCACCTGGAAGACTGGCTGCAGCGCGACCTGCAGCATCTGCGCGCCTCGGTCACGCCGGTGACCTCGCACTGGGCCAACCTCACGCTCGCCGGGCCGAAGGCCTGGAAGCTGCTTGCCGCCGCGGGCTTCGCCGCAGACCTGGCGCCGCAGGCCATGCCGCACATGCGCTTCGTCGAGACGAGCTGGCAGGGCCACACGCTGAAGGTGCTGCGCGCGAGCTTCAGCGGCGAGCTGAGCTACGAGCTGAACATTCCGGCGCGCCACGCGCAGGCGCTTTACGAAGCCGTCTGGCAGGCCGGCCAGGCCTATGGCCTGTGCCCCTACGGCATCGAGGCGCTGCAGATCATGCGCATCGAGAAAGGCTACGTCCACGTCGGCACCGAATCGGACGGGGCCACCTATCCCGACGACATGGGGCTCGCGCAGGGCGTCGAGAGCAAGGTCTCGGACTTCGCCGGCCGGCGCTCGCTGCGCCTGCCCGTGGCCGTCGATGCCAAGCGGGAGCAACTGGTCGGACTGGTGCCGGTCGACGGCAAGTCGGCGCTCGTCGTCGGCTCCCACATCGCGGACAAGGATCCGCCTTGCGCGTCGCAAGGCCGCGTGACCTCGAGCTGCCACAGCCCGACGCTCGGCCACCCGATCGCGCTGGCGCGGCTCGTGCGCGGGCGGGCGCGCAGCGGTGAGCGGGTGCGGACCTATCACATGGGCCACTGGGTGGAAGCGCAGGTCGTCGCTCTGCCCTTCGTCGACCCGAAGGGGGAGCGTCTTGGTGAACGCTGAAGCACAGGCCCGGGCAGTGGGCACGGGGCCGCGGCGCTTCGAGCGCGTCGAGGTCGAGCTCTTCGTGCACCTTCGAAGCGCGGGGCGCGGGGCCGAACTCGATGAACTGACCGCGCTCGCCGAGCGCGAATTCGGCGCGCGCTTGGGCATGGTGGGCGCGTTCGCGGAGATCGAGGCTGGGCTGCAGGATGGGGACGCCGGCGCGGCCTGCGCGCTGCGCACGAGGCCGAGCGAGATCATCGTCTGGAGCACCTGTTCCGCAGGCCGATCACAGTCCGCGAAAGCGACGCAGACGCTCGCGCGCTGCCAGGCGGCGGCGCGTGGCTCGGCCCTGCTGCACGTCGTCGACGGCTCCCACGGCCAGGCCGCCTTTCTTTTCGACGGGGACGTGGCAGGGCCGCTGCTGCAGCGCCTGGCCGACGCCACGAGCCTGCCGCCGAAGCCGGGCACGGCGCGCCGGCTGCGCCTGGCCGACCTGCATGCCACGCTCGCCTGGCGCAGCGACGGCAGCCATGTCGCGATCGTCGATGCGCTGTATGCCGACTTCCTTGCCGAAAGAGGGGCCTACGCCGCGGCCTTCATCACCCCCACCCGTTGAACCCCAAGCAAGAAATGAACGTGACGCAGTACGTGCTCACCGGACGCTGCCCCGACAAGGTCGGGGTGATCGCAGGCCTCACCACCGCCCTGGCGCGCCTGGGCGCGTGGATCTCCGAATCGTCGAACCACGGCGACGCGGAGACGGGCCTGTTCTTCGTGCGCACCGTGTTCCACATCGAAGGCACGGGCGAGCAGACGCAGGCGCGGCTGAACGAGGCGCTGGCACCCTTCGTCGAGGCGTTCGCGATGGAACTCGACCTGCGCCCGACGGCGCAGAAAACGAAGGTGCTGCTGGCGGTGTCCAGGTTCGGCCACTGCCTGAGCCATCTGCTGCACAAGTGGCATTCGAACGAACTGCCGATCGACGTGGTCGGCGTGGTCTCGAACCACGCCGACCTGCGCCGGGCGGTGGAGTGGTACGGGCTGCCGTTCCACCACCTGCCCATCGTCGACGGCGACAAGCGGTCGCAGGAGCAGGCCATCCTGCGGCTCATCGACGACAGCGGCGCCGAACTGCTGGTGCTCGCGCGCTACATGCAGGTGCTGAGCGACGAGATGTGCCGCGCGCTCCAGGGGCGCTGCATCAACATCCACCACTCGTTCCTGCCCAGCTTCAAGGGCGCGCGGCCCTACCACCAGGCGCACCAGCGCGGGGTCAAGGTGATCGGGGCGACCTCGCACTACGTCACCCCGGACCTCGACGAAGGGCCGATCATCGAGCAGGACACGGTGCGCGTCTCGCACGGCCTGGAGGCCGAGGACTACGTGCGGCTGGGCAAGGATGTGGAGAACATCGTGCTCGCCCGGGCGGTGCAGTGGCATGCCGAGCGGCGGATCATGCTGAACGGGCAGCGGACGGTGGTGTTTCCGCGGGGGTATTGAACCGCCTCAGCCCAGCCCCTCCTCCTCCGGCAACGCCAAGGTCAGCACCGCCCGCACCACCGCCTTGTTCTCCATGATGCGCTGCTCGAGCCCGCGCAGGATGCGCGCCAGTTCGGCCTGGTCGTGCTCGCCGGCGAGCACCACGCGCGCCAGCACCAGCACCTGGTCGGGGCCGACGTATTCGGCGAAGAAATAGGTCACGCGCGCGATCTCGGGCGCCTGCTTCATCAGCCTCACGGCCAGCGCGGCGCGCTCGGGCGCGATCGGCATGCCGGCGAGGTAACGCCGGTTCAGGTTCACGAGGATCAGCCCGGCCACGCCCATCAGCAGGCCGATGAGGATCGAGCCCAGGGCGTCCCAGGCGACGCGGCCGCTGAGCTGGTGCAGGCCCATGCCCAGCCCCGCCACGACGAGGCCCGCCAGGGCCAGGAAATCGTCGGTGACGACGGCGCGCAGTTGCGAATCGGAGCTCTCGAAGACGTGGCGGAAGATGCCCTGCTCGCGTTCGGCCGCGCGCTCGCGCACGAAGCGCAGCGCCTGCACGAACGACAGGCCCTGGAACGCGAGCGCGCCGGCGATGACGAGGTAGCCGAAGCCGTAGTGCGCCGTGCCCTCGGACGAGCCGAGTTGGCGCAGGCCGCGCCAGATGCCGACCTCGGCGCCGACGATGAACATGCCGATCGACGCGAACAGCGACCAGACATACGACTCGCGCCCATGGCCCAGCGGATGGGCGGCGTCGGCCGGGCGCCGCGCCGCGAGGTAGGCGGCGACGAGAAAACCCTCGTTCACCGATGCCACCCAGGAGTGCACGGCCTCGGCGCCCATCGACGCCGATCCGGTGAGCACCGCCGCCGCGGTCTTGACCAGCGCGACCATCAGGCCGCCGACGAAGGCGAAGCCCACGGCGGAGGTCTTCGCGCCAGCCGGCGCGCCAGACCCGAGGTGGCGATGGAAACGGTTGTAGGCCCTCATGCGCGATCGAACTTCCGGTGCCGTGCACGCGGGCAGCGGCTGCGCGCCGCCGGACGAGCCGCGATCATGCCATCGCGGGCGCTGTCGCCCCCGCGCCAGCGCCCGCGCCCGCCATGGGCTACGCTCCGGGCCTGGGGCGCCGCGCCGGCGCATCGCAGCAAGCGGAAGGAAAGCGTTCATGGCCGACGGGTTCGAGGAAGTGGAAGCTGCAGCGAAGCCGAAGCTGGAATACCCGTTCGCGGCACCGCCCGAGCGCGGCCGCGGCCTCGAGGTCGCACCCGGCGTGTACTGGATCCGCATGGCCCTGCCTTATGCGCTGGACCACATCAACCTCTGGGCGCTCGACGACGGCGCCGGCTGGGCCTTGGTCGACACGGGGGTGCGCACCGACGACACCCTGCTCGCCTGGCGCGAGCTCTTCGCCAACGCGCCCGACCCGCGTGCGCCGACGCGCGTCTTCGTCACCCACATGCACCCCGACCACGTCGGCATGGCGGGCTGGCTCACGCGCCGCTTCGGCGTGCGGCTGTGGATGACCCAGCTCGAATACCTGACCTGCCGCGTGATGGTGTCCGACACCGGGCGCGAAGCCCCGCCCGAGGGCATCGAGTTCTACCAGCGCGCCGGCTGGGGCGCGGGCGCGATCGAGACCTACCGCCTGCGCTTCGGCAACTTCGGCAAGCACATCCACGCCCTGCCCGAGAGCTACCGCCGCATCGTCGACGGCGAGACCATCCGCATCGGCGCGCACGACTGGCGCGTCGTCGTCGGCAGCGGCCATTCGCCCGAGCACGCCTGCCTGTACTGCCCGGACCTGAAGCTGCTGATCAGCGGCGACCAGGTGCTGCCGCGCATCTCGTCCAACGTCTCGGTCCACGCGACCGAGCCCGACGCCGACCCGATGGCGCGCTGGGGCGCCTCGCTCGACAAGATCCAGCGCGAGGTGCCCGACGACGTGCTCGTGCTGCCGTCGCACAACGAGCCTTTCCGCGGCCTGCACCCGCGCATCGAGGCGCTGCGCCGCGGCCAGGAGAAGGCGATCGAGCGCCTGCGCCGCAGCCTGGCCGAGCCCAAGCGCGCGGTCGACGTCTTCGGCGCGCTGTTCGCGCGCACGATCGCCGAGAGCGACGTCAACCTGCTGAGCATGGCCACCGGCGAAAGCCTGGCCTGCCTGAACTACCTCTGGCACCGCGGCGAGCTGCGGCGCGAGACCGACGAAGCCGGCGTCGACTGGTACCGGATGGCCTGATCAGGCCAGGGCCGAGCGCCGCAGCTGGCGCAGCAGTTCGACCAGCCTCGGTCCGATCTCGGTGCGCAGCCAGGCGATTCCGCGCCCCGTCGGCAGGTCCGAGCGCAGGAAGGTGCAGTTGAAGACCACGAGCTCGCCGCCGGCGGTCGCGCCATAGCAGGCGCCCACGGCGAGCACCTCCTCGACCATGTCGCCGTCGACACCGCAAAAGCCCAGCCGCTCGTGCTCGCGCAAGGCGCTGCGGATGCGCGGCTCGAATCGCTGCCAGTCCTCGGGCGCCTTGACCCGGATCTCGTTGAGCAGGGCTTCGCGGGTCGCGCCGTCGCAGCCGGCGAGATAGGCCCGGCCGATCGAGGTGCCGGCAATCGGCAACGAAAGCCCCATGTCCGCCACCGGCCCGAACGACGCCTCGCGCCCGGCGAGTCGGCTGGTCTCGACGAGCACGATGTTCAGGCGGTCGCGGATACCCATCGAGACATGGCCGCCGGTGGCGTCGGCCAGCGCGTGCATCAGCGGCCTTGCGCGCTGGCGGATCACGAGCGAGGCCATCATCGGATAGATCACCGAGATCAGCGACGAGCCCGGCTCGTACTTGCCGGTCTTCGGGTTCTGGCGCAGGTAGCCCAGCGACGTGAGCGTGTAGGTCAGGCGCGAGACGGTCGGCCGCGGCAGCCCGGTGCGCGACGCGAACTCGCCGTTGGACAAGGCCAGGTCGCCCGCGGTGAAGCAGCGCAGCAGCTCGATGCCGCGCGCCAGCGTGGTCGCGAACTGCTTGTCGCCCGCGTACTCCTCATAACCCAGCGGAACCCGGTGGGGCTGATTGCGGAAGTACTTGTCGCGGTCCCGGGGGTTCATCGGCACGGTGGAATATCGAAACAGGTGTCAGCATATCGAAATCACTCCTGTTCAACAACCGGGGATGCGAACTATCCTGATTCCGATGCAAGACCCCTCCGCAGTCGAGAACGGCGCGGGGAACCCCGAGGAGACAGGCCATGGGTGCTTTCGAGCAGCAGGTCGGCGCCATTCCCGCGCTGGAAGGGAACAACGCCCCCGTCGCAAACGAGTTGACGATCGATCGCCTCGAAGTGCTGGGCGAGCTGCCTTCGAACCTGAACGGCCTGTACGTGCGCAACGGCCCCAACCCCTTCTACCCGCCCGACTGGCGCTACCACGCCTACGACGGCGACGGCATGCTGCACGCGGTGCGCTTCGACCGCGGCGTGGCAAGCTACCGCAACCGCTGGGTGCGCACCGCCGCGCTCACCGAAGAGCAGGCCGCGGGCCGCGCGCTCTGGAAAGGCATCAAGGAGCCGCAGCGCGCCGACCGCCCCGACCAGCCGCTGAAGAACACCAGCAACACCGACGTCAAGTACCACGCCGGCCGCTTGATCACGATGTGGTATCGCAGCGGCATGCCCTACGCCGTCGATCCGCTGACCCTGGAGACGATCGGCCCGGCCGACTGCGACGGTGCGCTCGACCGCATCTCGGCCCATTCGCGCCCCGACGAGCGCACCGGCGAGCTGCTCTGGTTCGACTACGACGTGAAGCCGCCCTACATGCGCTACGGCGTGATCGGCCCGGACCGCAAGAGCCGGCATGCGATCGAGGTGCCGCTGCCGGGGCCGCGCCTGCCGCACGACATGGCGGTGACCGAGCACTACACGATCCTGCACGACTTCCCGCTGCTGCTCGACGAAGAGGCGCGCCGCCTCGGGCGCTACAAGCTGCGCTTCCACCCCGAGATGCCGACCCGCTTCGCCGTCGTTCCGCGCTATGGCCAGGCAAGCGAGATCCGCTGGTTCGAGGCCCGGCCCACCTACCTGCTGCACGTCGTCAACGCCTGGGAGGAAGGCGACGAGGTGGTGATGGTCGGCACCCCGTACCGCATCTACGACGACGAGCAGGGCCGGCCCGACGCGCGCCGGCTCGAACGCACCATCCACCATCGCCAGCGCGACTTCTGGCTCTACCAGTGGCGCTTCGACCTGAAGACCGGGCGCACCACCGAAGGGCCGATCGACGACACCCTCAACAGCGAGTTTCCGGCCATCAACATGGCCTGGCAGGGACGGCGCACGCGCCATTCGTACCACGCCGTGTTTCCCTATGGCGGGCGCGAGGAAGTGCGCTTCACGGGCGTGGCCAAGGTCAACCACGAGACCGGCGCCTTCGTCCATCTGAGCGAAGGGCCGGGCGCCTTCTACAACGAGCCGGCCTTCGCGCCGCGCGACGGCAGCAGCGCCGAGGACGACGGCTACGTCGTCACGATTTCCTGGAACCCGCTCGAACAGCGATCGGAGGTGCTGGTCTTCGACGCCCGCGACGGCGAATTCGGCCGCGGCCCTCTATGCCGCGTGAAGCTGCCGCAACGGGTGCCGAACGGCTTCCACGCGACCTTCGTCTCGCAGGCCACGATGCAGCGCTGGGGCGGGCCGTCGCCCGCGGACCGCACCCGAATCGACGCCAAGGAGTCCCGGCCATGATCCTCGCCTCGCCCGAACGCATCGCCCAATACACCGAACGCGGCTGGTGGGGCCGGCAGACGCTGGACGACCTGTTCCGCGCCGCAGCGGCCGCCCATCCCGAACGCGAGGCCGTGGCCGATCCGCCGAACCGGGCCGCGCACACCGACGGCCAGCCGCGGCGCCTGAACTGGGGCGAGCTCGCGCGCGAGGTCGCGCGCATGGCCGCGCTGCTGCGGGCCCAGGGGCTGCAGCGCGACGACGTGGTCGTGGTCCAGCTCGTCAACGGCGTCGAGCAGTACGTGGTCTACCTCGCGGCGCTGCGCCTGGGGCTGATCGTCTCGCCGGTGCCGGTGCAGTACCGCGAACACGAGCTCGGCCACGTCCTGCGCCTGACCCAGGCCGCCGCCGTGGTCACGAGCGCGCGCGTGCAGCGCCACGCGAGCGCGGCGATGTGGTGCGAACTGGCGCGCGCCGCCCCCGGGCTGCGCGTGCTGGCCTTCGGCGCCGAGGTCCCCCCGGGCGCGCTCGCGCTGGACGAAGCGCTGGCGGCCCTGAACGGCCCCGGAATCGGCGAGCCGATCGACGGCCTCGGCGCCAACGACATCGCCACCCTGTGCTGGACCTCGGGCACCGAGGCCGCGCCCAAGGGCGTGCCGCGCAGCCACAACGAGTGGCTCATCGTCGCGCGCTCGGTCATCGAGGCGGCCGAGCTGCAGCCCGGAGCGCGCCTGCTCAACCCCTTCCCGCTCGTCAACATGGCGGGCTGGTCCACCTGCGTCGCGGGCTGGCTGTGTCTGGGCGCCAGCGTCGTCCAGCACCACCCTTTCGACATCGGCGTGTTCCTGCGCCAATTGCGCGAAGAGCGCATCGACTACACCGTGGCGCCGCCGGCCATCCTCAACCAGCTGCTCAAGGACGAGCATCTGCTCGAAGGCATCGACCTGAAACGCCTGTCGCGCATCGGCTCGGGCTCGGCCCCGTTGTCGGAGTGGATGGTGCGCGGCTTTGCCGAGCGCGGCGTGCAGATCGTCAACTACTTCGGCTCGAACGAAGGCGTGTCGCTGTCGGGCTCGCCGCTGGACATCCCCGACCCGGCGCTGCGCGCGCGCTATTTCGCGCGCGGCGGCGTCGGGCGGCGCTTTTCGCGGCTGTCGAACGCGACCAAGGTCCGCACCCGGCTCGTCGACCTCGAGAGCGGCCAGGACATCGACGAGCCCGGCCACGTCGGCGAATTCCGCATCTCGGGGCCGACCGTCTTCGCCGGCTACTGGAAATCGCCCGAACTCGATGCCGTGGCCTTCGACGACCAGGGCTTCTTCCGCAGCGGCGACCTGTTCGAGATCGCGGGAGACCAGGGCCAGTACCTGCACTTCGTCGGCCGCTGCAAGGACATCGTCGTGCGCGGAGGCATGAAGATCTCGGCCGAGGAGATCGAGTCGCTGCTGCTCGGCCACCCCGAGGTGGCCGACGCGGCCGTCGTCGCCGTGCCCGACGAGGCGATGGGCGAGAAGGTGTGCGCCTGCCTCGTACCCCGCCCAGGGGCCGCGCCGACGCTGCAATCCCTCGTCGCCTACCTGCGCGACGAGCGCCGGCTCGCCGTCTACAAGCTGCCGGAACATTTGATGCTGCTGCCCGCCCTGCCGCGCAACCCGGTGGGCAAGATCCTCAAGCGCGAGCTGCGCAGCCAGGCCGCCGCCGCCCTCCTCTTCCCGAAGGTCTCGCCCCCCGCCCATGGATAAATCGCTGTCCCCTCTGCGCCTGCCGATCTTCGCGGCACCGATGTTCCTGGTCTCGGGCCCCGAGCTGGTGGTCGCGGCCTGCCGCGCCGGCATCGTCGGCGCGTTCCCGACGCCGAACGCACGCCCGATCGAGGCGCTCGACGACTGGATGCGCCGCATCGCCGAAGGCCTGGCGCGCGCCCGCGACGAACTCGGCGCCGCCTGCGTCGGCCCCTGGTGCGCCAACCTCGTGACCCACCGCTCGAACCAGCGCCTGCCGCAGGACCTGGCCTTGCTGGCGCGCTACCGCCCGCCGGTGGTCGTCACTGCGCTCGGCAGCCCCAAGCCCGCGATCGAGGTCGTGCACGGCTACGGCGGCCAGGTCTTTGCCGACGTCATCAACCTCACGCTGGCACAGAAGGCGGTCGAGGCCGGCGCCGACGGCCTGGCCTGCGTCTGCAACGGCGCCGGCGGCCACACCGGCCAGCTCAACCCCTTCGCCTTCGTGAGCGCGGTGCGCGAGTTCTTCGACGGCCCCATCGTCGTCGGCGGCGGCATCAGCGACGGCTGGGGCGTGGCCGGGGCGCTCGCCTGCGGCGCCGACTACGTCTACATGGGCACCCGCTTCATCGCCGCCGCCGAAAGCATGGCGCGGCCCGAGTACAAGCAGATGCTGGTCGACAGCCGGATCGACGACCTCGTCGTCACCGCCGGCATCACCGGCACCCCGGCGAGCTGGCTCGCGCCTTCACTGCGCGCCAACGGACTCGACCCCGACCAACTGCCCGCCGCGCCCGCGCGCAGCTACGACAGCAGCACCAACGACTCGGTCACGAAATGGCGCGACCTCTGGGCCGCCGGCCAAGGCCTGGGCGCGATCCGCGCCGTGGAGCCGGTGGCGGCCATCGTCGAGCGCATCGAGGGCGAATTCCGCCAGGCCCAGACGCGGCTGGCGGGATGGCAGGCGCGAGCATGAACGCCGTTTCCAACCCGCTGCTCGGCAGCTGGCGGCTGCGGCGCTGGGAGGTCGGCTACGCCGACGGCCGCCCCGCGAGCCTGCCTTACGGCGCCGATGCGCTCGGCCTCCTCGTGTACGCCGGCGATGGCTGGATGAGCGCCGCCATCGCGCGCGCCGGCCGCAACAAGCTGGCGAGCGAGAGCGTGCGCTCGGCGCCGCCCGAGCAGCGCCTGGCCGCTTTCGAAGGCTATTTCCATTACGCCGGCCGCTACGCGCTGGAGTCCGGCTCCGCAGGTCTCTTCGTCGTGCACCGGGTCACGATGTCGCTGAACCCGAACTTCGTCGGCAGCGAGCAGCGTCGCCGGGTCGAGTTCGACGCCGCGGGCCGGCTCACGCTGTCGGCCGACGACTTGCTCCCGGGAACGCAGGTCTTGCGCCACCATCGGCTGCTTTGGCAACGGGACGAAGCATGAGCGATGCCTTGTTCGACAAGCACCGCGCGCGATTCGAGCGCGCGCAGCAAGCCTGCCGCGAACGCCATGCCTGGAGCGCCTTCCCCGAGCTGCCCTCGCAAGTGGCCGACGCCGAAGCCGCGCAGGCGCGCGGCCTGGCGGCTTTTCGAGCCCGTCTCGGCCGGCGCTTCGAGATCGATCAGCCCGGCAGCTTGGGCTGGATCGGCGAAGAAGTCTCCCCTTACACCGGCGAGCCGCTGGGCATCGCCTACCCGCAGGCCGACATCGAGGCGCTGTTCGACGCTGCCGAGCGCGCCATCCCGCGCTGGGCCGAGACGGGCGCCCGGGCGCGCATTGGCGTGCTGATGGAAGCGGTCGACCAGCTCTTCACCGGCCATGTCTTCGAGCTCCAGCAGGCGGTCATGCACAGCGCCGGCCAGAGCGCCAACATGGCCTACGCCGGTTCGGGCGCGAACGCGCTCGACCGCGCAATCGAGGCCCTGGTCTACGCCGACCAGGCCCTGGCCGCGGTCACGCCCGCGGCGCGCTGGGAGCGCTCTTTCGGCAGCAGCCGGATAGCGCTCGCCAAGACCTACCGCGCGGTGCCGCGCGGCGTCGCCGTGTGCTTCAGCTGCGCCACCTTCGCGACCTGGAACGCCTGGCCTTCGATGATGGCCAGCCTGGCCACCGGCAACGCGGTGATCGTCAAGCCGCATCCCGGCTCGGTGCTGCCGATGGCGATCGGCGTCGAGGTCTTCCGCCGCGTGCTCGGCGCCGCCGGTCACGACCCGAACCTGGTCACGATGGCGCTGGACAGCAGCGCCGAGCCGCTGGGCAAGCGGCTGGTGAACCACCCGAAAGCCGCAATCGTCGACTTCACCGGCAGCGCCGCCTTCGGCAGCTGGGTCGAGCAGAACGCCGCGCTGTCGTACACCGAGACCTCGGGCTGCAACACCGTGGTGCTGGAGTCGGCCGAAGACCTCGACGCCGCGCTGCGCTCGCTCGCCACGACGATGTGCCTGTTCAGCGCCCAGATGTGCACCAGCCCGCAGAACGTCTACCTGCCGCGAGGCGGGGTTGCGACCCCGGGCGGCCGGGTCGGCGCCGACGAGGTCGGTGCACGGCTCGCGGCGGCGATTTCCGCCGTCGGCCAGGAACCGAGGCGGGCGGCGATGATCCTCGCCGCGATCCAGTCGCCGGCCACGCTCGATTTGATCGGCCGGATGCAAGACGAAGGCGCGCTGCGCGGCCGAGTCCTGCTCGCGCCCCGCGCCTACGGCCATCCCCAGTTCCCGAAGGCGCGCACCAGCACGCCGCTGCTGGTGCAGACCGACCCGCGCCAGGGCGATCTTTACCGCGAAGAGCGCTTCGGCCCGATCGGCTTCGTCGTCGAATGCGCCGATGCCGGCGATGCGCTAGCCCAGGCCTGCGGCGACGTCGCGCGCCATGGCGGCCTCACCGCCTTCCTGTACAGCCGCGACGAGAGTTTTATCGCCGCGGCCGAGCGCGGCTACGCCCGCGCCGGCGCCCAGCTGACGATCAACCTCACCGGTCCGATGCCGCTGAACTTTGCCGCGGCCTACAGCGACTACCACGTCACCGGACTGAACCCGGCCGGCAATGCCAGCCTCACCGACCTGGCCTTCGTGGCCGGGCGCTTTCGCATCGCGCAGTCGCGGCGGCCCGCCGCGGCGGCGCGAGCGAACTGAACCAAAGGAACCGCCATGAATGCCGTCCTGCGTGAAGACAACTACGCCCCCTTCGGCGACGACTTCGGCCCGATGCTCACCGGGCCCTTCGCCCCGCTGGCCGACGAATCGGTGCTGACCGACCTGCCGCTCCTCATGGGCCGGATCCCGGCCGACCTCAACGGCGTGTACATGCGCTGCGGCCCGAACCCGCGCTTCGCGCCGAACGGCCGCTACCACCCCTTCGACGGCGACGGCATGATCCATGCGGCCGAATTCCGCCAGGGCAAGCTGACGGTGCGCAACCGATGGGTGCGTACCGACGCCTGGCAGCGCGAGGACGCCGCCGGCCGCGCCACCTACTGGGGCATCCGCGAGACGCTCGCCGGGCGCGACGACAAGCCGCTCAAGGACGGCGCCAACACCGACCTCGTCGGCCACGGCGGCAAGGTGCTGGCGCTCTGGTACATGGCCGGCGACGCCTACGAGATCGACCCGCTGACGCTCGAGACCCTGGGCAAGCAGCAGGCCATCGTCGGCACCGGCGGCAAGGTCTCGGCCCACGCCAAGTGCGACGAGATCACCGGCGAGCTGATGTTCTTCGACTACGGCAACGTCGCGCCCTACATGCATTACGGCGTGCTCGACGCGGCCGGCAAGCTCGCCCACTACGTGCCGGTCGACCTGCCCGGCCCGCGCCTGCCGCACGACATGGCGGTGAGCGAGCATTACTCGGTGGTGCACGACCTGCCGCTGTTCCACAACGAAGAGGCGATGAAGATCGGGCGCCACAAGCTCGACTTCCACCCCGAGCTGAGCACCCGCTTCGGCGTCATCCCGCGCCACGGCAGCGCCGACCAGATGCGCTGGTTCGACTTCACGCCCTGCTTCCTCTACCACGTGGTCAACACCTGGGAAGAAGGCGACTGGCTGGTGATGGTGGGCTGCCGCTACATGCCGGCAACCCGGGCCGACGGCAGCATCGACGCCGAGCGCACCGCCAAGAACGTGGCTGAGCTCGTGATGACGGCGCGGCTGTGGCGCTGGCGCATGAACCTGAAGACCGGGCAGACCGAAGAGCAATGCCTGGACGCAGGGCGCAACGTCGAGTTTCCGACCTACAACGCCGCGCTTACCGGCCGGCGCACGCGCTACGGCTACCTGATCGACCACCACGACACGACCATCCTGCAGTGGAACGGCATCCGCAAGTACGACCTCGACAGCGGTGCCTCGCTCTCGGCCTGGACCGACGATGTCGCCCACAGCTGGTACTCGGAGCCCTGGTTCGCCGCGGCCGACCGGCCGCAGTCGGAAGACCACGGCTACGTCATCGCCTTCCAGTTCAACGACGCGACGCAGCGCCAGACGCTGGACCTCTTCGACGCGCGCGACCTCGGCCGCGGCCCGCTGGCGCAGATCGCGATTCCGCGCCACATCCCCACCGGCTTCCACGGCTGCTGGGTCGGCGCGCCGCGCATCGCCGGCTGGGAGCGCGGGCGATGAGCGCGGCGCCGGTCTTCATCCTCGGCGGCCACCAGACCGACTTCGCCCGCGCCTGGTCGCGCCACGGCCAGGACCTTTCCGACATGATGCGCGAGGCCACCCTGGGCGCCCTGGCCGATGCCCGCATCGACGCCGCCGCGGTGCAGAGCATCCACGTCGGCAACGCCTTCGCCGAGATCCAGCGCCAGCAGGCCCACCTGGGTGCGATGGTCGCCCAGGTCGTGCCCGAGCTCTGGGGCGTGCCGGCGATGCGCCACGAAGGCGCCTGCGCTTCTTCGTCGCTGGCGGTGCTGGCGGCGATGGCCGAGATCGAGGCAGGGCGCTACGACTGCGTGCTGGTGCTCGGCGCCGAAGAACTCAAGAACCTGCCCGGCGACCAGAGCTCGGCCAACCAGAACGCCGCCGCCTGGCAGGGCCACGAAGACATCGATTGCCGCTTCATGTGGCCGGCGGCCTTCGGCCTCGTCGCCCAGGAATACGAGCGCCGCTACGGCCTGGACCGGCGCTTCCTCAACCGCATCGCCGAGATCAACTACGGCAACGCCAAGCGCAACCCGAACGCGCAGACGCGCCAATGGCGCTTCGAGCCCGGCGCCTTCAGCGACGACGACGAGTTGAACCCGGTGATCGAGCCCGGCACCCGGCGCCAGGACTGCGGCCAGATCACCGATGGCGCCTGCGCCCTGCTGCTGGCCGGCCCGGCGTTCGCCCAAGCCCATGCGCGGCGCCACGGCCTCGCACTCGAACGCCAGCCGCGCATCCGCGGCTGGGGCCATCGCAATGCCGGGCTGCGGCTGCGCGACAAGCTCGAGCGCAGCGCCGGCGAGCCCCATGTGCTGCCGCATCTGCGCGACACGATCCAGGACGCATTCCGCCGCGCCGGCCTCGCCGACGTGCACGGCCTGGACGGCATCGAGACCCACGACTGCTTCACCACCACCGAGTACGTGGCGATCGACCACTACGGCATCACCCCGCCGGGCCAAAGTTGGCAGGCGGTGGAAAGCGGCCTGATCGAGTTCGGCGGCAAGCTGCCGATCAACCCCAGCGGCGGCCTGATCGGCGGCGGCCACCCGGT
>JAGWTS010000500.1 GCA_028868875.1 Burkholderiales bacterium | reverse complement strand
CCCGAGACCGTGACCCGGCTGCTCGACATGGGCATGGACCCGTTCAACTTCGCCGATGCGCTGCGCTGCATCATCGCCCAGCGCCTGGTGCGACGGCTGTGCCCCGACTGCAAGACGGCTTACGAGCCGGACGAGGCCGAGATCGACGAACTGCGGCGCGACCACGACCACGCCTGGGCAAGCGGCGCCGAGGCCGGCCCCGCCGACCCGGCCCTGCTCGCCGAATGGCGCCAGCGCTTCGGCGACGCCAGCGGCCGGCTGAAGCTGTACCGGCCCGCCGGCTGCGCGAGCTGCGACCAGACCGGCTTCAGCGGCCGCACTGGCATCCACGAGCTGATGCCGATCTCGCGCGAGATGAAGCACATGATCCAGACCACGAGCCGCGCCAGCGCGCTGCAGCGCCAGGCGCTGGCCGAAGGCATGCGCACGCTGCGCCAGGACGGCATCGAGAAGGTGCTGGCCGGGCTCACGACGATCGACGAGGTGCGAGCGATCTCCGATTGATTCGCTCGCGTGGGGGCTACCGGCAAGTGTTCAGGCCGCGAAGCGGCCCTTCAAGCGGACGCCGCGGAACCGGCTTTGCCGGGCCGCTGGCGTCGCCCCCCTGGGGGGGAGCGCCGCAGGCGCTTCGGGGAGGATGTCACTACGACATTGCCCAGTTCACCTTGCCGGCGGCGAAGATGCGCTTGAGTTCGCCCGAGGCGGCGAGCCCGTTCATCGCCGCCTGCACCGCCTGCGCGAGGTCGGTGGCCTCGCGCTTGACGGCGCAGCCCACGACCCAGCCCTTGCTCGCCTGCGGCAGCGGCAGCGGCTCGATCGCGAAGCGCGCATCGCCGCCGAGCGCCGATTCCAGCTCCGACTGCTCGCCCGCCGCCGCCACCGCCTCGCCCTTGACGAGAGCGGCCGCGGCCTCGGTGCCGTCCTTGTAGCTCGTGAGCAGCTGCTGGCGGTAGCGCCCCTGCTCGGCGCCGATCAGCAGCCAGCCGGCCAGGGTCAGGCCCGCCACCGCGATCGGCCGCTTGCCGAAGGCGTCGAGCGATTCCATCTGCGGCACCTGGGCGAGATCGCGTGCGATCGCGATGCGTTCGCGGTAGTACGGCGCGAAGATCGTGACCTTCGGGTTGTCCTGCATCAACGGGCGCTCGACCGGCACGTGCAGCATCAGGTCGGCCGGGCCGTAGCCCAGGTAGTGGCCCTTCCACACCATGTTGCGCAGGTCGTCGTTCATGCTGTCGTCGGCCGGGAAAGGCAGCAGCGACATCTCCAGCCCCATCGCCCGAGCCAGGGCGCGGCCGAGCTCGACGTCGATGCCCTTGCCGCCGACGTTGAAGGGCGGCATGTCGTTGTAGACCGCGACCGAGAGCTTGCCGCGCGCACGCACGGCGTCGAGCGACTGGGCTGGCGCGGGCAGCGCCACGGCGCCGAGCGAGGCCGCGGCGGCGGCGAGCCAATGGCGGCGGTTCATCGGGGTGGGCTTCATTGCAGGGGCTTCTCGCGCCGGGTTTCGAGATACGACTTGATGGCCCAGAACGCCTCCTGGCTCAGCTTGCCCTCGAACGGCGGCATGTAGACCGCGCCGTTGCGCGAGCGGCCATGGCGCACCGTGTTGATGAAGTAGCCGTCGGTGTCCTTCTTGCAGTCGGCCTGCTTGGCCTTGTCCTTTTCCGCCGCGCATTCGTTGTCCAGGCGCCGCAGGTCGGGGGCGATGCCGCCCGAGATGGCTTCGAGCCCGTGGCAGCGCGCGCAGTTCTGGTTGAACGCCGAGCTGCCGATCTCGATCGCCTTGGGCTGGCCCGAGTACGGGTTGGAGTCGCGCCAGTCGGGGCCCAGCGGCTGCAAGCCCTCGGTGTCGACCGCCACCGGCGCTTCGTCGGCGCGAACCGCAGTGGCGGCCAGCGCCAGCAGGGCGGCACCCATCAGCGCGGCGGCGAACCTTGCTCTAGTCCTCATCATGTCTTTCCTCAGCTCGAGATCGTTGGAATGGCCTGCCGCCTCTGTGCAAACCATGTGCCAAGCTCGAACGACCCGACTTCGGGCCCGGCGCTACGGGTGCGCCCCTAGTCGGGTTGTGCCGAAGTGACGAACGCGAGACTGATGCCTTAACATCACATTCACCCGCCGTCATCACTTTGCTCCAATTGGGAACAACACGGCGCGGTCCGCCTCTTGCATTGTTCGAGCCACAACCCGTCGGCAGGCAGGGCGGGCCGTGAAGCAGCCGGCCGAGCCCCGGCGCCAAGGAGACACCACACAATGCGCGCGCCTTCACCGGTGCCCCCGAATCGGGGCGGATTTCGCCGCAGCGACGAAACGCCGCGGCCGATCGCCTCCAGCATCAAGCTGAGCGATGACCACATCGGCAAGATCGACCAGTCGCACGAACGCTGCGTCGCGCTCGGGGTTTCGCGCATCGAACGTCCGGACCACACGCCCGTGCCGCGCAGCGACCTGCAGCTGGCCAAGGAACGCAACCGCCGCCTGCACGACCACGCGGCGCCGGTGATGGAGATGCTGTACGAGCAGATCGTGCGCTCGGAGAGCATGGTCGTGCTGACGGATGCCATGGGCATCATCATCCATTCGATCGGCGACGACGACTTCCTCGAACGCGCGTCCAAGGTGGCGCTCAAGCCCGGCGCGGTCTGGTCCGAGACCGCCAAGGGCACCAACGCCATCGGCACCGCCCTGGTCGAGGAAGTGCCGACCCTCGTGCATGCCGACGAGCACTACGTCCACGCCAACCATTTCCTGACCTGCTCGGCCGCGCCCATCCTCGACCCGCGCGGCAACATCCTGGGCGTGCTGGACGTGTCCGGCGACCACCGCAGCTACCACCAGCACACGATGGCGCTGGTGAAGATGTCGGCGCGCATGATCGAGAACGGCTGGCTCTCGGACGACTACCGCAACGTGATGCGGCTGCACTTCCACAGCCGCG
>JAGWTS010000112.1 GCA_028868875.1 Burkholderiales bacterium | reverse complement strand
TCGGGCTTGCGCCGCAGGTCGTTCGTGCGGTCGGCGGCGCTGCGGTCGGGGCTGGCGACGATCTCGGCGATGCGCGCCGCCGAAAGCGTCGGCGCCGGCGCCGAGGGCAGGCCGGCGCAGGCCGCGACCAGCAAGGGAACGCTGACCAGGAGCAGGCGGCGGCGGAACGGCTTGTGCATGATGCTTTCACCTCGCGGGGGACGACGCGTGCGCGACTGTAGCGGCAACGAGCCAGAGCGTCGCCGAGCCCGGCGCAGGAGAATGGGCGCTCGCGCCACGGAAAACACGGAGTCCCGCCGATGAGCCTTGCCACCACTCGCTTCGGCCGCACCGGCCTCACGGTCTCGCGCCTGGCGCTGGGCACGATGACCTTCGGCCTGCAGACCGACGAAGCCACGGCCCGCACCATCCTCGACGCCGCCGCCGAAGGCGGCGTCAACTTCCTCGACACGGCCGATGTCTATCCGCTCGGCGGCAGCGTCGAGACCGCGGGGGCGACCGAGGCCATCCTCGGGCGCTGGCTGCGCGATCGCGGGCGCTCGCGCTTCATCGTCGCCACCAAGGCCGCGGCCAAGGTCGGCCCCGCGAGCTGGGACCAGGGCAACTCGCGCAAGCACCTGCTCGACGCCATCGACGCCTCGCTCGGGCGCCTGCAGACCGACCACGTCGACCTCTACCAATTGCATTTCGACGACCGCCAGACGCCGCTGGACGAGACCCTGGAAGCGCTGGACACGATCGTGCGCTCGGGCCGTGCGCGCTACGTCGGGGTCTCGAACTTCATGGCCTGGCGCATCGCGCGCGCCATCGGGCGCTCGGAGTTGAACCGCCTCGTGCGTTTCGTCTCGGTGCAGCCGCGCTACAGCCTGCTGTTCCGCGAGATCGAGCGCGAACTGCTGCCGCTGGCGGCCGAGGAAGGCCTGGCCGTGATTCCCTACAACCCGCTCGCCGGCGGCCTGCTCAGCGGCAAGTACCGGCCCGCCGCGGGGCCGCAGGAGAACACCCGCTTCACCCTCGGCAGCGCCGGGGCGATGTACCAGGACCGCTACTGGAACGAGCGCTGCTTCGCCGCGGTGCAGCGGCTGCAGGACATCGCCGCCGAAGCCGGGGTCGGGCTCGCCACGCTCGCGGTGGCCTGGACGATGGCCAAGCCGCAGATCACCGCGCCGCTGCTCGGGGCGAGCCGGCCCGAGCAGCTCGCCGCGACCCTCGCCGCAGCCGACTACGTGCTCGACCCGGCGCTGGAAAAGCGCCTCGACGAAGAGACGGCCGAATTCCGCAAGGGCGACGCGCCGCGCTGAAGCTGAAGGCGCAGGCCGACGCGGCCCGCGGCGCCCGCGCTCACCCTTCGCGCGAGGGGTGCAGCCGCGCCATCAGCACGAGATCGACCCAGCGCCCGTCGATGAACTGGGCGCGCCGGCACACCCCTTCGGTCTCGAAGCCCTGGGCGGTGTAGAGCCGGATCGCGGCGGCGTTGTCGGCAAACACGTTGAGCGCGATGCGCGAGAGGTTGAGGTGGTTCCAGCAGAAGTCCAGCGCCAGCCGCAGCGCCTCGCCACCGTAACCCTTGCCGCGCTCGGCGGCCTCGCCTACGCGCAGCCCGATCGTCGCCGAACGGTGCACGGCGTCGATGTTCCAGATCTGGACGTAGCCGACGAGGCCGGCCTCCTCGCGCCGGCGCAGCGCGAAGAACACGCGCGTCGGATCCTGGGCCCGGTTGAACCAGAGGTCTTCCTGGCCCTTCCAGACCGGCGGGCGGTAGGCCTCGTTCAGGCGCGCGGCCTCGAGGTCGTCGGCCCAGCCGAACAGGACGCCGAAGTCCGTCGGCAGGATGGGGGTGAGCTTGACCAGGTTTCCGACGAGCATCTCGGGGCTTGAAGACGAAGGGGCGGGAGCCGGTTTATACGCCGGGCGCGGCGCGCAGCGCCTGCCCTCGATGACCCTCAGTCGACCTTCAGGCGACCATCACCTCCACGCCCTCGCGTTCGAGCGCGGCGGCCAGCGCCGGCGGCGGCGCGGCGTCGGTGACGAGCAGGCCGATCTGGCCGAGCCGGCAGACCCGGGCCACCGACTTGCGCTCGAACTTGCTCGAATCGCACAGCACGATGCAGCGGTCGCAGCGCTCGATGTAGGCGCGCTTGACCTCGCTGTCGTCCCAGGAGTAGTCGAAGCCACCTTCTTCGTTGAGGCCGGAAACGCCGATGAAGGCCTGGTTGAACCAGTGGCTGCGCACCTGGTCGACCGCCGCGGCGCCGCAGATCGACATCTCCTTGGCCCGCACCGTGCCGCCGGGCACGACGACCTCGCAGCCGGTGGCGGCCAGCATCGAGGCCACGCGCAGATGGTTGGTGAACACGCGCAGGCCGACGTGGCCCGAGATCTCGCGCGCCAGCGAGTGAACGGTGCTGCCCACATCCAGGGCGATCATGTGGCCGGGCTCGATGAGGCGGGCCGCGGTGCGCGCGATCGCCTCCTTGGCCGCGCCATTGCGGCGCCGCCGCGTCTCGTACTGCAGTTCGCTCTCGTCCAGCGGCAACGCCGCGGCGGAGGCCGGCTGCGAGGGCATCGCCGTGCCGTAGCTGCGCACCAGTTCGCCGGCCTTGGCCAGTTCGTCGAGATCGCGGCGCACGCTCATCGTCGAGACGCCGAGCAGGTTCGCGATCTTGGCCACCGAGATGAAGCCCTCGGACTTGAGCATCTGCTGGATGCGCTGGCGCCGCACCGCCGCGGGCAGGCGCGGCGCCACCGCCGCCGCGTCATTGCCGGAATCGCTCATTCGGCCCTCCTGTAAAGTAATCGCAAACGCACAGCTTGGAACACATTCTGCGTCCACTTTGCGAATCGGAAAGTCAATTTGGAGAAAATGTCGGTCAGATCTGTTCCTGCATTGTGAACCGGGATGTCACGAGCGCGCTCGGCCGACGCCGGTTCGCGAGGCCTAAAGCTGCATTCTTCGTGCATCTACAATTCCGGCTTCGCGCCCGCCCGGTGGCTGCGCCAACGGAGCCTGAATCCCGTGCCCCCCGAAACTTCCCAGCGCCGCCGCGTGCTGCCGATCCGGCCGATCAAGGCCGACGCCGAGATTCCGGCCGAATTCGCCTCGATGTACCAGAAACGGCCCGAGATCTATGCCCGCGCCGTGCAGGGCTGGTTCGCGAATTGGCGCTGGGTCTTCGTCTGGCTGACCCAGCTGCTGTTCTACGGCCTGCCCTGGATCCAGTGGAACGGCCGCCAGGCGGTGCTGTTCAACCTCGAGACGCAGCGCTTCTACATCGGGCCGCTGGTGCTGTTTCCGCAGGACCTGATCTTTCTGGCCGCGCTGCTCGTGCTGAGCGCGCTCGCGCTGTTCTTCTTCACCGCGCTCGCCGGGCGCCTCTGGTGCGGCTACGCCTGCCCGCAGACGGTCTACACCGAGATCTTCTCGTGGATCGAGCGCCGCATCGAAGGCGACCGCATCGCCCGCATGCGCCTGGACCGCGCGCCCTGGTCGGCGACCAAGGTCGCGCGCAAGTCGGCCAAGCAGGCGGGCTGGGTCGCGTTCTCGCTCGTCACGGGATTCAGCTTCGTCGGCTATTTCACGCCCATCCGCGAACTCGCGCCGGCGCTGGCGCATGGCACGATCTCGGGATGGAACAGCTTCTGGGTCCTGTTCTACGGCTTCGCGACCTACGCCAATGCCGGCTACGTGCGCGAGCAGATGTGCAAGTACGTCTGCCCCTACGCGCGCTTCCAGAGCGCGCTCATCGACGCCGATTCGCTCATCATCACCTACGACGCGGCGCGCGGCGAGCCGCGCGGTTCGCGCTCGCGCAAGGCCGTGCCCGTGCCCGGCACGCTCGGCGACTGCGTCGACTGCACGATGTGCGTCCAGGTCTGCCCCACCGGCATCGACATCCGCCACGGCCTGCAGAACGAATGCATCGGCTGCGCCGCCTGCATCGACGCCTGCGACGACGTGATGGGCCGCATGGGCTACGCCCCGGGGCTGATCCGCTACTCCACCGAAAACGGCCTGCGCAACGGCTGGAGCCGGGCCCAGATGATGGCGCGCGCGCTGCGCCCGCGGGTTCTGATCTACGCCGGGCTGCTGGTGGTCGCGGCGAGCGCCTTCGCCCTGAGCCTGGCCTGGCGCGCGCCGCTGCTCGTCGACGTCATCAAGGACCGCGGCGCGCTCGGGCGCATGGTCGAGTCCGGCGCCATCGAGAACGTCTACCGGGTCCAGGTCATGAACCGCAGCGAGCGGCCGCAGCGTCTGCGCCTCTCCGCCTCGGGCCTGCCCGGGATCGGCGTCACGGCGCCCGTGCTCGAGGTGCCGGCCACCGGCATCGCCTCGGCCACCGTGGCCCTGCGCCTGCCCGGCGTCAGCGCCCAGGCCCTGCAGGGCCGGGTACTGCCGGTGACGATCGAGCTGCGCCCGGCGGACGCCGCGGCCGGCAGCGCCGCGCTGGTGCGCGAGGCCTCGACCTTCGTCGTTCCGCGATAAGTCCGCTTCAGTCGCCACCGCCGGGCGGCGGCGGCTCGGCCGCGGGGGCGGCGCCCGGCTGGTTCTCGGGCCGCATCTCGGCCACCGTATAGCCTTCCTGCAGCAGGGCGTGGCGCAGCCAGTCGGGGTGGGCGCCGCAGCCGTCCCAGGTCAGGCCGCTCAGCGGATGCCGGTACTTCACCGCAGCACCCGCCCCCGCGTCCGTGGGCCCGGGCACCGGATCCGGCCCTTCGCGCCAGGCCTGTTCCAGTTCCTGCGGCGTGATCGACCAGAACTCCATCAACTGCCGCACCTGACGCAACACCACTTCCTTGGACTTGGCGGACAGCTCGGCCTGCATCGGGTCCGGTTCCATTCGATCGCTGGGACGGGTCATTGAATGCCAGGGCTGGAAATCAGGGCGGGCGGGGCTCGGGCCCGGGCGCCGCCTGCCGAGGGCCGAGGGCCGAAGAGGGCCTTCCCTGAAAAGGCGCGGCCGGGGCGTCGCGGCTGGGGCATTCTGCCAGCCCGCTGAGGCCGCGGGCCGGCGCAGGGTGACCGAGGCCCCGGCACGGTCCCGATCGGCGCCGGCGCGCCGGGCGCCGACAATCCGCACGATGAGTCCCCAGTCCGCGCCGGCGCCGATCGGCGTCTACGATTCCGGCTTCGGCGGCCTGTCGGTGCTGCAGGCGCTCGAGGCCCGCCTGCCTCACGAGGCCTTCGTCTACGTCGCCGACAGCGGCCACGCCCCTTATGGGGACCGCGCGCCCGATTTCGTCGAGTCGCGCGCCCGCGCCGTCGCCCGTTTCCTGGTCGGGCGCGGGGCGAAGGCACTGGTGCTGGCCTGCAATACCGCCAGTGTCGTCGCGGCGCGCCATTTGCGCGCCGAGTTCGCGCTGCCGGTGGTGGCGATGGAGCCTGCCATCAAGCCGGCCGCGCAACTCACCGAGTCGGGCGTGGTGCTGGTACTGGCGACGACGAACACGATCCGCAGCGAATCGGTGGCCCGGCTGTGCCGCAGCCACGGCGCCGGCAAGCGCCTCCTGCTCCAGCCCTGCCCGGGGCTCGCCGACCAGGTCGAGCGCGGCGAGTTCCGCGGCCCGGCCACGCGCGCCCTGCTCGAGCGCTACCTGCTGCCGGGGCTCGAGGCGGGTGCCGACACGATCGTCCTGGGCTGCACCCACTACGCCTTCCTCGCCGCCGAGATCGCGGCCCTGGCCGGTCCGGCGGTGCACCTCGTCGAACCTTCCGAAGCCGTCGCGCGCCAGCTCGCGCGGGTGCTCGGCGCGCCAGCACGCGCGCCGCGGGTGCAGCGCGCGCCCGCCACCTTCTTCAGCTCCGGCCCGAACGAATCGATGGCGCACTTCCTGGCGTCGATCGGCGAGCCGTTCGAGCGCGTACTCGCGCTCGACGCCCCGGCAGACACCGCCCCCGGCCCCGCGCCTTCACCCGGGTAAGCCCCAGTGCCGCCGGCGCCGCACCGCCTCGATCATTGGAACCGGTTCCATTGAAAGCGGTTCCAAGCCGACGACACGGATGAGCACGATCAAGGATGTGGCACGACAGGCCGGGGTCGGCGTGGCCACCGTCTCGCGCGCCATCTCCGGCCGCGGCTCGGTCTCGCCGCGCAGCCTCGAGCTCGTGACCGCTGCGGCCAGGGCGCTGGACTACCGGCCCTCGGCCATCGCCCGGGCCTTGTCGCTCAAGCGCTCGGGAGCGCTCGGCGTGTACGTGCCGGAACTGGCCTCGTTCTTCCATTCGTCCATCGTCAGCGCGGCCGACAAGGTGGCGCGCGCCCATGGCACGCATCTGATCGTGGCCTGCGGCAGCCCGATGCGCGAGGGGCGCCAGGAGGCGATCACGGGCGTCGACTTCCTGCTCGCGCGCGATTGCGACGGCATCGTGATCGCGGGACACGAGCTGAGCGACCGCGACCTCCTGGCGCTGCGCGAGCGGATGCGCCATTTCGTCGTCATCAACCGCCGGATTCCGCGCCTGCGCGAGCAATGCTTCGCGCCCGACCACCGCGAGGGCGGGCGCATCGCGGCGCGCGCGCTGCTGAACCGCGGCCACCGCCGCATCGCCTTGCTCGAAGGGCCGGCCCGCGCCCCCGACAACCGGCAGCGGCTCGAGGGCTTTCGCGAGGAGCTGGCGCGCCACGGCCTCGCGCCCGCGCTCGTCTTCGAGGGCGACTTCTCGCGCGAGCGCGGCTGGCAGGTGGCGCAGGAGCTGATGCAGCGCATCGACCGCGACCGGCCGCCGGCGCAGCGCTGCAGCGCCGTCTTCTGCGCCAACGACCGCATGGCGATGGGCCTGACCAGCCGGCTCTGGCTCGGCGGCTGGCGCGTGCCCGAGGACCTCTCGGTGATCGGCTACGACGACGACGACTTCGCACCCTTCACGACCCCGCCGCTGTCGACCGTGCGCATGCCCATGACCGAACTCACCGAACAAGCCACCGCCGCGTTGCTGACGCGCTGCTACGGCATCGAGGCGGCGCCGCGGCCCGCGCTCGCACCCGCGCTGGCCTCGCGCCTGTCGGTGCTCGACGGCCCCTTTGCGCCGCTCGGGCCGGCGCCGCTCACCACCGTTTCGCCGCCCGACGAGACCCTTTTTCCAGCACGCACGAAAAGCATGCCATGACCCCGTCCACCCCGAAGCCCGACCTCGACGCCCTGCTTCGCGCCCTGACGCCCGAAGAACTCGCGAGCCTTCTCAGCGGTGCCGATTCCTGGCGCACCCAGGCGATTTCCCGCCTCGGCATTCCGGCCGTCAAGCTCAGCGACGGCCCGAACGGCGCGCGCGGCGACACCTTCAAGAACGGGCCCGCGACGGCGTGCTTTCCGGTCGGCATCGCGCTGGCCTCCACCTGGGATCCGGCGCTGGCGCACGAGATGGGCCAGGCGCTTGCCACCGAGACCCGAATCAAGGGCGCGAGCGTGCTGCTGGCGCCCACGGTGAACCTGCAGCGCACGGTCTACAACGGCCGCAACTTCGAGTGCCATTCCGAGGACCCCTGGCTGGCTTCCGAAATGGCGGTGGCTTTTGTGCGCGGCGTGCAGTCGCGCGGCGTGGCCGCGACGATCAAGCACTTCGTCGGCAACGAGAGCGAATACCAACGCATGACGATGAGCTCGGAAGTCTCCGAGCGTGCGCTGCGCGAGCTCTACCTGCTGCCCTTCGAGCGCGCCGTCAAGGAAGCCGGCGTGAGGTGCGTGATGACCGGCTACAACCGCGTCGGCGGCACCTACATGGCCGACCACGAATACCTCGTGCGCGACGTGCTGCGCGGCCAGTGGGGCTTCGACGGCCTCGTGATGACCGACTGGATGGCGCAGCACGACACCGTCCAGAGCGTGCTCGCGGGCTGCGACCTCGAGATGCCGGGGCCGGGCCATGCGCGCGGCGCGCGGCTGGTCGCCGCGATGGAGCAAGGCCGGGTCGCGCGCGCCGCGGTCGAGGCCTGCGCCCGCCGCGTGCTCGAACTCGCGGCGCGCCTGGGCCGCTTCGACGACCCGGCCTTGCCGCCCGAGCGCGCCGACGACCTGCCCGAGCACCACGGCCTGATCCGGCGCCTCGGCGCCGAGGGCAGCGTGCTGCTGAAGAACGAAGGCGGCCTGCTCCCGCTGGCGCCGCAGCCGGGACAGCGCATCGCCTTGATCGGGCGCGCGGCCGTGCAGCCCCAGATCATGGGCGGCGGCAGCGCCACGGTGAACGCGCACTACCGCATCGCCCCGGCGCAGGCGCTGCAGCAGGCCTGCCCGGAGGTCGAGTTCGTGCACCGGCCCGGCGCCGACCTGCACCGCTTCACGCCGCTGCTGGAGCAGGCGATGAACGTCGAGTTCTTCGACTCGGGCGACCTCAGCGGCCCCGTGGTCGCCACCCAGTTGCTGCCGGGGACCGAGGCGATCTGGGTGGACAACGTGCCAGCCGGCGTGAAGAGGGCGAAGTTCTCAGCGCGCACGACCCTGAAGTACGTGGCCGATGCCGACGGCGAACACGTCTTCTCGCTCATCTCGTCGGGAGTGAGCCGGGCGTGGCTGAACGGCGAGCTCGTGCTCGACGCCTGGACCCGCTGGACCCGCGGCCAGACCTATTTCACCTGGGGCTGCGACGAGGTCGTCCACCGCCGCGCGATGCAGGCCGGCGACGAGGCCGAAATCGTCATCGAGTACAGCACCGAGCTACCGAACGCGGACGACCGCCCCTTTCCGGCCCTGCGCTTCGGCGCCGCGCGCGCCCTCGGCGAGGGCGACCTCGACGCCGCGGTCGAGGCGGCGGCCTCGGCCGACCTCGCGATCGTCTTCGCCGGACTCAACGCCGAATGGGACAACGAAGGCCTGGACCGCCCGGGCATCGACCTGCCGCACCGGCAGAACGAGCTGATCGCGCGCGTCGCCGCGGCGAACCCGCGCACCGTCGTCGTGCTGCAAAGCGGCTCGCCGCTGCTGCTGCCCTGGCTCGAACAGGTGCCGGCGCTGCTGCAGGCCTGGTACCCGGGCCAGGAATGCGGCCACTCGATCGCCGACGTGCTGCTGGGCCAGGCCGAGCCGGGCGGGCGCCTGCCGCAGACCTGGCCGCGCCGGCTCGAAGACGCCGTGGCTTTCGGTGACCGCGCGCAATACCCCGGCGTCGACGGCCGGGTGCACTATGGCGAAGAGCTGCTCATCGGCTACCGCCATCACGAGGCGCGCGCCCTGGCGCCGCTGTTCGAGTTCGGCCACGGCCTGTCGTACACGCGCTTCGAGATGTCGGACCTTCGCATCGCGAACCCGGCCTTCGGGCCCGGCGACACGCTGCGGGTCGAGCTGACGCTGCGCAACGTCGGCACACGCGCCGGCAGCGAAGTCGTCCAGCTCTACGTGAAGGACCCCAGCTCGACCCTCGCACGCCCGGCCAAGGAACTCAAGGCCTTCGCCAAGGTCCGCCTGGCGGCGGGCGAGTCGCGCCACGTCACGCTGACGCTGGGCATGCGCGCCTTCGCCGCGTTCGACGTGCAGCGCCGCGCCTGGTGGGCCGAGGCCGGCGAGTTCGAGATCCTGCTGGGGCGCTCGTCGCAGGACTTCGCGCTGCGTGCCACGGTGCAACTCGGCGCCGACTGGCTCGAACCCCTGCCGGCCTGAGGACCCCAGCCGCGCGAGCAGAATCGGGCGCCTCCCCTTGCTCCACGCTTGCACTCTTTTCAAAGGTCATTCTTGGCCCCGATCGCCCTGTCTGTGCCCCGTCGCATGGGCCTGCGCCTGCAGGCCCAGCACCGCGTCTACGCCGCCTTCTTCCTCTACGCCTTCAGCATGGGCGGCCTGTACCCGCGCCTGGCCGAAATCCAGCGCCAGATGGGCGTGGCCGAAGGGGAGTTGGGGCTGGCCCTGATCGGCGTGGCCACCGGCACCCTGCTCTCGCTCACCTTTCTGGCGCCGCTGCTGCCGCGCCTGGGGGCACGTGCCACCGTGCTCGTGCTGCTGCCGGGCATCGCGGTGTCGTTCGGCGCGGCCAGCCATGCCGGCTCGCCGCTCGCGATGTACGCGATGCTGGTGGCCGCCGGCCTGTGCATGGGCTGCGTCGAAACCGTCGTCAACCTCGAGGCCGACCGCGTCGAACACCAGATCGGCCGGCGCATCATGAACCGCGCCCACGCCTTCTGGAGCTTCGGCTTCTTCGGCGTGGGCTCATTCAGCGCCATGGCTTCACGGCTGCAATGGAGCCCGCAATGGCAGCTCGGCCTCACCGTGCCGCTGGTGCTGCTCGCCACCCTGCTGCTGCTGGGCCGCTTCGAGGCGGCCCCGGCGCGCAAGGCCGAAGCCTGCCACGACGCGACGGCCCCGCGCTGGGCCGCGCCGACCCCGGGCATCCTGCTGCTCGTGGCCTGCTGCGTCTCGGCGCTGATGCTCGAAGGCGCCGGCATCGACTGGTCGGCCATCTACATGCGCGACGTGTTCCACACGACGGCGAGCACGGGGGCGATGGCGGTCTCGGTGCTCGCGCTGGCCCAGGCCGGCACGCGCTTCTTCGCCGACACCTTCGTCGAGCGCTGGTCGCCGGTGCCGATCGCGCGCGGCCTGCTCTCGCTGCTGCTGCTCGGAGCCGTCCTCGTCGCGCTCGCCTGGCACCCGCTCGCGGCGATGGCGGGCTTCGCCCTCATCGGCATCGGCTCGAGCGCGATCTTTCCGCTCGCGATGTCGGCCGCGGCGCAACGCACCGACCGCCCGGCGGCGGTGAACGTGGCGGCGCTGGCGCAGTCGGCCTTCGTGAGCTACCTGCTCGCGCCGCCCCTGCTCGGCTTCGTCGCCCAGCATGGGGGAACGCGCTGGTCCTACGGCGTGTGCCTGCCCTTCGTCGTGCTCGGGCTCGCCACCTGCCACGCGCTCGCGCCGCGCGGCAAGGCCTGAGGCTCGGGCGCGCGGGGCACGCCGAACCCGGCGCTACTTCTTCAGCGCCGCCTTCCAGTCGCGGAACACGTCCACGTCCAGGCCGTCGGGATAGAAGAGCGATCCGGGTAGATGTCCGGGCTGGTCGGTAACGCCGTACTGCCAGATGATCTTCCTGGTGTCGCGGTCGATCACGAGCACGCGGTGGCGATGGTCGTCGTTCAGGATCACATCGCCGTTGGGCAGTTCGAGTGCGAGCGACGGATGGTCGAGCATGCCTTCGCCGCTGGCCACCCGGTATTCCCAGGTCACCTTCTTCGTCGCCGGATCGAAGATCACGACGCCGCCCGGCTTCGCATAGTCGGCGACGATGATCTGGCCGTCGCGCGTCGGGTAGGCGTCCGAGGGGTAGCTCACGTGCGGCGCGCGCACGGCCCAGACGAGATGGCCGGCGCGGGTCACGCGCGAGATCCACGAACCCGGAATCTCGGTGATCAGTACATCCCCGTTGTCCAGCGGCGTCGTGCCATTGGGCAGGTCCAGGTAGCGCGGCGGGTCGTGGCGGCAATGGCCCGGCTGGCCCCATTGCTGCGTCACGCGGGCCGTCTTGGTGTCGATGAAGACGACCCTGCAATTGCGGATGTCGGCGCTCAGGACGCTGCCGTCGGCGAGCAGATGGGCGTCGTCGGGAAAGTTGAAGAACTCGGGGCCGCGCCCGTGGGTGTCGGCGACGCCGTAGCTCCAGGTGATCTGGCGCTTGTCGTAATCGACGACGTGGATGTCGTAGTTGTCTTCCTCGTTGACCATCAGCTGGCTGCCGTCGGGCGAGAAGAACACGTCGTCGTTGCCGCGGTAGTACTTCAGGTTGGGCGAAGGAAATTCCCAGATCACCTGCTTGTCGGGCGCAATCTCGATGAGGCGGTTGTTGCGCCGGTCGGCAATCACGATCGGATACGGCAGCGGCTTGCCCCAGGAGGGCACCGGCTTGTCGCGGCTGCCGGTGAGCGGCGGGATCGGTGGCAGCTTGACGCCGCTCGAGACCATGCCGGCGCCGCGCATCTCCGGCGTCACCGTCACCTCGACGCCGTGCCCGGCGCTCGCGGCACTGGCGGCCGCCGCGAAACCGAGGGCGGCGAGCAAGGCGGCGGCGCGAGCCGGATGGCGCCCCCGCTTTGGCACTTGGGCAGAGGCTTGCTTCATCGATCGATCCTTGCGCGCCGCGCAACGACGCGGCATCGCGCGACGATGCCCGACGCCAGGCGCATGCGCCTTGACGCGCCGCAAGCGGGCTCAAGGCACCGCGATCACGATCCTTCCGTTGAGCGGCTGCACCGCGCGCGCATTCACCGGAAACAGGCGCGCGAGCGCGGCCATCTGGGCCGGCGAGATTTCGAGCGCCTGGCGCAGGACGATCCAGCGCACGCCCTCGGTACAGGGCGGCGCCGTGAGCGAGCCGTCGTAGGCGTAGTAGCCCTTGTCGGTCGGCAGCAGCGCGGCCGGGTCGACGACACCGGAAGGCACGCGGCGTTCGCCCTGCGCGGGAAACAGCGGAAGCAGCGCCGCGAGCGCCTTGTTCTCGGCGCCGAGCCGGAACAGCACGACGAGGGCGACGAGTTGCCCCGAGCGGGTCTTGTGGAGATAGTGCATCGCGAGCGGAAATGCCTCGCCGCCGATCTCGTCGCCGCCGGGACGGTGGAAGTGGAACTGCCCGAGCTTCATCGCCTCGTCGCCGACGAACAACCGGCTCGCGCCCGCAAAGTGCACGCGCACGGTGTGGCCGTCGTTGACGATGCGCGCAGGGCCGCCCGTGTAGCCAAAGCGAAGCGCGGGGCCGCTGGCGGGCCGGGTTGCCGTGATGTCGATCGGCGACTGGCGCAGGCCGCGTTCGCACAGCGTCGGCGCGGCCGTCGCGGCGGCAGCCGCCCACAGCGTCGCGAGCGCGGCGGCCTTCAGCGCCTGGGCGGCCACAAGGGCCCGATCGCGTCGAGCGTGTTCTTCAGCACGAGGCCGAGTTCGGTGTCGCCTTCCATCACGAGCGCGCGTTCGAAGAAGAGGCGGTCGGGGTCCTCGTCGCCGCGCGCCAGGCGCACATAGCTCGCAATCGGCGCCGCGATGCTGAGCACCGGCTGCGCGCTTTCGCCGGCAGCGGCGAAGCCGGCGGCCTCCAGGCGCAAGCGCACGCGCAAGCCCAGGTCGGTGACGCGCAATTCGATGCATTGCCCGGTAAGTGCCGCGCGCGCATCGGCCGGCAGACACGGCAGCAGGAAGCGGTCGAGCAGCCTTGCGGCGACGAACGAGGGCGGCGTCGTGGGCAGGCGCTCGACCACGGCGCGCACCCTCTCGTGCAGCGGCGCGAGCCAGGCCGGCATGCCGGGCGGCAAGGCGGGCCGTCCCGGATGGGTCGTCATGTCGGGCTCCAGTTCATTCCGGGCAGGCGGTGCGCGTAACCGTTGCTGAACGGTCCGGGCACACCCAGGCTTTGCCAGGTTTCGCGCGGGTCGGCAGACAAGCCGCCCGCGTTCAAGGCCGCTTCGAAATCGGCCACGACCTGCGTGAATCCTTGTGCGCAGGGCGAGAGCCGCAGCGACGCGACGCCGGCCGCACGCAGCGCTGCCGCTTCGCCGATCAGGTTGTGGACCGCGGCGGACTGGGTCTGGGTGCCGTTGAGGACCAGGAAGGGCTGCTTCTCGCCCGTTTCCAGCGCCAGGCCGTCGGGGTCGGCCCCGCAGCGCTGTTCGCAATCGTCGCGGCTCGAGCCGTGGTGGCGCGCGGTGAAGCAGCGTGCGGAAAAGGCCAGCGCCAGGCGCCCGAAACCCCAGGCCTCGGTCGTGATCGGGCGCCCCTCGGGGGTGCGCACCGGCGCGGCCGGCGGATTGATGAGCGCCATCGCGTCCAGCGCCAATTCCACCGCAGCGACCCAGCGCGTTGCGCCCAGGTCGGCGTGCTCGTGCAAGGCCTCGCGGCTGTAGATGTTCAGGTGCGGCCCCAGCACCAGCGGCACCCGGCCGGCGAGGATCTGCAACGCCGAGGCGTCGCCGGCCTCGACCGCGAATTCCTGTTGCTCGGCCTGGCGCTCGATCAGCCGCAGGTCGGCCTCGGACTCGATGAGCGCCTGCGAGACGAGCACCACTTCCTTGCCGGCGGCCTTCAGCTCGCGCCCGACGGCGAGCCAGTCCGCGAGCCGCATTTCGCGGCGCCGGGCGCAGATCGATTCGCCGATCACGACGGTGTCAGCCGCGGTCTCGGCCACGGCTTCGTAGAAGGCGAGCAGCGTCTCCCGCGGCCAGTGGTACAGCACGGGGCCGACGGTCAGGCGCAGGCGCGCTGCGGCGGGCGCGGCGGGGTCCGGGAGGTTCTGCATCGCCGCGGCCCTCCTTCAGCGCCAGGGCCGGTCGTAGGCGCCCAGCGTGTGCTGCTGGCCTTCGGCATGGCGCGCCAGGCCCGCGACCCAGGCCTCCTGCACCCGGTACTCGGCGCTGCCGCGGGCGGCATCGATCGCGGCGCGCCAGATGCGCGTCACCTGCTCGACGTAGGCGGCGCTGCGCTGGCGGCCTTCGATCTTGATCGCCTTCACCCCCAGCCGGATCAGCTCGGGCAGGATCTCCAGCGTGTTCAGGCTGGTGGGCTCCTCGATCGCGTATTCGCGCCGGCCCTCGACGCGGTAGCGGCCCTTGCACAGCGTGGGGTAGCCGCGCGGCTCGTCGTGGCCGTAGCTGTCGATGAGCACGC
>JAGWTS010000499.1 GCA_028868875.1 Burkholderiales bacterium | reverse complement strand
GTTGAAGCCCTTGGCGATGTTCTCGGCGCCCAGGCTCGGGCCGATGGTGCGCTCCTCGATGATCTCCATCGGCGCGGCGAGCGACCCGGAGCGCAGCAGCAGCGCCTCGTCGGCGGCTTCCTGCGTCGTCATCGTGCCCGAGATCTGGACCCGTCCGCCGCCGATCTCGCTGCGGATCACGGGCGCGGTCACGACCTCGCCCTTGCCCTTCTCGAACAGCAGGATCGCCATGCGCTTGCCGACGTTGTCGCGCGTCACGTCGCGGAACACGCGCGCGCCCTTGGCGTCGAGCGTGAGGTTGACGGTGGGCTCGTGGGTCTGGGGGTCGAAGCCGGGCTCGGCGTCGGTGAGGTTGTCGCCGGTGAGGATGACCTGGCGCTGGATCACGATCGGGCGCCCGTTGCGCTCGGTGAAGCGCTCGCTGTCGAAGGGCACGGGCCCGGCGCCGAGTTCGGCCGAACGCGCCTCGCTGCTCTCGTCGACCATGCGGATCTGGAGCGTCGCGGTGCGGCCGATGATGTCCTTGGCCTTGGCCGTGTCCTGGACCCCGGGCAGCTCGACCACGACGCGGTCGCGGCCCTGCTGCTGGATCACGGGCTCGCCCACGCCGAGTTCGTTGACCCGGTTGTGCAGGGTCTGGATGTTCTGCTTGATCGCGTGGTCCTCGACCGCGGTCGCGACCGCGGGCAGCAGGCTGCCCGAGAGCTCGATGTCACCGCCCTGGCTCGCCGGGGCCCAGACGAAATCGGGCACCTTGTCGGCGAGCAGCGCCTGCGCCTTGGTCGCCATCGCCGGGTCGTGGAACAGGATCCGGACGGTGTTGCCCTCGCGCGAGATGCCGGCGTGGCGGATGTCCTTGTCGCGCAGCAGGGTGCGCACGTCGCCGATGGTGCTGTCGGCCTTCGTCTTGAGCGCCGCCTTCATGTCCACCTGCATCAGGAAGTGCACGCCGCCGCGCAGGTCCAGGCCCAGGTACATCGGCAGCGCGTGGATCGAGGCCATCCAGGCCGGCGAGCGCGAGACGAGGTTGAGCGCGACGATCCAGCCCGGGTCGGACGGATCGGGGTCGAGCGCCTTCGAGATCGCGTCCTTGGCCTTCAACTGGGTGTCGGTGTCGCCGAAGCGGGCGCGCACCGTGTTGCCGTCGAACTGGACGAAGTCGGACGCGATGCCCGCCGCCTTCAGGATCTGCTCGACGCGCGGCACCATCGAGGAGTCGAGCTTCAGGATGGCCTTGCCCGACGAGATCTGCACCGCCGGCGCTTCGCCGTAGAGGTTGGGCAGCGTGTAGAGGATGCCGACCAGCAGCGCGACGGCGAGGATCGCGTACTTCCACAGGGGATAGCGGTTCATGGGACTTCCTGGCGCCGGCGCGCGTGCGGCGCGGCGGGCGCGGTTGACGGGCGGCGCCGGATCAGGGCTTGAAGCTGCCCTTGGGCAGAACCTGGACGACCGAGCTGCGCTGCACCTGCAGCTCGACCCCGTTCGCGACCTCGATCGAGACGAAGGTCTCGCCGAGCTTGGAGACGCGCCCGAGCAGGCCGCCGGCGACGATGACCTCGTCGCCCTTGGCCAGGGCCTCGATCAGGGCGCGGTGCTCCTTCTGCTTCTTCATCTGCGGCCGGATCATGATGAAGTACAGCACCACGAACATCAGGACCAGCGGCGCCAGGCTGAGCAGGCTCGATTCGCCGCCGGCGGCGCCGGCGGTCTGGGCAAATGCGTTGGAAATGAACACGTTGGGATCCTTGTGCGCGCCGGGTGGCGCGGCGATGTCTGGGCGACCGCGGATTCTAATTCGGCAGCGCAGCCGCCTGAGCCGCCCCCGGCATGGGGGCGCCGCGGCGCGGCCGCCGGGGTTCAGGGCGCGGCGGACTGCGCGGCGCCGGGCCAGCGCGGCGGCTGTGCCAGCGGCTTCAGCTGCAGCGGGTGCACGTATTCCAGGCGCGGCGTCAGCGCCGCGTCCACCGCTGCCAGGCGGGCATCGGCGAAGGCGGCCGCACGCGGACGGAAGTCCAGGCGCGCGGGCCGCGCGAAATCGCTCCATTGCGCCTTGCGGTTGCCGGCTTCGTCGCTGCCCGGGGGCAGGTCGAGGGCGCCGCCGCCGACCCACAGGTTGTTGCGCAGGCTCACCGCGCCGGCGCCGGGCGCCACGCGCACGAAGGTTCCGCCCCAGCGGCCGTCGTTGACCACGGTGTTGAAAGCCGCGCGCAGCGTGTTCGACGGGTTCTTGTAGCCCTCCGACCCGAACGAGACCAGGGTCGAGTTGCTCGCCCCGGCGTCCTCCTCGAAGAGGTTGCCGACGACGAGGGCGTCGCCGCCGTTGGGCAGATCGAGCTCGTAGCTCGCGCGCCCGCCCGCCTCGTCGGTGATGCGGTTGTATTCGATGCGGCTCACGCGCGCCCGGCTCTTCACGAGGTGGCCGACGTTGCCGTGGTGCAGGTAGCTGCCGCGCAGCTCCAGGCGGGCGATGGCGCCGGCGTAGATCCCGTGCGAGAGGCCATCGCCGGCGCCCAGGTAGCCGAACTCCGACTCCTCGACGTCGAGGCTGGCGGCCGGGTCGTTGGCGGTGAGGATGCCGCTCTGGCTGTCCCAGAACAGGCAGTGGCGCACGCGCAGGTGGCCGCTTTCGAGGCGGATCCCGGCGCCGTTGCGATCGGGCACGCGCGCGCCGATGAAGTCGACGTTCGAGATGTCGAAGTCGCCGTGGCGCAGGACCCAGATCGCCTTGCCTTCGGCACTGTGGCCGTCGGCGTACAGGCGGGCCGCGCCGTGGACGCCGCGGATCGTGAGCCGGGCCTGGGGCCACGACGCCACGTCGCCGTGGTAGTCGCCGGCCTCGATCTCGACGACATCGCCGTCGCGCGCCCGGCTTGCCGCCTCGGCGATCGACCCGAGCCCTTGCGGGCCGACGAGCCAGACCCGGGCCCCGGGCGGCGCCGCCG
>JAGWTS010000498.1 GCA_028868875.1 Burkholderiales bacterium | reverse complement strand
TCAACGGCATCGGCGTCGTCGGCTGGGGCGTCGGCGGCATCGAGGCCGAGGCCGGCATGCTCGGCCAGCCGGTGTACTTCCTGACCCCCGACGTCGTCGGCTTCGAGCTCACCGGCAAGTTGCGCGAAGGCGTCACCGCGACCGACCTCGTGCTCACCGTGACCGAGATGCTGCGCAAGGAAAAGGTCGTCGGCAAGTTCGTCGAGTTCTGCGGCGAAGGCACGCGCACCCTGTCGCTGCCCGACCGCGCGACGATCGGCAACATGGCGCCGGAATACGGCGCCACGATGGGCTTCTTCCCGGTCGACGAGAAGACGATCGAATACTTCGAAGGCACCGGCCGCACCAAGGCCGAGATCGAGGCCTTCGAAGCCTATTTCCGGGCCCAGAAGATGTTCGGCGTGCCCATGGCCAAGGACATCGACTACACCAAGCTCGTCCGCCTCGACCTCTCCACCGTCGCCCCGAGCCTCGCCGGCCCGCGCCGGCCGCAGGACCGGATCGAGCTCGGCCACGTCAAGAGCAAATTCACCGAGCTCTACAGCGCGGCGCCCGCCGACAGCGGCTTCAACCAGCCGGCAGACAAGCTCGGCCAGGCCTTCGAGACCGCGGGCGGCCCCGAACTGCACAACGGCGACGTGCTGATCGCCGCCATCACCAGCTGCACCAACACGAGCAACCCCGGCGTGCTGCTCGCAGCCGGCCTGCTCGCGAAGAAGGCGGTCGAGGCGGGGCTGAAGGTCAAGAAGCACATCAAGACCTCGCTCGCCCCGGGATCGCGCATCGTCACCGAATACCTCGAGAAGGCCGGCCTGCTGCCCTACCTCGAGAAGCTCGGCTTCGACGTCGCCGCCTACGGCTGCACCACCTGCATCGGCAACGCCGGCGACCTGCGGCCCGAATTCAACGAGGCGATCACGAAGAACGACCTCGTCTGCGCCGCGGTGCTCTCGGGCAACCGGAACTTCGAGGCGCGCATCCACCCGAACCTGAAGGCCAACTTCCTGGCCAGCCCGCCGCTCGTCGTCGCCTACGCGATCGCCGGCAACGTCACCAAAGACCTGATGACCGAGCCGCTGGGCCGCGGCAAGGGCCGTGACGGCAAGCCGCGCGACATCTACCTCGGCGACGTCTGGCCGACCAGCGACGAGGTCTACAAGCTGATGAAGTTCGCGATGAACGGCCGTGCCTTCCGCAAGAACTACGACAAGGTCAAGAGCGACCCGGGCAAGCTCTGGGAGAAGATCAAGGGCGTCAAGGGCAACGTCTACACCTGGCCCACGAGCACCTACATCGCCGAGCCGCCGTTCTTTGCCGACTTCACGCTCGAGCCCAAGGAACTGGTCGCGGGGGTGCAGGGCGCGCGCATCATGGGCCTGTTCGGCGACTCGATCACGACCGACCACATCAGCCCGGCGGGCAGCTTCAAGGAGACGACGCCGGCCGGCCAGTACCTGCTCGCCAACGGCGTGCAGAAGGCCGACTTCAACAGCTACGGCGCACGCCGCGGCAACCACGAGGTGATGATGCGCGGCACCTTCGCCAACGTGCGCATCAAGAACCTGATGATCCCGGCCAAGGCCGACGGCGGGCGCGTCGAGGGCGGCTACACGCTGTACCAGCCTGGCGGCGAACAGATGGCCATCTACGACGCGGCGATGAAGTACGTCGCCGCCGGCGTGCCGACCGTGATCTTCGCGGGCGAGGAATACGGCACCGGCAGCTCGCGCGACTGGGCCGCCAAGGGCACCCAGCTGCTCGGCATCAAGGCCGTGGTCGCGAAGAGCTTCGAGCGCATCCACCGCAGCAACCTGATCGGCATGGGCGTGCTGCCGCTGCAGTTCAAGGCCGGGGACAGCTGGGAGTCGCTGGGACTGAAGGGGGACGAAGGGGTCGACGTGCAGCTCGCAGCCGACATCAAGCCGCTCTCGCAGGCCAAGTTGATCATCACCGGCGCCGACGGCAGCAAGCGCGAGGTGGCGGTGACGCTGCGCATCGACACCGCGATCGAGGTCGACTACTACAAGCACGGTGGCATCCTGCCGTTCGTGCTGAGGCAGTTGCTGGCGGCTTGAAGCGCTGGCGCAGCAACCGGCCCGCTCCAGGCCGGGCGGGTCGGCATCGCCGCTGGCCCGGCCGGAGCCGGGAACCGCCCGGAGGCCCGCTGCCGCTACGCCGGCTCCCCGACGCTGGAATCGCACAGCGCCGCGAGCGCGTCGACATCCAGCGCCTTGTCGGGCTCGAGCAGGATGACGAAGCCGCTCGCCACCTTGCCCATGCCGAAGATGAAGTCGCGCTTGACGCTGGTGCCGAAATCGGGCGCCGGCTCGATCGCCTGGGCCGCGATCTCGATGACTTCGCTGACCGAATCGACGAGCAGTCCGAGCTCGACGGGCTCGCCCTGGCGCAGCGCCCCGAACACGACGATGCAGCTCTTCTTGCTGAGGTTCGAGACGGGGCGGCCGAAGCGGGCGTTCAGGTCGATCACCGGCACCACCGCGCCGCGCAGATTGATGACCCCGCGCACGAAGCCGGGCATCAGCGGCACCGTGGTCATCGGCCCGACCTGGATGATTTCGCGCACGGTGCGGATGTCCATGCCGAACAGCTCCTTGCCGAGCGAGAAGCTGAGGTACTGGGCCGCAGCCTGCGCCGGGCCGCTGTCATGTGCTTCGCTGGTCATGGCGTGTCCTCGCTCAGAAGGGCCGGAAATTGCCGTTCGTGCCGGTGCCCGCCGCGTGCGTCGCGGCCTTGCGCAAGGCCGGCGGTGCATTGCGGGCGCCTGCGCGCATCGGCGAGTTGGGCGCGCGCCGCTCGGCGCTTGCCTTCGCTTCGCTCGTGCCACGCCGCGCCGCCCCGGCGGCCTCGGCCCCGGCGCTGAAGAAGCCGACCGACTGCTGCAACTGCTCGGCCTGGCCGCTCAACTCTTCGGACGTGGCCGCCAG
>JAGWTS010000111.1 GCA_028868875.1 Burkholderiales bacterium | reverse complement strand
TCGCCAATGGAAGGCAGAAGCGCTTGCGCCCGCCCTTCGGGCAAGGCCTCGACGCTGCGCAGCTGGCGCGCCATGACGCGGGTGCGGGTCTCGGCCTGCTCGATCGTGTTGCTCGCTTCCTGGAGCTTCTTCTTGGTCTTGTCGAGCACGTCGCCGAACTTGGCGAACTCGGTCTTGACCGCGCCCAGAACCTCCCAGACCTCGGCCGAGCGCTTTTCCAGCGCCAGCGTGCGGAACCCCATCTGCAGGCTGGTGAGGGTGGCCAGCAGCGTCGTCGGCCCGGCCAGCATCACCTTGTGTTCGGTCTGCAACGCCTGCACCAGCCCGGGCCGGCGCAAGGCTTCGGCGTACAGCCCTTCGGTGGGCACGAAGAGGATCGCGAAATCGGTGGTGTGCGGCGGCGCCACGTATTTCTCGCGGATCGTCTTCGCTTCGAGGCGCAGCCGCATCTCGATCGCCTTGGCCGCGGCTTCGGCGGCCACGGCATCGGCGCGGTCCTGGGCTTCGAGCAGGCGTTCGTAGTCTTCGCGCGGAAACTTCGCGTCGATCGGCAGCCACAGCGGCGCGCCGTCGCCGCGCTGGCCGGGCAAGGCGATCGCGAACTCCACCCGGTCGCTGCGACCCGGAATCGTGACGACGTTGGTGGCGTATTGCTCGCGCGTGAACACCTGTTCGAGCAGTCCGGCCAGCTGCACCTCGCCGAAGATGCCGCGCGTCTTCACGTTGGTGAGCACGCGGTTGAGCGCGCCCACGTCGCGCGCCAGCGTCTGCATCTCGCCCAGGCCCTTGTGCACCTGCTCGAGGCGCTCGGCCACCTGCTTGAAGCTTTCGCCCAGGCGCTGCTCGAGCGTGGCGTGCAGCTTCTCGTCGACGGTGGCGCGCATCTGGTCGAGCTTCTTCTCGTTGCCCTCCTGCAAGGCGACGAGGCGCCGCTCGTTGGCGGCCGAGAGCTGCTGCAGCTGCTCGACCAGGGTTTCGCTGAAGCGCCGCAGCGCGTTCTCGGTCTGCGCCTGCGAGCTGGCAAGCTGGATGCGGAAGGCGTCGATCTGCTCGTTCTGGGTGCGCGCGAGCTCACCGCTCAGCGCCGCCGAGACCTGCTGGAAGTTGCCGAGGTCGGCGCGCGTGGCCTGGGCCATGCGCCCGAGTTCGGCGCGCAAGGCTTCGTCGAGACGGCGCAGCGGCCCGTCGTCGGCGGGCCGCAGCACGAGCCAGAGCAACAAGACCAACAACAGCAGAGCGAGCGCCAGCAGCGCCGGGACGATCCATTCGGGCATGGCGCCGATTCTCTCAGGCGCGGCGCGGCACTCCGGGGTCGATCGGCGTGGGCGGCGTGCCGCCGGTGAGCGCGGCGACGAGATTGTCGGCGGCGAGGTCGGCCATGGCGCGCCGCGTGGCCACGGTCGCGCTCGCGATGTGCGGCGTGAGCACGACGTTGGGCAGATCGAGCAGCGCCGGGTTCAGCGCCGGCTCGCCTTCGAAGACATCGAGCCCGGCCGCGGCGATGCGGTGCTCGCGCAAGGCCTGCGCCAGCGCCGCGTCGTCGACGATGCCGCCGCGCGCGATGTTGGTGAGCGTCGCGCTCGGCTTCATCGCCGCGAGTTCGGCGGCGCCGATCGCGTGGTGGCTTTCGGCCGAATAAGGCAGCACCAGCACGAGGTGGTCGCTCGCCTCGAGCAGCTCGGCCTTGCCGACCCAGCGCGCGCCGAGCGCCGCTTCGATCTCGGGCGCGAGCCGGCTGCGGTTGTGATAGACCAGCTTCATGCCGAAGCCGTGCACGCCGCGGCGCGCGATGGCCTGGCCGATGCGGCCCATGCCGAGCACGCCCAGCGTCGCGCCGTGGATGTCGCTGCCGGTGAACATGTCGTAGGACCACTTCGTCCATTCGCCGCGACGCAGAAAGCGCTCGCTCTCGGCCATGCGCCGCGCCGTGGCCATCATCAGCGCGAAGCCGAAATCGGCCGTGGTCTCGGTGAGCACGTCGGGGGTGTTGGTCGCGACCACGCCGCGCGCGCTGCAGGCCGGCACGTCGATGTTGTTGTAGCCCACCGCCATGTTGCAGACCGCGCGCAGCTGCGGGTGGGCATCGAGCAGTTCGGCATCGATGCGCTCGCTGCCGGTGATGAGCGCGCCCTGCTTGCCGGCCAGGCGGGTGCTGAATTCGGCGCGGCTCCAGACTCGGTCATCGGGGTTGGCTTCGACTTCGAAGACCCCGCGCAAGCGTTCGATCACTTCGGGGAAGACGGCTCTTGCAACGAGCACCGCCGGACGCGCAGTCTTGTTCATTCGTGGAATTGAGTGAAGTGGGCGACCGGCTCGCGCTCGGTCACGAGCTGGTTCTCGACCGCCGCCGGGTCCGGGTGGCCGAGCGCCATGCCGCAGACGACCATCTCGCTGCCGGCGAGGCCGAGCTGCTCGGCGATCAGGCGGTGGAACGGCGTGAATGCCGCCTGCGGGCAGGTGCCGAGGCCGCGCGCCTGGGCCGCGACCATCACGCTTTGCAGGAACATGCCGTAGTCGAGCCAACTGCCACGTTCCATCACGCGGTCAATCGTGAACATCAGGCCGACCGGCGCGTCGAAGAAATCGTAGTTGCGGCCATGCTGGGCATGCATGCGCGCCTTGTCGCCCTTGGTGATGCCGAGCAGGCCGTACAAGTCCCAGCCGACGCGGCGCCGCCGGTCGACGTAGGGCGCGACCCACTGGTTCGGGTAGTACGCGTATTCCTCGGTATGGCTCGCCGCGAGTTGCGGATCGTCGTGGACGGCGCGGATCTTCGCGCTCAGCGCGACCTTGGCCGCGCCGGTGAGCACGTGCACCTTCCAGGGCTGGGTGTTGGTGCCCGAAGGCGCACGCGCCGCGACCCCCAGGATCTGCTCGACCGTCTCGCGATCGACCGGGGTCGGCAGATAGGCGCGCACCGATCGGCGCGAGGTGATCGCGGCGTCGACCGCGGCGATGGTCTCTGGGGTGATGCTCATTCCGTACAACGCAAAGTTTCGAGGGCGGCGCGCAGCGCCGGGGGCAACTCGACCGGGCGCTGGCTGGCGCGGTCGACGTAGACATGGACGAAATGGCCGCCCGCCGCAGCGAGCGGCGCGCCTTGGGCGAACAGCCCGACCTCGTAGCGCACGCTGGAGCGCCCGAGATGGCCCAGGCGGATGCCGGCCTCGACGGTCTGCGGGAATGCGAGCGGCTCGAAGTAGTTGCACTGGGTCTCGACGACGAAGCCGACCACTTCGCCGCGCTCGATGTCGAGCGCACCAGCCTCGATCAAGTAGCGGTTGACGGCGGTATCGAACCACGAGTAGTAGACGACGTTGTTGACGTGGCCGTAGACGTCGTTGTCCATCCAGCGTGTCGTGATGGACGAGAAGCGGCGGTAGTAATCGCGTGGCCGGGGCGCGGGACGGTGACTCATGGCGCCGATTGTGCCGGCGCATGGGGCCAGCGCTGCCAGGAGTCGAATCCGAGTTCGAGCGTGCGGCGGTGGATCGCCACCGTGGTCGCGACCTCGCGCCCGTAGCCTCCGGCCATCGTCAACGCGACCGGAATGGCGCGCTCGCGCAGGGCCGCGAGCACGCGCCGGTCGCGCTCCGCCAGGCCGGCGGCGGTGAGGCGCAGGCGGCCGAGGCGGTCGTCCGCATGTGGATCGGCGCCGGCGAGGTAGAACGCAAGCCCCGGCGGCGCCTCGCCATGGCGCGCCCAGGCCTGGGCCAGCGCCGCGTCGAGCGCCTCCAGATACGGCGCGTCGCCGCAGCCGTCGGGCAGTTCGACGTCCAGATCGCTCGCTTCCTTGCGGAAGGGAAAGTTCTTCGCCCCATGCAGCGAGAGCGTGAACACCGTCGGGTCGTCGCGGAAGATCGCCGCCGTGCCGTTGCCCTGGTGCACGTCGAGGTCGATCACGAGCACGCGCAGCAGGCGCCGGCCGTGGCGGTGGCCGTGGCGATGCCATTCGGCCTGCATCAGGCGCGCTGCCACCGCCACGTCGTTGAACACGCAGTAGCCCGATCCCTTGTCGGCCTGGGCATGGTGGGTGCCGCCGGCGAGATTGGCGGCAACCCCCTCGCCTTCGAACAAGGCGCAGCGCGCCGCCGCAATCGTCGCCCCGACCGAGCGCCGGGAGCGCTCGACCATGCGCGGCGACCAGGGAAATCCGATCTCGCGTTCGGCCGCGGCGCTGAGCGTGCCTTCGGCGACGGCGCTGATCCAGGCCGGATCGTGCGCCAGGGCGAGTTCGCCATCGCTCGCCGGCGCTGCCTCCGCGACGCGCAAGCCCGGCATGCCGGCTTCGACGGCTTCCCGAAGCAGGCGGTACTTGCTCATCGGAAAACTGTGGCCGGGGGGAAGCGGCAGGATGAACTGGTCCGAGTGAAACGCGCGCATCGGCCGCATTCTAGAAAGACCCCCCTAGTTTGCTGCAACGCAACAAAAATCGCTTGCAATCGTCCGCCCGGTCCTTATACTTCGATTCATGTTGCAGCGCAGCAAAACGCGGCAACCCGAAGTTCCTCAACCACCCCGGAGTCCACACCATGACCTTCACCCCCGAGCAACTGATGGCCGCCCAGAAGGCCAATGTCGAAACCCTCTTCGGTCTGACCAACAAGGCCTTCGAAGGCGTCGAGAAGCTGGTCGAACTGAACCTGCAACTGGCCAAGACCACGCTGGGCGAATTCGCCGAGTCGACCCGCGCCGCCCTGTCCGTCAAAGACGCGCAAGAGTTGCTCGCGCTGCAAGCCAGCCTGCTCCAGCCGGCCGCCGAGAAGGCCGCCGCCTACAGCCGCCACCTGTACGACATCGTCGCCGGCACCAGCGCCGACTTCGGCAAGGTTGCCGAAGCCACGATGGCCGACACCCAGCAGTCGGTCCTGTCGCTGGTCGACACCGCCGTCAAGAACGCCCCGGCCGGCAGCGAGAACGCCGTCGCCCTCGTGAAGTCGGCCGTCGCCGCCGCCAACAACGCCTACGAAAGCGTGCACAAGGCCGCCAAGCAGGCCGCAGAAGTCGCCGAAGCGAACTTCACCGCGATCACCAACACCGCGGTCAAGGCGACCCAGGGCGCGACCAAGGCTGCTTCCAAGAAGGCTGCCTGAACACGCAAAAGTTCATTGAACTTTCTGGATTCAGCCTGATCTGATCGAAGCCCCGGCGTCCTGCCGGGGTCTCCCTGGAAGGTTGTCTCCTCGGTACCTTGCGACAACCCCCCTTGTCCTGGTACCTTCGGCCCGGTCGCAAGACCGGGCCGTTTTATTTGGGGCGTCGCATTTCTAGCGGGTCAAGGCTGCAATGCGCGCGCGGATCCGGGGCAGCGCCGCCAGGGCGGCTTCGCGACCGGCCAGGATGGCGCGCTGGCGCGCGGCGAAATCGGCGCTGGACACTCCCGCCAGCGCCGGGCGCAGCACGATGTCGGCGTCGCGCAACTCGAACTGGTTGATGCTTCGGCTCATGATCGAGAAGGTCTGGAGCAGCATCTGCATGACATCGCTGGTGGCGTTGCCGTCGGGCGGCGACGAGATGTCGACCGCGATCACCATCTCGGCGCCCATCTCGCGCGCGAAGCGCACCGGCACCGGCGACACCAGCCCGCCGTCGACGTACTCGCGGGCGCCGATGCGCACCGGCATGAAGACCGCAGGCACCGCGCTCGAAGCCCGCACCGCGGTTCCGACGTCGCCGCGCCGGAACAGGATGGGCTCGCCGCTGGCGAGATCGGTGGCGACGATGCCCAGCGGCAGCTTCATGTGCTCGATCGGCCGGTTCGCGGTCTGCTCCCGCACGTAGCGCGCCAGCGCCTCGCCGCGAATCAGGCCGCGCGACGGGAACGACCAGTCGGTGAGTGCGCCCTCGTCCATGGTCCGGGCCAGGGAGGCGAGTTCGGCTCCGCTCCTGCCCGAGGCATAGAGCGCCGCGACCAGGCTGCCAGCCGAGGTTCCGACGACCAGGTCTGGGCGGATGCCGTTTTCTTCCAACACCTCGATGACGCCGATATGGGCGAAGCCGCGCGCCGCACCGCCGCCGAGCGCCAGGCCGATGCGCGGCAGCTTCGGCGGCAGCTTCGGCGCGGGCGGTGGGGCGACGACGACCGGCGGCGCGGGTGGGACCGGCGGGCTCGGCGGTGGTGCGGTCTGGCAAGCGGCAAGCGCGAGAACGACCCAGAAACACAGAAACCGTATCAGCGAACGTGCGCGCATCGACTCGACCATCGGCAGGATTGTAGGAAATCGCGTTCAAATTCAATTTCGGAATATGCAATCAACTTCTATGTTCTTTTCAAACATATAAGGGATTTCTACAGTCGTGACCTCGACAACGCGGCCTCGATCCGCCACGCAGCCTGAGCCCTCCATGAGATCCGCCATCGAACTCCACGCCCGCAAGACACGCGGATACGAAGCCCGCGTCGCCCATGCCGTCGCGCTGCTGCGCGAAGCCGCCGAAGACCACGCCGGCACCATCGTCCAGTCCAGCAGCCTGGGCGTCGAAGGCATGGTCCTGACCGACATGATCGCGCGCCACAGGCTCGGCATTCCGGTCGCGACCCTCGACACCGGGCGCCTGCACGCCGAGACCCGGGCCCTGATTCCGGCCATCCACCAGCGCTACGGCATCGAGGTCCAGGTCTACGCGCCGCGCCAGGAGGCGGTGCTGCATTTCGTGCGCAGGCATGGCGAAGACGCCATGTTCGAGAGCGTGGAGCTGCGCCGCGCCTGCTGCGACACGCGCAAGCTCGAGCCGATGAAGCGCCTGCTCGAAGGCCGAAGCGCCTGGGTTACCGGGCTGCGGCGCGAACAGTCCGAAGCGCGCAGCACGGTGCCCTTTTTCGAAATCGACGCCGAAGGGCGCGAGAAGTTCTACCCGCTCGCCGACTGGAGCGAGGCCGACATCTGGCACTACGTCTCGGTCAACGAGGTGCCCTACAACGAGCTCCACGACCGCTTCTTCCCGAGCATCGGCTGCGCGCCCTGCACACGCGCCGTCTCGCTCGGCGAAGACCCGCGCAGCGGACGCTGGTGGTGGGAAGGCGAAGGCGTACGCGAATGCGGCCTGCACCTGCGGCCGGAGAAGGCTGTCGCCTGATGGGCCGCGTCTTCTTCATCGGAGCCGGCCCCGGCGCGGCCGACCTCATCACGCTGCGCGGCGCGAACCGGCTCGCCGAGGCCGAGGTCGTGCTCTTCGACGCCCTCACCGACCCGGCCTTGCGCGCCTTCGCGCCGCGGGCGAACTGGATCGACGTCGGCAAGCGCGGCTTCGCCGACTCCACCGGCCAGGCCACCATCGACGCCATGCTCGTGCGCCTGGCGCAGACGCACGCCGTGGTGGTGCGCCTGAAGGGCGGCGACCCGAGCATCTTCGGCCGCCTCGAAGAAGAGCTGCAGGCGCTGGCGCGCCACGGCATCGAATGCGAGGTGGTGCCCGGCGTCACCGCGGCCATCGCCGCCGCCGCCCACACCCGGCGCCCGCTGACGCGCCGCGGCAACGGCCGCAGCGTGAGCCTGAGCACCGCGATGACGCGCGAAGGCCGGCTCGAAGCCGGTCGCAACGCCGACACCGAGGTGTTCTACATGGCCGGGCGCCAGCTCGCGCGGCTGGGCCGACGCCTGACGCAAGCCGGCTGGAGCGCCGACACGCCCGTCAGCGTGGTGTCGCGCGCGGGCTGGCCCGACGCCTTGGCAAGCGACCACCTCCTGGCCGATCTGGCCACCGCCGCCCTGCTCCACGCGGGCCGGCCGACCGTGGTCGTGGTCGGCGCGGGGGCGAGCCCGACTCCGACAAAACCTGTTTCGAAGCAGGCCGAGGCAGTGCAAGTCGCGGCGGCCTGACTCCCGCCTTAAAATCGCGCGCGACCAGGGGCCGGTGTTGCCGGCCCCCTCCTTTCGTCCCCCCAGCACTCGAATCCTCCTCATGACTCACGTCGTCCTCGAATCGTGCATCCGCTGCAAATACACCGACTGCGTCGATGTCTGCCCGGTCGATTGTTTTCGCGAAGGCCCCAATTTCCTCGCCATCGACCCCGATGAATGCATCGACTGCGCGGTCTGCATCCCGGAATGCCCGGTCAACGCCATCCTGCCCGAGGAAGACGTGCCGTCGGACCAGCTGCAGTTCATCAAGCTCAATGCCGAGCTCTCGCGCAAATGGCCGAGCATCACCAAGCGCAAGTCGCCGCTGCCCGATGCCGAACAATGGAAAGACCGCAAGGACAAGCTGTCCGAGCTGAAAAAGTGAATTCCCGATGGATGCGAACCTGAACCCCGAGATCACCGGAACCGCCCTCGCCCACGACGGCCCGATCGAGACCGATGCCGTCATCGTCGGCGCCGGCCCGGTGGGCCTGTTCCAGGTCTTCGAGCTCGGCCTGCTGGAGATCAAGGCCCATGTCATCGACTCGCTGGCCTACCCCGGCGGGCAGTGCATCGAGCTCTACCCCGACAAGCCGATCTACGACATCCCGGCGGTTCCGGTCTGCACCGGCAAGGAACTCACCGACAACCTGTTGAAGCAGATCGAGCCCTTCGGCGCGACCTTCCACTTCGGCTCCGAGGTCAGCGTCGTGCGGCGCGAGCCAGACGGCCGCTTCTACGTCGAGACCGGCAAGGGCACGCGCTTTCTGACCAAGACCGTCTTCATCGCCGGCGGCGTCGGCTCGTTCCAGCCGCGCACGCTCAAGGTCGACGGCCTGGACAAGTTCGACGACAGCCAGCTCTTCTACCGCGTCAAGAACCCGGCCCAGTTCGCGGGCAAGAACATCGTCATCGTCGGCGGTGGCGATTCGGCGCTCGACTGGGCGCTGAACTTCGCCCAGGAAGGCCCGAACCGCGCCGAGAGCGTGATCCTGATCCACCGCCGCGACGGCTTCCGCGCCGCCCCGGCGAGCGTGGCCAAGATGAAGGAGTTGTGCGAGGCCTACGAAATGCAGTTCGTCGTCGGCCAGGTCACGGGCTGCGAGGAAGAGCAAGGGCGGCTGGCGCGCATCAAGGTCACCGGCGCCGACGGCGTCACCCGCGTGATGCCGCTGGACATGCTGCTCGTCTTCTTCGGCCTGAGCCCCAAGCTCGGACCCATCGCCGAATGGGGATTGGGCCTGGAGCGCAAGCAGATCGTCGTCGACACCGAGAAGTTCGAGACCAACATCCCGGGCATTTTCGCGGTGGGCGACATCAACACCTATCCGGGCAAGAAGAAGCTCATCCTCTCGGGCTTCCACGAAGCCGCGCTCGCCGCCTTCGGCGCCGCGCCCTATGTGTTTCCGGAAAAGCGCATCCTGCTTCAATACACGACCACGAGCCCGAAACTGCACAAGGTGCTGGGCGTGGATTCGCCGGTCTTCGACTGAATCCGCTTTTCGCGATAATGACCGGGCGGCGCACTCGTTGCGCCGCTTTCGCTAGGGGTGCTGGATCGCGTGCGCGCGGCCCGGCTGAGAAAGTCCCTTTGAACCTGAATGAGGTAATCCTCGCGCAGGGAAGCATGTCGCCGATCGAGTGCGCCGCAGGGCTGTACGACTTCTCCGCAATGCCGACCTGCCACCGACTCCGGAGGCCGACGATGGCGCATTTCGAATTCCTTTCTTCTTCGTCTTCGCGCGGCGCGCGATTCGCGCCCGCCCCGCTGGCCTGGGCCGCATTGGCGGCGCTGACGCTGGCGGCCGGCAGCGCCCGCGCCGATGACGCAGCCCAGACGGTGACGATCACCGGCCGGGCACTGCCGGCTGCGGCCGCAGTCGCCGGCTTCGGCGACCTGCCGCTGGCCGTCTCGCCGTTGAGCGCAGCCCTCGTCGGCGAAACGCAGATGAAGGACGCCGGCGTGACCCAGCTCTACGACCTGACACGGCTCGAGGCCAGCGTCAACGACAACTACGACGCCGAAGGCTACTGGACCATCCTGACGGTGCGCGGCTTCACGCTGGACAACCGCTTCAACTACCGCCGCGACGGCCTGCCGATCAACGCCGAGACGGCGATCCCGCTCGAGAACAAGCAGCGCGTCGAAGTGCTCGAAGGCACGAGCGGCATCCAGGCCGGCACGAGCGCGCCGGGCGGGCTCGTCAACCTGGTCGTCAAGCGGCCCGAAGGCCGCATTCGCACGGCCACGCTGGGCTGGCAGCAGAACGCGACGCTGGGCCTATCGGTCGACCTGGGAGACCGCTTCGGCAACGAAGGCCAGTTCGGCTGGCGCCTGAACGCGGCCGACGAACACCTCGACCCGCCGCAGCGCGACGCCAAGGGCTCGCGCCAGCTGCTGGCGCTGGCCGGCGAATGGCGCGTGGACGGCGACCAGACGCTCGAAGCCGAAGTCGAACTGAGCCGCCAATCGCAGCCCAGCGTGCCGGGCTTCAGCCTGATCGGCAGCGCCGTGCCGGACCCGCGCAGCGTCGACCCGCGCATCAACCTCAACGACCAGCCCTGGACCCTGCCGGTGGTGCTAGACGGCGCGACCGGCTCGCTGCGCTGGACGCGCAAGCTGGGCGCGGACACCACCTTCGTCGCCCACGGCATGGTGCAGGCATTGCACAGCGAAGACCGGGCCGCATTCCCCTTCGGCTGCGCCGCCGGCGGCCTGGGCAATTGCAGCGACGGCAGCTTCGAGCTCTTCGACTACCGCAGCGAAGGCGAGCACCGGCGCAGTGCCGACCTCGACCTGGCCTTCAACGGCAAAGCCGAATGGCTGGGCCTGGGCCACGCCTGGAGCGCGGGCCTGCTGTTCACGCGCTTCATCGGCCACTTCGGACCCCAGGTCTTTCAGGATCTGGGCGCCGCGACGGTCGACGGCAACACCGTGCTCGCCCCCAACCCGACCCCGAACGCGACCAATACCAACCGCGACGAACGCTCGAGCGAACTGCACCTGCAAGACGCCGTCTCGTTCGGCGGCGGCTGGCAGCTGTGGGCCGGCTTGCGCCACACCCGGTTGCAGCGCGCAAGCATCCAGACCGACGGCAGCGCCCCGACCTCCTACGACCAGAGCTTCACGACCCCGTGGCTGGCGCTGTCGCGCGAGGTCGTGGCGGGCACGATCGCCTACGCGAGTTGGGGCCAGGGGGTCGAATCGAACGTGACGCCCAACCTGCCCGTCTACGCCCACCCCGGCGCGGCGCTGCCGACCCAGGTCTCGCGCCAGGCCGAACTCGGCTTGAAGGTCCGCCTGGCCGGTGGCGCCGTCTGGAGCCTCGCCGCCTTCGATATCGCCCAGCCGCATGTCAGCGACACCAGCGCCACCGCGATTGCCGATCAGACAGCCGCCTACGCCATCGACGGCACGGAAAGACACCGCGGCCTGCAAACCTCGATCAACGGCCGCGCCGGGCCCTGGACCGTCGACGCCAGCGCGATGCTGCTGCAGGCGCGCCTGGGCGGCGTGCAACTGATGCCGGGCAACGGCATGCGCCCGGTGAACGTGCCCGCGAAGACCTTGAAGGCCCAGGTCGGATACGACGTGGGGACGCTGCCGGGCCTGACCGTGCTGGCGGCCTTGGACTTCCAGGGCGAACGCACCGTGGTGCCCGACAACAGCCTGTCGATCCCGGGCTGGACGCGGCTGGACCTGGGGGCGCGCTACACGACGAAGGTCGGATCGTCGACGCTGACCTGGCGCGCCGGCGTCGACAACGTGACGAACCGGCGCGCCTGGCGCGAGTCGCCGTTCCAGTACGGGCTGGTGTATCTCTACCCGGTGATGCCGGCGGCAGCGCACCTGTCGCTCCAGCTCGATTTCTGATCGAGCGAGTGAGTGAGTGTTCGAGGCGGCGCAAAAAACCGATATACTCATAGGCTGTTCCCCGATAGCTCAGTTGGTAGAGCGCCGGACTGTTAATCCGTAGGTCCCTGGTTCGAGCCCAGGTCGGGGAGCCAAGAAAACTCGATATGAAACAAGGACTTAGAAGCTTCGGCGTCTAGGTCCTTTTTCTTTGCTCGACCTGCACCCTGCTCCATGTAGGGGCTGTGTAGGGGCTGGCACCGGTTTTCGGCTATTCGGCACCAGCCCGGCCGCGTCGCCAACCGGCGTCGATTCAGCTCACCGGTAGCAGCTCGATACGCACCACGGCGCGCGCGCCCAGCGCCTCGGCGTACCTCTGCAGCGTGCGCAGCGATGGCGAGCGCTTGCCGCTCTCCAGGCGGGCAATCGTGCTTTGGTCGGTCCCCATGCGGGCGGCCACTTCCGCCTGCGTCAGGCCGGCGCGAGCGCGGGCGGCAATCAGTTCGCGCGCAGTCTCGTACTCGGCCGCGTGGGCGTCGTATTCGGCGCGGATGGCGGGGTCGGCCAACAGTTCGGCTTTCAGCGTCTTGAGGGACTTCATGGCGAGTTCTCCAATCGTTTCTGCGCCGTGTTGATGGCAGCGCGAGGCGTGGCCTGCGTCTTCTTCACGAACAGGTGCAGCACCAGCAAGCGGCGCCCGTGGATGGCGGCGTACAGCGCCCGGGAAATGCCGTCGCGCCCCTGCATCCGCATCTCCCACAGCTTGCCCTCCAGGGGCCGAATGTGCGGCAATCCGACTCGCTGCGGCCCGAACTCTTGCAGCAGTTCGGCGATATGCAGAAAGCGAGCCTGCATGCCGCGGCAGGCAGCGCGCGCAATTCGGGCTCGGCCAGCGGGTGAAGCTCTACCGTCCACATGCCTTTATTATGCTCTTTTTGCTATGTTGACGCACTGCCACCCGCCAGCGAACACGGTCCGCGCTCGCCGCGTTCGACGTGACAGCCGGCGCGCTGTCGAGCGTGAAGACTGGTCGCTGGAGTGCTTGACGGCGCGGTTACCGAGGGCGCGGTTACCAGAAAAATGGGCTGCCCGGCTGGATACCAGGCTGGATACCGCTGTTGGTCTCGAACTGCAGGCCCGCAGGGCAAAAGCTCGCTGGGCGGTTTTGCTGCTACAGCCTGCGTTACAGCGGCGCGCGTTACAGGCGGGTCGCCCTCATGCGCGGGGACCGGAAACCGTGGCAACCAAGCTGGCAACCTCGCCATTGTCAACGTGACGCCCTCGCCTGCAGCGAAGTCGCGCCACCCTCGCGCGCGCGGCGTATTGTTCGGCGAAGCCGGTTCGTCCTCGCGCGCGGAGTGCTCCTGTTCCATTCCACATACCAGGAGTTGACCCTTACGGACTCACGGACTCACGCGCGCGCGAAGCGTTCGGCCTCCTGCTCTTCCCCTGGTCTGAGGAAGCGGCGCGGCCCAGGTTGCCAAGCCTTGCCGTTCACAAACCGGCCAGCTACAGGCGCCAGAGTCGGGCCGTCAGCACCTCCACTGCGATGCGCTCGGCGTCGGCGCGAATGCGTCCCTCCCGGGCCAGGCGCAGCGCGGTCGCCTGGCTCACCGGTGGCAGTGCGCGCAGGGCCTGCTCGGCGTCGAACAGCCGTTGCGCAACGCTGCGGACAGCCTGCACCTGCGGCGACAGCCGTTCGGATACCGTTGCTTTGCTCACGCCGAGTTCGCGCGCCAGGTCGGCGGCACGCTCGCCCGCCAGCAGGCGGGCCGTGAGCGCCTGCCAAGTGCGGGGAGACAGCTTCGAGGGCCTACCCATGCGGCACCCCTTCAGGCGCACCCAGCGGGCCGCAGGCGGCGCGGTTGGGCGGCGGATTCTTCTGGAAGTCGTGTTCGGCCACGCGAGGCATCGAGCTTGCCTGGAACTTGGTTTGCCCGTGCTTGCAATGTGGGAAGACTTGTCCGAATTGGCCACAACCCGGCCCGTTCATGGCCTCCATGATTGATTGAGAAATTGAGCGGTTGCGAACCCGGATGTGACTCGAAGTGCGCGGTCCGCGAGCACCTGCGCGGTATGTCGAAGGGCAGCCATCGGCGCAGGGCCGTGCCCGATATCGCTGCGGCGAATCGCTTGCAGGTCGAAGCCAGGCAACGCCCGCGCTGAATCCCGACATCTGCAAACCGACTGTCGTGATCGCGGATGCGCATCGACACTCCGGAAGTTCACCCTGTGTGTCCGTCGCCGACAAGCTCGGATTGATCCGGGCTGGCGGACAGAAGGCGCGGGGACGCGTCGGAGAGTGCCAAACCTTCCAGTGCCTGTTTGCCTCAGACTTCAGGCCCGGCGCCGTGCCCGGAACATCATGTCGAGCGTGATGTGCCGCACCTCGAGCTTGCTCTGCTCGATGTGGGCGGCGAGCAGGCGCCGCGCCTCGTCGCCGCGGCGGCGCGTGATGGCGCGCAGGATGCGCGCGTGCTCGTCGTAGGTTGCCTCGATCCGCGCCGGCTTGGTGAAGTCCAGGCGGCGGATGATGCGGATGCGCTCGGTGATTTCGCCATGTACCCGCGCCATCTCGCGATTGCCGCTGGAGCGAACCAGCGTGGCGTGGAACTGCTCGTCGAGCCGCCCGACCTCGGAGGCATCGCCAAGGCGCTCCGCGGCCGGCGCCAGCCAGACCTCGGCCAGGGCCGCCAGCGGCTCGCGCGACTCGGCCTGCGCCAGCAGTTGCGCGGCGTGGCCCTCGATCAGGATGCGCAGGTCATAGAGCTCGTCGAAGATGTCGAAGTCCAACGGCGCCACCTGCCAGCCCACCTTGGGCAGCACCTGCAGAAAACCCTCGCGTTCGAGCCGCTGCAGCGCCTGGCGCAGCGGCGTGCGGCTGAGCGCGAGGCGCT
>JAGWTS010000497.1 GCA_028868875.1 Burkholderiales bacterium | reverse complement strand
GCCCCGATCTACGCCAAATGGGCGTCTGACTACAACAAGGCCACCGGCGTGAAGGTGAACTACCAGTCCATTGGCTCTGGCGGCGGCATCAAGCAGATCGATTCCAAGACCGTGGACTTCGGTGCTTCCGACATGCCGCTCACCGACGAGGTGCTCAAGTCCAAAGGCCAGCTGCAATTCCCCACGGTAATGGGTGGCGTGGTGCCCGTCATCAACATCAAGGGCATTGAGCCGGGCCAGATGAAGCTCACCGGCGCCGTGCTGGCCGACATCTACCTCGGCAAGATCACCAAGTGGGACGACGCCGCGGTCAAGGCGCTGAATCCGGGTGTGGCGCTGCCCGATACCGCCATCTCGACCGTGCACCGCGCCGACGGCTCGGGCACCACCTACATCTTCACCGACTACCTCTCGAAGGTGAACGGCGACTGGAAGAGCAAGGTCGGCGTCAACACCGCGGTGAACTGGCCCAACGGCGTCGGCGGCAAGGGCAACGAGGGGGTTTCGTCCTTCGTCCAGCGCCTGCCCAACTCGATCGGCTACGTCGAGTACGCCTACGCCAAGCAGAACAAGATGGCCTTCGTGCAGATGAAGAACGCGGCCGGCGTGTACGTGGAGCCGGGTGCCGAGAACGTCAAGGCCGCTGCCGCCGGGGCGCAATGGTCCAAGAGCTTCTTCCAGATGCTGACGAACCAGCCCGGCAAGGCGGCGTGGCCGATCAGCGGCGCGACCTTCGTGATGATGCACATCGTCCAGGACAAGCCCGCGCAAGCCACCAGCGTGCTCAAGTTCTTCGACTGGTCCTACGCCCACGGCGACGCCGCGGCCGAGCAGCTCGACTACGTGACCCTGCCGGAATCGGTGAAGAACATGATCCGCAAGGAGTGGTCCGACAAGCTCAAGGATGGCGCAGGCAAGGCCATCGCGTTCAAGTAAGCAGCCTGCAACCTGCGACCCTGCGGAGGCACTCTTGGCCGCTACACTCCCCGCCCATTCCTACGACGAAAAGAGCGAGATGGAGCGAGCGAGCCCGCTGGGAGATCCGCCGCAGCGGCGCCGCAACCTGCCCTGGGGCGACGCGCTGTTCTCGGCCGTCGTCCACGGCGCGGCCTGGCTGACGCTGGCGCTGCTCGTGGGCATCATCGCCTCGCTCGTCGTCGGCGCCGCGCCGGCGATCCAGAAGTTCGGCCTCGGCTTCCTCTGGTCCAAGGACTGGGATCCGGTGCAGGACAAGTACGGCGGGCTGGTGATGGTCTACGGCACGCTGATGACCTCGTTCATCGCCTTGCTGATCGCGGTGCCGGTGAGCTTCGGCATCGCAATGTTCCTCACCGAGCTCTCGCCCAAGTGGCTCAAGCGGCCGCTGGGCATCGCCATCGAGCTGCTCGCGGCCGTGCCCTCGATCGTCTACGGCATGTGGGGCCTGCTCGTCTTCAGCCCGCTGCTCGCCACCTATGTCCAGCAGCCGCTGCAGGCGCTGTTCGGCAACGTGCCGGTGCTGGGGACGCTCTTCAGCGGGCCGCCGGTGGGCATCGGCATCCTCTCGGCCGGCATCATCCTGGCGATCATGATCATTCCCTTCATCGCCGCAACCATGCGCGACGTCTTCGACGTGACGCCGCCGATGCTCAAGGAATCGGCCTACGGCCTGGGCTCGACGACCTGGGAAGTGGTCTGGAGGGTCGTGCTGCCGTATACGAAGACGGGGGTCGTCGGCGGCGTCATGCTCGGCCTCGGGCGCGCCCTGGGCGAGACCATGGCGGTGACCTTCGTCATCGGCAACTTCAACCAGCTCGATTCGCTCTCGCTGTTCCAGGCGGCCAACAGCATCACCTCGGCGCTCGCGAACGAGTTCGCCGAGGCCGGCGAAGGCCTGCACCAGGCGGCGCTGATCTACCTCGGACTGATCCTGTTCCTCATCACCTTCGTCGTGCTCGGCTTCTCGCGCGTGCTGCTGATGCGGCTGCGCCGCGGCGAAGGGAGCCGATCATGAGCGCGTCGGCGCGCCAGATGAGCCTCGCCCTGGACAACCAGCGCCTGGCCATGCACCGCCGGCGCAAGCGCGTCAACGCGCTCGCGCTCACCCTGGCGCTGCTGGCGATGGCCTTCGGCGTGTTCTGGCTCATCTGGATCCTCTTCGACACCGTCCGGCTCGGTGCCGGCGGCCTTTCGCTGCAACTGTTCACGCAGTCGACGCCGGCCCCGCAGGAGAACTCGGGCGGACTCGCCAACGCGATCACGGGTTCGTTCATCATGGTCTCGCTGGCCACCTTGATCGGCACGCCGATCGGGGTGCTGGCCGGCATCTACCTCGCCGAATACGGCCAGCGCTCGTGGCTCGGGCACATCACCCAGTTCATCAACGACATCCTGCTGTCGGCGCCGTCGATCGTCATCGGCCTGTTCATCTATGCCGCCGTGGTGGCGCCCCTGAAGTCGTTCTCGGCCTTCGCTGGCATCCTCGCGCTGGCGCTGATCGTGATTCCGGTGGTGGTGCGCACGACCGCGACCATGCTCTCGCTGATCCCGAATTCGCTGCGCGAGGCCGCCTATGCGCTGGGCACGCCGAAGTGGAAGGTGATCTCCTCGGTCACGCTCAAGGCCTCGCTCGCCGGTGTCATCACCGGCGTGCTGCTGGCCGTGGCGCGCATCGCCGGAGAGACCGCGCCGCTGCTGTTCACCGCCTTGTCGAACCAGTTCTTCACCCTGGGCCTGGGCTCGCCGATGGCGAGCCTGCCGGTGACGATCTTCAAGTTCGCGATGAGCCCCTACGAAAACTGGCAGAAACTGGCCTGGGCCGGCGTCTTTCTCATCACGCTGGGCGTACTTGCGCTGAACATCCTGGCGCGCGTGATGTTCCGCAACAAGCATTGAATCGGAGATCCGAGATGGACCGTCCAGTCGGCCTGCCGACGACCGAGAAGATCAAGATCTCGGTGCGCGACCTGAA
>JAGWTS010000496.1 GCA_028868875.1 Burkholderiales bacterium | reverse complement strand
GCGAACAGCGTGCCGACCATGAACGACGCGATCAGGTAGCGCACTCCGCTGCAGGCGGCAACGACCGACCAGGAGCCCGAGGGGATGACGAAGGACTGGCCTTCCCGGTAGACCGGTATGCCGCTGAGCTGCAGCGCGTAGACGGTGAAGTCGGCGGTCCAGCGCATCATCCAGGGGATGGCGAATTCGCCGAAGGGCACGGCGAAGAACAGGAACGCGAGCGGGAACGCGATGGACCATGCGACCGTCGTGCCCAGCACCGCGGTGACCGCGACGACGATCATGCCGACGAAGGCGAACTGGGAGACCACGTTGACCAGCGCCAGGTCGCCGGCCAGCCAGGCGACGCCGACGAGGGCGAGCAGGACCAGCAGCCAGGGCTGCGGCCGCGGCGTCAGCGCCGCAAGCTCGGCGCGCCGCCGCCACACCAGCCACAGCGAGATCGGCACGACCAGAAACGCGTGGGTATAGGTTTCGTAATGCCACCAGATGTCGACCATGCCGAGCGCGGTGTCGCGGAACAGCCAAAGCAGCGCCACCAGCAGCAAGGTCAGCGCGGCCAGCGCGACGCGCCAGCGCGTGGCGGCCGGGGCGGGGATGACGATCGCGTTCATGTCCCGGACCCGCTCAACCCAGGCTCTTGACGATGAACGGCCCGAGCCAGTTCGCCAGCCCGATCGGCATCCGCCGCCAGGCCTCGATCAGCAGCTTGTACTTCGCGTTGTTGGGGTTGTTCTGCGGCACCTGGTCGTGCTTGTACAGGCAGTACTCGTAGTGCAGCGGCTGGGGCTCGAAGCCCCAGTTCTTCTTGAACGCGTACGAGCCCGTGCCCTGCTTGCTGCGGCCGTAGTCGAAGACCTTGAGCCCGCGCGCGCAGGCGCGGCGCATCAGCTCCCAGTACTTGAAGTCGTTGCCGGCAAGCTCGCGCGCGGCCTCGGCGTCGCCGGCGTAGTACGGCAGCACCTCGTCGCGGAAGTAGAAGCTCAGCACGCTGGAGATGACGCGGCCCTGCGCGTCGCAGACCGTCAGCACCTCGCAGTCGTCGCCGAACTCGTCGCGCAGCGCCTGGAAGTAGCGCCGCGGCATCGCCGGCGTGCCGTGGCGGTGGACGTTGTCGGCGTAGACGGCGAAGAAGCGCTCGACGCCGGGGTCGACGGTGGCGCTGAGGCCGTTCTTGATGCCCTTGCGCACCATCGCCCGCTGCTTGCGCGGGATCGCCAGCATATTGGCTTCCTCGTCGGGCAGGATGGCCTTGCGGAAGGTGACGTAGAGGTCCTGCTCGGGCCAGTCGGGCTGGGTGCGTTCGAGGTTGCGCAGCTCCAGGTGGTCGACGCCGAGCGACTTCGCCAGCCGCTGGGCCTCGGCGCGCAGCCGCGACGCGACGGCCTCGTCGTCGGCGACGACGCCGCCGTAGACCGCGAACGGCAGGCTCGCCAGCGCGTTGCCGAAGAGCAGGCTCTTGACATGCGCCAGCGGCAGCACGCCGGTGATGCGGCCGCCGTCCTCCACGTACAGGTAATGGCCGGGGTGGCGGAACGCCCGGCGCAGCACGCGCTGCCAGCCGGCGCGGTGGAAGAAGGTGGCCCGCGGATGCGCGAGGACGTAGGCGTCCCAGGCCGCGTTGGCGGCCGCGTCGTCGGGGTTCAGGATCTTGAGCTGGGGCACGGGGCGTGATCAGACCGCAGATTCGGCGGCATGCGCGGATGCGGGTCGATTCGGGCCGAGAAAAATGTCATCCATTCGGCCCCAACGGAAGTCCGCCAGCAGCCGCTGCAGCCGCGCGTCCATGCGGTCGATGTTGACGTAGTGGCGGAAGCGGGTGCGCGCGTCGATGCCGGGAATGCGCGGCTGGCCGGGGTCGATCTCCCAGGGGTGGAAGTAGAAGATCGCGGCCTGGCGGTCCTGGCCGTTGACCTGGCGGATCATCCAGCGCGACAGCGGGTAGGGCAGCAGCCTGAAGTAGCCGCCGCCGCTGGACGGCAGGTTGCGGCCGGCCAGGCGCAGCGTCGTCACCGGCACCTCGAGCAGGCCGGCGCGCACCGCGTGCGCGAAGCGCGGCGCGTCGGGCATGCCGTAATGGTCGTGGCGTATCGGGTAGATGCTGCTGCTGTAGCGGTAGCCGGCGCGCGCCAGCACGTCGAAGGCCCAGAGGTTGGCGCTGCCGATCGAGAAGCTGGGCGCGCGGTAGCCGAGCACGGGGCGGCCGGCGATGTCCTCTAGCAGCGCCTTCGCACGCCCGACATCGGCGCGGAAGGCGGCCTCGTCGAGGTCGCTGGCGCGCTCGTGGCCATAGCCGTGGCTGGCGAGTTCATGGCCGCCGTCGACGATGGCGCGCACGAGTTGCGGATAGCGCTCGGCGATCCAGCCCAGCGTGAAGAAGGTGGCGCGGGTGTCGGCGTCGGCCAGCAGGCCGAGGATGCGCTGGACATTGCGCTCGACGCGGCATTCGCGGCGTTCCCAGTCGTCGCGCCGTATATAGGGGGCGAAGGCCGAGACCTGGAAATAGTCCTCGACGTCGATCGTCAGCGCGTTGGTGATCGCGGGGGCAAGCATGGTGGTCCTGTGCGGTGCGGGCGGCGTGCCGGCTCGCCCTCAGGGCCCCGGCTTCGTCAGTCCGGCGACGAGCTTCTGCAGCAGCGCCAGCGTCTCGAGGTTGCTGCGCTCGAGCCGCAGCAGGCTGCGTTCGAGCCGCTGCAGCTGGTCGCCGCGCTGGTCGGCCGTGAGCGCCGCGAGCTGGGCCGACATCGCGCTGGCCTCGGCGGGGTCGAGCTGGGCGGCGCTGAGGTCGAGATCGACCGCATCGACCACCTCGCTGCCGCCGACGCGGCTCGGGCTCGCGCCGTTGGCCAGGCGGCGCGCGGCGCCGGGGTTCGGCACCGCCGATTCCTGGGCGAATTCCTGCACCACCTCGGCCACGTCGGCCGTCGTCAGGTGCGTGCGGCCGCCGAGGAA
>JAGWTS010000110.1 GCA_028868875.1 Burkholderiales bacterium | reverse complement strand
GCGAAAACCCGCTGACTGTTTCGCCCTGGCTTCGCAATGGGTCCTTCCTGGTGCTGCGCAAGCTCTCTCAGAACGTGGCGCTGTTTCACAAAGTGCTCGATCGGGCTGCCGCAGATACCGGCCTCAGCCGTGACGACATTGCCTCGAAGATGGTCGGGCGACAAAAGTCGGGCGATCCACTGGCTGCGCCGGGACGGGGCAACGACTTCAATTACAACTTCGATCTGGAGGGCAGCCGTTGCCCATTGCACGCGCACATTCGCCGCTCCAATCCCCGTCTCTCCGTCGGCGCCGAGAGACCGATCCCCGTGCAAGGGCGGCCGCAGCCGCCTCTGCCGCCGGGAGCGCGTGTACCGCGCATCATGCGACGCGGCATGTCCTTCGGTGCCCGCTATGACGAGTCGAGTGATCCCGCCGACCCGGACGATCCGCGCAATTCGCTCCCTGTCCGGGGCCTCTATTTCATGGCCTACAACGCCAGGATTGGCGAACAGTTCGAAGTCATCCAGCGCTGGTTGGCTGGGGGCAACAGCACGGGCGGTTATTCCGCTCGCAGCGATCCGCTCGTCGGCATTGCCGCGGCGGGTGAGCGGCGAAGTTTCGTCTTCGAGGCGCCGGTTACAACCGGAGTGTCGAAGGCTCACTGCGTGCTGCTCGACGGCGACGACGACCCATCACGACTGGCGAATCCGCTGGTGCGGCTGGAATGGGGTGCTTACTTGTTCACGCCCTCGCTGGCCGCGCTGAAGAATTTCGAAAAACGCGCCGCCGAAGCGTCGCGCCCGAAGGCGTCGCAGGCATGGCCCTGGTCGGCTGACCAGGGTCGCGCGGCGATCGAACGGCTGTTGGCGCTCGACGCTCCGGAAGCCGAGCGCATCGCGGCCTGGAAGTCGGTCGTCGAGGATCCCGAGGCGCAAAAGGACTTTTCGGCCGCTTCGATCTGGGCCGCGATCCGGCGCGACTACGGTGGTGTACTGCGCACGCCCTACGGCGTTCTTGCCGCCAGCCACGCGCACGCGCAGGCGGTGCTCTCGGATTCTCGCGGGTGCTATACCGTGAACGGCTATCGCGAGCGTTCGCTTCCGAGCCTGGGCGACATCTACCTCGGGCTCGACGACCAGGGCCCGGGATGTCCCTATCACCAACGCTCGGCCGCTCCCAACAAGGCAATCCGGACGCTGATCGCAAAGGAGGAGGCGCGCGCGGCGGCGCGCGAACTGACGCGGCGGTCGATCGCGCGCATGGTCGCCACCGAAAAGGACAATGCCTTTGACGCCGGCGACCCAGTGTGGCGCCTGAAGTTCGGTGCCGATGAAGTCTGGGACGAAGTGCTGGAAGGCCTGTGCCAGCAGTGGTTCGGCTTGCCGGCCGACGGGCCTCTCATCAAGGCCGGTAGCTTCAGCTGGGACTGGAAGCCGGAAGACCCGGTGCTGTACCCGGGGCATTTCCTGGCACCCTCGAGGTACATCTTCCAGCCCCGGCCGGGCGCCGAGGTTTCGAAGCTCGGAGCGCGCCATGGCAAGGCGGTCAACACGGCGTTTCGCAACTGGGTCACGTCGCTGCGCGATCAAGGCAAACTTCCCACCGATCCCGAGGGCAGGACCGCCCCGTTGTCCAAGGCGTTCTTCGAGGCGTTCCCGCGGCCGGCGGACGGCAATGCTGCTGCATGCCAATCGCAGGACGAGCTGGTGGCGGTGGTTCTGCTCGGCGCGTTGATCGGCTTCCTGCCTACGGTGGTTGGCAATCTGCGGGCCTCGCTCAACGAGTGGCTGCTCGACGGCAGCTTCTGGTCCATGCGGGCCGGCTCGCTGGTGCCGGCAGCGCGTGCTCCTGATTCGTGCGACCCGGTCGAGTCGGCGCTGCTTCGCTCGATGATGCTGCGTCCGTCGCCGGAAGTGGTCTGGCGTCGCGCCAACAGTGACCACGAACTGGGCCCGTTGAAACTATGCCCGGGTGAGACGGTGGTTGTGTCCATCGTTTCGGCGATGCATGAGTTGTTGGAGCTCGATCGCGTCGACGTGGGAATGGTATTCGGCGGTTGGAGCAATGCGCTCGCGCCGGGGATAAGTATTCCGATTCATGCCTGTCCCGGCCGCGAGGTGGCGCTGGGCGTGCTTCTCGGCGTCTTGAGCGGTCTGCTTGAATGCGAAGGCGCACTGCGGCCGACGGCGTTTGCTCTCGTCTTCGGCATGGAAGGCGACATGCCGCCGGCACCAACGGCACTGGAAGCGCCCATGGCTTCGGGCGACCGGCTGCAGGACCTGAAAGAGCTTCGCTCGTTGCAGGGGCACGCGATCAAGCTGCCGGTCGATCTGTTGGCGACGATTCATGCGCCGATGATGGGCGGGGCCGCAGGCGGCTTGTCTCTGCTTGCGGGGGGAGACTCCTGGTTCGACTACGGGGATTCCGACCTTGCTGCTCAACTGAGCAAGCGCGCGAACCTTGTCGTAACGGACCAGGCCGCGTTCGGAACCAAGCTGGCTGAATTTGCCGGCGTCGACTGGTCGCCTGGACAGGATGACAAGAGCGGGGTGGGTCTGCTCTGCGACATGTATATCCAGCTCGCCGCCCTCGGAACGGCGCCTGATGCGATCCTGATTTCCGCGGGCGGCAACGATGTCGTCGGTGATCTTCTCAGGACCTACATTGTCGACATCTCGAAAAGGCAACTCAGCCCGGATCAGATCAAGCAATGGATCGCGGAAGACCGTGAGATAAACGATACGGCGCTCAAGACCTTGATGGACGGGCCGGATGGCGCTATTCGCACCCAGATCGTCAGAATCCTGAACAAGGTCAAACAACGGTGCCGCCGTGCCGATGGCAGCCCGGCGATCGTCGTATGGCAGGGCTACGACTATCCGATCCCCGATGGGCGAATTCCGTTCTGGCCATTTGAGCACAACGGGAAGTCGCGGCTTTGGAAGCCGCTGTCCGATCTCGGCTACGCCGATCTCGCCGATGAGGTGGCCATCATGAAAAGGATCGGGGACCGATTCAACGCCCTGCTGGCGGAGTATGCCGCTGGGGCTTACAACGGCCAGCTGATCCATGCAAACCTGCGCGGCACGCTCGACGGCACGCTCGCGGGCGTGGCCTACAAAGCCGATTGGGCGAACGAAATGCACCCGAGCCCCCCAGGCTTCGCCAAGCTTGCCGACAGCTTGTACAACCAGTACCTGCAGCCGCTGATCCGGCAGCCGCTGGCGTCCTAAAACCGCGCCCGAAGCCACTTTGCCTGTTCGAGATGCCATTTCATCGAGAGCGACTCGAAAATCTCGGAGGCAGCGTCCAGCGGGCCGATGGAATCCCGATGCCGGCCCAGGAGCATCCGGATTTCCGCGGCACACATTAGGTTGGACGCGCGCTCGTGCGGCGAGTTGCGCTGCACTGCCGCGCGGTCGGCCAGATCCAGATAGCGCCGCACCCGATCGTCCTGGCCGGCTTTGGCGGCAATCCGCGCCAAGGCGCGGCAGCCCATCGCCACGCCGAGATGGTCGTGTTGGCGAGCGCGCCGCAGCAGATGGGCGGTGTTGCGCCGGCGTTGTTCGTCGACACCTCGACCTTCACCGATGTCGAGCATCCAGCCGTAGTTCAGCGAAGCGCCGAGCGCGCCGCCGCGTGCTTCGATCCAGCGCGTGGCATCGCGAACCGCCTGACTCGCTTCGGCGGTGCCGGCCAGGCGCCATTGGCCGAAGCCCCAGATCGACTTGCTGAACGCCAGAAGCAGGCGGCTGCGGACGTTTTCGGCGACGTGCATCGAATCTTCGACGACGGCCACGGCATCGGCCCAGCGCCCTTGCCACAGATAGACCACGCCGATCCAGTTGCGCACCGAGCTGACGACCTGGTGCGACGAACCCTTCAGAAGCTCGAGCATCTCGTGAAAGCACTCTTCGGCGAGTCCGAAGCGGCCTTGATCGCCGAGCGCGCTGCCTTTGATTGCGAGCGCGAAAGCCGAGCCGACGGCGACGCTGCCTCCGGGCCGGCTGCGAGCGCGCTTGCTGTCGATGGCTGCGTCGAGCAACGGAATCGACTCCTCGTAGCGGCTGAGCGACGCCAGGATCTGGCCCAGCGTGGCGCGCAACTGGGCCAGCAGCCGATCGTCGGCGAATTGCGTGGCCTGATCGAGCGCCGACTTGCAGTGCTGCAAGGCTTCGCGCCCCAGGCCCTTGGCGTAGCAGTTGTAGGCCAGCCAGTATTCGGCTCTGGCGATGTGGGTGGGATCACCGGACTGCCGGGCGAGTTCGACGCCACGCGCGAGCAGCCGGGTGGCGTCGGTGAGGGCCAGCGCATCGAAGACGCAGGCCATGCCCAGCCGCTGTGCAACGGAGCACCAGTGCTGCAGAAAGGTTCGATCGGGCATGAACGCCTTGTCCAGCGAATCGAGCGTCGCCACATATTGCAGCCGGGCCCGGTCCAGGGCGTGGGCGGCCATGGCCTTGTCGCCTGCCAGTTCGGCATAGCGGGCTGCCTGCATCGGCAGCAAGCCCTGGGCAAAGTGATACGCCAGGACTTCGGGGGCGTCTTCGCCGGAGCCGGAACTGGATGCGGTGTCGAGGGCGGCGGCAACCTGAAGGTGAATCGCGACGCGTTCGCGCAAGCCCACTCCCGCGTAGGCCACTTCGCGGGTAATGCCGTGCTTGAAACGAACCGTGCCCGGTTGCTCCGCCGGATAAAGGAAGTCCTGCGCCGACAAGGCGCCCAGTTGTTGCTCGCCGACGACGAAGCCGACCACCCGGGAAAGAAGGTCCAGGGACAAGACGTTGCCGATGACCGATGCCACGCGCACCACCTGGGCATCTTCAGGGCTTAGTCGTGAAACGCGCGATTCGATCAACGAGGCCAACCAGGCCGAACTGCCGTATTGCCGTTCAGCAACCCGCACGGTCGGGTGCGCAGCCGAATGGCAGAGTTCCTCGATGAACAGCGGATTCCCGCCGGAATCGCGATAGATGTCGTCGACGAGGAACGGATCGGCTCCCGGCAGCAGGTTGCGTACCGACTCGACAGTGGCATCCCGCGACAAAGGCTCCAGCAGCATGTGCTCAGCCCGAATGACCGCCAATTCGTCGGCTTCGCGTTCGCGGCTGGCCAGAACGATGAAGATCGGGCGGTGAAGCGCGCGAATCGCGTCGATCACCTGCACGCTGCCGTCGTCGGCCCACTGCCAGTCGTCGATCACCAGCAGCAATGCCGTGGTCGAGGCGATGGCGTCGATGGCATCGCGCAGCGCAACGGCGAACGACCCTGCATCGTCGGCGGCTGGCGTCTGGCCGGGGCTTCCCGGTGTCGAGATCATTCTCACGACTTGGGCGGCAATGGCTGCCGCGCTCTGTTCGGCAGCGGTCACTGTTCTCGAGTCCGTCTCGCCGGAATTCGCCAGCGCGCGCACGATCTGCAAGAAAGGCTGAAACGGTTCGGCGCTCAGGTAACTCTCGCAGAACCCTCGCATCACGAGGCAGGTTTTGCTGGCTGATTGGCGCGTCAGTTCGTCGAGAAGCCGCGTCTTGCCGACGCCTGCGCTACCGACGACCAGCAGCGTATGCGGCGATCCGTTCAATGCGCTGCGCAGCCTCGCCTGCAGAACCTCGAGTTCCCGGATCCGTCCGACGAACGGAGCAAGGCCCGTGGCTGCCCCCGCCTCGAAGCGCGTTCGCGCTTTGGCGTGTCCGATGACCGTGCAGACCGACAGCGGTTGACTCCGCCCCTTGACCTGTACGACCGTCTGCCGGCTCATCTCGAAGAAATGGGAGGCGGGTCCGAGCGTTTCTTCGCTGACGCAGATCTCGCCTGGCCGGGCCAGGTCAGCCAGCCTTGCCGCCGTATTGGGCACGTCTCCGAGCACTTCGATGCGTCCGCGTTCCAGATCGCCTTGGTCGACGAAGCAGAAGCCGGAGTGGATGCCGGAATGAAGCTGCAATGTCGCGACGCCTTCATAGTAGCCGGGGCCGCGAATCGTGCGCACCATTGCGTTGAATTCAAGCGCGGCCTCCACAGCGCGCCGGCCATCATCCTCTCTCGTGCCCTCGTAGCCAAAAATCGCCAGTGCGCCGTCGCTCTGAATACGAGCGACAACTCCCCCGTGCCTGGTAATCACGGTGCGGCAGGCTTCGCGCATTTGGGCCAGCAGGTCCGCAAAGTCCTCCGCTTCCATCAGTTCGCCGATTCTGGTCGAACTCGCCAGATCGGAAAACAGGATGGTGAGGTGCCTCCTACGGCCGGCCAGCGCTGGGGTTGCCATAGCGGAATTGCGATTCCTGGATCGGGTGACGCATGCTCAACAAGGTGCGACGAGAGCTTCGGCCAATAATCAGAGCGACAGCTTCCTGCAAAGCAGCGCCGGCCGAGCGTACTACAGCAAAGCGCTTACCGACCTTGCGCGGGCCCGGCCCGCCGCTTCAGCGGGCCACGCGTCGGCGTGGTCTGAACCGCATGAATATCGAGGGCCGATTCCGACTTCGAACCGGACATCGGTGCGAACTGCGCCGCCCCCGCGGCCCGCCCCTCAGCACTCGACGATATTCACCGCCAGCCCGCCACGCGCCGTTTCCTTGTACTTGGTCATCATGTCGGCGCCGGTCTCGCGCATCGTCTTGATGACCTGGTCCAGGCTCACGAAATGGGTGCCGTCGCCGCGCAAGGCCATGCGCGCGGCGTTGATCGCCTTCACCGAGGCGATGGCGTTGCGCTCGATGCAGGGAATCTGCACGAGCCCGCCCACCGGGTCGCAGGTCAGGCCCAGGTGGTGTTCCATGCCGATCTCGGCTGCGTTCTCGGCCTGTTCGGGGCTGCCGCCCATCACCGCGCAGAGCGCGCCCGCGGCCATCGAGCAGGCGACGCCGACCTCGCCCTGGCAGCCGACCTCGGCGCCCGAGATGCTGGCGTTTTCCTTGTAGAGCAGGCCGATCGCCGCGGCGCTGAGCAGGAAGTCGATCACGCCGCGCTCGTCCGCTCCCTGCACGAAGCGCGTGTAGTAGTGCAGCACGGCCGGAATGATGCCGGCGGCACCGTTCGTCGGCGCGGTGACGACGCGCCCGCCCGCGGCGTTCTCTTCGTTCACCGCCAACGCGTAGAGGTTGACCCAGTCGAGCACCTGCAGCGGGTCGCGCAAGGCGGCTTCGGGGTTGGCGGTGAGCGCCTCGCGCAACTCGGCCGCGCGCCGGCGCACCTTGAAGCCGCCGGGCAGCACGCCGCGGTTGCTGCAGCCGCGCGTCACGCAGTCCTGCATCACGCGCCAGATCTTCAACAGCCCGGCGTCGATCTCGGCGTCGCTGCGCCAGTGGCGTTCGTTGCGCCGCATCAGCTCGGCGATGCTGCAGCCTTGCTCGCGCGTCAGCGCCAGCAGTTGCTCGCCGCTGTGGAAGGGGTAGGGCAGGACCGAGGTGTCGGGGGCGATCTGCTGGCGCCGGCTGCCGTCGGCCGCCACTTCGTCGCTGATGACGAAGCCGCCGCCCACCGAGTAATAGCAGCGCTGGCTGAGTTCGGCGCCGGCCGCGTCGAACGCCGCGAAGCGCATGCCGTTGGCGTGCAGCGGCAAGGTCTCGCGGCGGTGGAAGCGCAGGTCCGTCTTCTCGGTGAATCCGATCGCATGGCCGGGCTCGATCTCGATGCGCGCTTCACCGCGGATCGCAGCCAGGATCTGCGCGATGCGGTCCGGGTCCACGGTGTCGGGCTCGTGGCCGGCCAGGCCGAGCAGCACGGCCTTGTCGCTGCCGTGGCCCTTGCCGGTGGCGCCGAGCGAGCCGTAGAGCGAGCATGAGATGCGCGCCGTCGCAGCGAGCCGGCCTTCGTGCGCCAGCCGCTGCACGAAGAGCCGCGCCGCGCGCATCGGCCCGACCGTGTGCGAGCTGCTCGGGCCGATGCCGATCTTGAAGAGGTCGAAGACCGAGACGGCCATCGCGGCCCTATTCGCTCCAGGCGCTCGTCGGCACGCAGGAGCAGAAGAGGTTGCGGTCGCCGTAGACGTTGTCGACCCGGCCCACCGGCGCCCAGTATTTCTGGCGCTTCAGGCTCGGCAGCGGGTAGGCCGCCTGCTCGCGCGTATAGGCGTGCGGCCAGTCGGCCTTCAGCAGCGAGGCCGCCGTGTGCGGCGCGTTCTTCAGCGGGTTGTCTTCCCGAGGCCAGGCGCCGGCCTCGACCTGGGCGATCTCGTGGCGAATCGCGATCATCGCGTCGCAGAAGCGGTCGAGCTCGGCCAGCGGCTCGCTCTCGGTCGGCTCGACCATCAGCGTGCCGGCGACGGGGAAGCTCAGCGTCGGGGCGTGGAAACCGTAGTCGATGAGGCGCTTGGCCACGTCTTCGGCGCCGATGCCGCTGCGGTCTTTGAGCGGCCGCAGGTCGAGGATGCATTCGTGCGCCACGCCGCCGCCCTCGAGGCCGGCGTCGCCGCCCGAATACAGCACCGGGTAATGGTCGGCCAGGCGCGCGGCGATGTAGTTGGCGCTGAGGATCGCAACCTCGGTCGCGGCGCGCAGGCCCGCGCTGCCCATCATGCGGCAGTACATCCAGCTGATCGGCAGCACGCCGGCGTTGCCCAGCGGCGCCGCACTCACCGCGCCGACAGAGTGATCTCCGCCGATGCCGGCCGTGCGGTGCCCGGGCAGGAAGGGCACGAGGTCGGCCACGACCGCCACCGGCCCCACGCCCGGCCCGCCGCCGCCGTGCGGAATGCAGAAGGTCTTGTGCAGGTTCAGGTGGCTCACGTCACCGCCGAACTCGCCCGGCGCGGCGACGCCGACCAGCGCGTTCATGTTCGCGCCGTCGACATAGACGCGCCCGCCGTGGCGGTGCACGAGCTCGCAGAGCTCCTTCACCCGCACCTCGAACACGCCGTGCGTGCTCGGGTAGGTGATCATCACCGCGGCGAGGTCCGCGCTGTGCTTCTCGCAGGCGGCGCGCAGGTCGTCGAGGTCGACGTTGCCCATCGCATCGCATTTCGTCACGACCACCTGCATGCCCGCCAACTGGGCGCTGGCCGGGTTCGTGCCGTGCGCCGATTCGGGAATCAGGCAGACCTTGCGCCGGCCTTCGCCGCGCGCTTCGTGCCAGGCGCGGATCGCCAGCAGCCCGGCGTATTCGCCTTGCGATCCGGCGTTGGGCTGCAGGCTCACGCCGGCATAGCCGGTGGCCTGGGCGAGCCAGGCGCAAAGCTGGTCGTTGAGTTCCCAGATTCCGCCGAGCTGGTCGCGCGGCGCGAAGGGATGCAGGTTCGCGAACTCGGGCCAGGTGATCGGAATCATCTCGGCGGTCGCGTTGAGCTTCATCGTGCACGAGCCCAGCGGAATCATGCTGCGGTCGAGCGCGAGGTCCTTGTCGGCGAGGGCGCGCAGGTAGCGCAGCATCTCGGTCTCGCCGTGGTGGCTGTTGAACACCGGGTGCGCCAGGAAGCCGCTCGTGCGGCGCAGCGCGGGCGGGATCAGCGGGGCGATGCCGCGCTCGTGCGCGGCGACGCGGGGCAGGGCCTGGCCGGGCTCGGCGAACCAGCTCCAGAGGGCTTCGAGGTCGGCCCTTGTCGTCGTCTCGTCGAGCGTGATGCCGACGTGCCGATCGTCCACACGGCGCAGGTTGGCGCCGGCGGCCAGGGCCCGCGCCATCACCGTGGCCGTGCGCTCGCCGGTCTCGACGAGCAGGGTGTCGAAAGCCTGGGTCGTCAGCAGCTTCTGGCCGAGTTCCGCAAGACCCTGGGCCAGGATCGCGGTGTACGAGGCGATTCGCCCGGCGATGCGCTTCAGCCCCTCGGGGCCGTGGTAGACGGCGTACATGCTGGCGATGACTGCCAGCAGCACCTGGGCGGTGCAGATGTTCGAGGTCGCCTTCTCGCGCCGGATGTGCTGCTCGCGCGTCTGCAAGGCCAGGCGGTAGGCCGGCTGGCCCTGGCTGTCGATGCTGACGCCGACGAGGCGCCCGGGCATCTGGCGCTTCCAGTCGTCGCGGCAGGCCATGTAGGCGGCGTGCGGGCCGCCCGCGGCCATCGGCACGCCGAAGCGCTGGCTGTTGCCGACGACGACGTCGGCGCCGAATTCGCCCGGCGGCACGAGCAGGGCGAGCGCCAGCAGGTCGGCGGCGACGATGAAGGCGGCCTGCTTCGCGTGCGCTTGCTCGGCCCAGGGCGCGAGGTCGTCGACGCCGCCGGTGCTCGCCGGGTATTGGGCGATGACGGCGAAGAATTCGTGCTGCGCCATCAAATCGGGGGCGTTGCCCACCATCACCTTCAGGCCCAGCGGCGCGGCGCGGGTCTGGATCACCTCGATGGTCTGAGGATGGCAGTCGGACGAGACGATGATCGTGTCGCTGCGGCTCTTGACGCTGCGCCGGGCCAGCGTCATCGCCTCGGCCGCGGCGGTGGCCTCGTCGAGCATCGAGGCGTTGGCGATCGGCATGCCGGTGAGGTCGCAGATCATCGTCTGGAAGTTCACCAGCGCTTCCAGCCGCCCTTGCGATATCTCGGCCTGGTAAGGCGTGTAGGCGGTGTACCAGGCCGGGTTCTCGAGGACGTTGCGCACGATGACGCCGGGGGTGTGCGTGCCGTGGTAGCCCTGGCCGATGAAGCTCTTCAGCAGCTTGTTCTTGCGCGCCAGGGTCTTCAATTCGGCGAGCGCCGCGCTCTCGGACAAGGGCGCCGGCAGTTCCATCGGCCGGGCGCGCGCAATCGAGCGCGGAACGATGGCTTCGATCAGCGCCTGGCGCGACGCGGCGCCGATGGCGGAAAGCATCAGGCCTTCGTCGTCCGCGCTCGGGCCGATGTGGCGGGCGGTGAATTCGGCGTCGTCTTCGAGCTCGCCGAGCGGCTTCAGGGCGGACATCAACATGGTGGGGCGGTCTTCGGGCAGGCGGGAATCGTGAAAAGCGGTCAGAGCGTCTTCAGCAAGGCGTCGTAGGCGGGCGGGTCCATCAGGTGGTCGAACTCGGCCATGTCGGTCACGTGGACCTTGAAGAACCAGCCGTTGCCCATCGGGTCGGTGTTGGCCAGGGCCGGGTCGGCGCGCAGGCCTTCGTTGACCTCGACGACTTCGCCCGAGACCGGCATGAAGATGTCGGCCGCGGCCTTGACCGATTCGACGACGCCGGCGACCTCGCCCTTCTTGTAGCTGCGCCCGACCTCGGGCAGCTCGACGAAGACCACGTCGCCGAGCGCGTCCTGCGCGTGCAGCGTGATGCCGACGACCGCGGCCTCGTGGTCTTCGATGTTGATCCATTCGTGGTCGGGGGTGAACATGGTGGTCATCGTTGCAGGCTCCGGGTTGGTTGGGCTGGAATCAGCCGCGTCTTTTTTAGCCGCGGAAATAGCGGTGGGGGTTGAAAGGCATGGGGGTCACGCGCATCGGCAGGCGCTTGCCGCGCACTTCGGCGTAGACCTCGTGCGCCGGCGCGGCGTGGTCGGCCGGCAGGTAGGCCATCGCGATGGGTTGGTCGACCGTCGGCGCGAGCGTGCCGCTGGTCACGGTGCCGAGCTTGCGGCCCTGGGCGTCGACGATCGCCGTGCCTTCGCGCACCGGCACGCGCTCGAGCCCGACGAGGCCGACGCGCTTGCTCGACGCGCCCGCGGCGAGCTGGCCTTCGATCGCGGCCGCACCGGGGTAGCCGCCGGCGCGCGCGCCGCCCGGGCGCCGCACCTTCTGGATCGCCCAGGTGAGGCCGGCTTCGACCGGGCTCGTCGTCTCATCGATGTCGTGGCCGTACAGGCACATGCCGGCTTCCAGGCGCAAGGTGTCGCGCGCCCCGAGGCCGGCGGGCGCGACCTCGGGCTGGGCGAGCAGGGCTTCGGCGAGCGCGGCGGCGGCATCGGCGGCCACCGAGATCTCGAAGCCGTCGTCGCCGGTGTAGCCCGAGCGGGTGACGAAGCAGCGCGCGCCGTTGAGATCGAAGGCGCCGCCGGTCATGAAGACGAGCTTCGCGACCTCCGGGTTCAGGCGCGCGAGCACGGCCGCGGCCTGCGGGCCCTGCAAGGCGAGCAGCGCGCGATCGGGCAGGGTCACGACGCTGCAGCGGTGCCCGATGTTCGTCTGCAGGTGGCGGATGTCGGCGTCCTTGCAGCCGGCGTTGACGACGACGAAGAGGTCGCCGAAGCCGCTGTCGGGCGCCGGCCGCGTGATCATCAGGTCGTCGAGCAGGCCGCCGCTGGCGTTGGTGAAGAAGGCGTAGCGCTGGCGCCCGACGCCGAGGTCGACCACGTCGACCGGCACCAGGGTCTCGAGCGCGGCCGCGGCCGCGGCATCGGCGCCGACGAGGCGCAGCTGGCCCATGTGCGAGACATCGAACAAGGCCGCGGCGCTGCGGCAATGACGGTGCTCGGCGATCAGGCCGCTGCGGTACTGCACCGGCATCGCATAGCCGGCAAAAGGCACCATGCGCGCGCCCAGGCGCAGATGCAGGGCGTGCAGAGGGGTTTCGAGCAGTTCGGCCACGGGGGCTCCTTCGAGGGCATCGTTGCGTTCACTGCCTTGCGCCGGTGAACCGAGGGCCCTCGCTGTCCGCTTTACCTGAGAGATTCGGCGCGCCCCATCGGCGTGCCTTGCCCCTTCGGTGGACCGACCCGTGCGGGCGGCCTCTCTCCAGTGAGGATGGAAGTCAGTCCTTTTGCCTGAGCGTTCGAGACGGGCTCTGCGCCTTCGGCGGCCCCGGCTGGCGGGGCTCTCTCCTGACGGGCGCGAGTGTAGCAGTGCCCGTGGCGCCGGCCCGTGGCGCGCCGGTCACTCCTGCACCAGCGCCTGGACGCGCTCGCGCTGGGTCCGCTCCAGGCAGGCCTTGTCGGATTCGCAGCGCTCGCGCTGCTGCAGCCAGGCATGTTGCCCGGCGCGCAGGGCGCTGGCGCCCGCGCCGCTTCGGGCCAGGGCCTCGCGAAAGGCGAGGGCGACGCTGCGGTCCCAGGCCGCGAGCGAGAAGTCGCCGCAGATCGCGCGTTCGGCCGGGCTCGCCGCGGCGTGGCAGTCGAAGCTGGCGCGCGGCCGGGCATCGGCGCGGCGCGGCTCGAGGGTGAGCAAGGCCTCTTCGTAGCGCAGCCAGAGCCGGCCGTCGGCCCGGGCCACCGCCCAGCCGTCGTCGAAAGGCGGGAAGACGCGCGCGCCGGCCGGCGCCTGGCAACGCGGCCGCAGCACCTCGATCGGCGCGGTGGCGTTCACGCCCAGCCCCATCTGGGCCGGGGAGGGAAAGGTCGCGCCGCGCGGCGAGGGCGGGCGCGGATAGGTCCGGGCCAGAAGGGCACGCCAGGTCGATCGGGTCGATTTCCAGGCCGGCGCGCTGCATTCGGCGTCGTCGAAGCGCAGTCCGCTGGAGTCAACCTCGAACGTGCGCCCGAGCAGGCGCGGATCGCCCGGGCGGTACAGCCAGTGCGGTTGATCGGCGGGGTCGACCGCGACGCGGACGACGTCCCATTGCCCGGCCGGCAGGCCCGGGCCGGCAAGGGCGGCGGGGCCTCCCAGCAGGGCCGCGGCGAGGGCCAGCGCGAGCCGCTTCACCGGGTTCTCGCGGCGAAAACAAAGCTCCGGTGGTCGACGCAACCGTCGGCCGCTGGCCGGGCCTCGGCAGTCGGCGATGGGGCGTTCAAGGCGGCTCGCTCGGCGAAGACTTGCGCATGATGCCATTGCCACCCAGGCCGGCGACGCGAGGCGGGCCGGGCTCAGCTTTTCGGCTTTTCCGCGTCGTCGGCGTTGCCAGGCTCGGCTGCCAGGGTGTCGAACCAGCTGCGCTCCGTGGCGTGGAACTCCTCGTGCGTCGCCTCGGAAACTTCCATCGTCTCGCTGCGCTCCTGGGCCAGCAGCTCGGCCTTGCGCTGCTCGCGAATCTCGGCCTTGGCCTGGAAATCCCGCAGCTGGCCGATGACCATCGACATCGCCGGCTCGGGTTCGGGGCCGGCGAGCTGCTCGGCTTGCTGGAGCGCGTCGGCGAGCAGCGCCGCCGGAAGAATCTCCACGCCCTTCCAGCCGCGACGCAGCATTTCGCGCGTCACCAGCAGCAGATGGCGCAGCGGCCCCCGCGCGGGGTCGGGCGAGCGCGCGAGCAACTCATGCTGGACAACGACCGCCAGTTCGGTCGCGCTCGGCGTCTGCGCTGCCGCGCTCACGGCTCGGCGCCGGTCCGCGAGCACCACGCGCAGGCGGCGGCCGCGCCGCTCGAGCCTGAGCGGACGCCGCATCGCGTTCAGGAGGCGGCGCAGCGCCTGGGCCATGCCGAGCTTGTCGGCGCCCAGCGCGCGGCGATCCTCTTGCTGTTCGCTGCGCGGCTTCTTGCGCGTCGGTGCGGAATTCATGCCAGCTCGTCTTCTTCTGTGCAACCGGGAGGCGCGACGGCCTCCTGCGCAGCAGCAGCGCCCCTCCGGAGCCGGGCGACAACGTGCGCGCCGCTTCGGCGAGCGGGCGACTTTACGCTTTGTGATTTCGGCGATTCGCGCTTGGGGTCTTCTTCCTTGCCGTGCGCAGTGCCCATTGTTCCGCCACCGGACCGGGACGCTGCGCGCCGCGCGCGGGATTCGTTCCCCGTATCGGCGATGAATCCCCCGCCACGGACTGGCGCGGCGCCGCAAAGTCGACGCGGCTCAGGACCCCTTGGCGATTTCGGTACAGTCGGTCTCCACGATGGCCGACGACATCAACAGCCTGCGCCGTATCCTGAA
>JAGWTS010000495.1 GCA_028868875.1 Burkholderiales bacterium | reverse complement strand
AGCTTGCGGCCCTTGTATTCGGGGAAGTCGCGCGTGCCCCGCTCCTCGATGCGCCGGCGCAGCGCGTCGTAATAGAGCGCGTAGACCTCCTCGCGCGTCGCCGGGCTGATGTAGCGCTTCTTCGGGCGCGCATTCTCCTCGTTGATGCGCTTCTCGATCTCGGCCAGCAGGCGCAGCAGCTGGCGCCGGTGCTCGTCCTGGTCGCGCGCCTCGGCGCTGCCTTGGTCGCGGCGCGGATCCGGCGGCGGCAGCGCCGCCACCTCGCGCCGGATCGAGGCCAGAAGCTGCTGCTCCTGCTGCTGCAGCTGCTCGATGCGCCGGCGCGATTCCTCGGCCGCGTTGCCGAGTTGCACCTGCTGCTCGGGCGGCAGCGGCGAAGTGGCGCGGCCTTTGGTGGCTTCGCCGCCGCCGGCGAGCGCGGCCTGGGCGATGGCCTGGGCCTTCTCGGGCGGCGCGTTCGAGCGCGCATTGACGAGCACGACCTCGAGCGGGGTGTCCTGGAAGACGCGGTTGAAGCCTTCGGGGTCGACGAAGCGCCCGGTGAGCAGGATGGCGTGGACCGCGGCCGATGCGGCCAGCGCCCATTGCAGAGGCGAGAGCTCAGGCCACCGCATCGCCCGCGGCGTCGCTCACGTCGATGGCCAGGGTGAGCGGGCCCGAGGCTTCGACCTCCTCTTCGTCGCTCTCGTCGACGGCGGCCGCCGGCGCGGCGGCCTCGATGCGCGCCGCCAGGCTCGCGTGCAGGTCCAGCGTCAGCAGGTCGACGGCCTCGATGCGCGCGCGCACGAGGCTGCCGCGCGCCAGGTTCTCGGCGCCGGGAACGCGGAACACGAGCGGCAGGGTCTCGGCGCGCACGAGGCCGCCGGCCATGACCGCGGCCTCGAGTTCGGCGACGCCGTTCTGTTCGAGCCAGCGCAGCGTCCAGTAGCGCTCGATGCCGTGCTGGAAGTCGTTGTAGGCGCCGTAGGCCGAGTCGAAGGCCGAGATCACCGAGAACAGCAGCGCGTCCTTGGGCTTGAAGGGCGCGGCCAGCGCCGCGGTGCGGCCGTGGCGGGCGCAGGCGATGATCTGCCACTGGTTGACGAGGTCGACATAGCGCCGCAGCGGCGAAGTCGCCCAGGTGTACTGGGCCACGCCCATGCCGGCATGGGGCGCCGGCTTGGTGCCCATGCGCACCTTGACGCCGGGCGCCAGGCTGCCCTGGCTGCGGTAGATGGCGGGCACGCCGCATTCGGCGAGCCAGCCGCCCCAGCGGCTGTTGGCCAGGATCATCGCCTCGGCCACGATCAGGTCCAGCGGCGCACCGCGCCGGCGCGTGCCGATGACGACGCTCTCGTCGCCGCGCGGCTCGCCTTCGTGGCCCTCGTGGACCTCGAGGCTGAAGTGGTAGTCGGGCCGGTTGAAGGTCTCGGGCTTGCCGCGCACCGCCTCGCGCCCGAGCTTGAGCGCGCGGGCGAAGCGGAAGGCGAAGGCCAGCTCGGGCGCGAACGGATAGGCCGCCGGCTCGCTGCCTTCGAGCGAGGCTTCGGTGATGACGCCGTCGAGCCGGTCGTGGCGCAGGTTGGCGGCGATGGGCACGCTCTCGATGCGGGTCTCGCAGGACTTCACTTCGAGCGTGGCCTCGTCGACCGTGGCGTAGAAGCTCAAGGCCGGGCAGTCGCGGCCTTCGGTCAGGGTGTAGGCCTGCACCACCTCGTCGGGCAGCATCGTGATCTTCCAGCCCGGCATGTAGACCGTCGAGAGGCGCTCGCGCGCGACCCGGTCGATCTCGGAATCGGGGCCGAAGGCGAGGCCCGGCGCGGCGATGTGGATGCCGAAGACCACCGTGCCGCTGCCCAGGCCGCGCACCGACAAGGCGTCGTCGATCTCGGTCGTCGCCGAATCGTCGATCGAGAAGGCCTGGACCTCGGCGCGCGGCAGCGGCTCGCGGATCGCCGGCGCGGCCAGCTTCGGGAATCCCGTGCCCTGCGGGAACTGCTCGAACAGGAAGCGCCGCCAGTGGAACTGGTAGGGGCTGTCGATCGCCCCGGCGGCCTTGAGCAGATCGAGCGGGGCGCGCTTGGCGCGCTGCGCTGCCGCGACCACGGCCTTGTATTCCGCGCCGTTCTTGTCGGGCTTGAAGAGGATGCGGTAGAGCTGCTCGCGCACCGGCGGCGGGCAGCGGCCCTCGGCGAGCTCGACGGCCCAGGCCTCGATCTGCGCGGCGATCTGCTTCTTGCGCTCGATCGCGAGCAGGGCGGCCTTGACGGTTTCCTCGGGCGCCTTGCGGAACTGGCCGCGGCCGAGGCGGCGGAAGTAATGCGGCGCCTCGAACAGCCGGAACAGCGCCGCGGCCTGCTTCTCGGGGCCGGCGGAGGCTTCGAAATAGTCGCGCGCGAGGTCGGCGAAGCCGAACTCGGCATCGGGGGCGAATTCCCAGGCCAGGTCGAGGTCGATCTCGGGCGCCAGCGCCTGGGCCTGCGCCATCAGCTCGGCCGGCGCCGGCTTCTCGAAGCGCAGCATCACGTTGGCGGCCTTGACCTTGACGCGCTTGCCGGAATCGAGCTCGACCTGCATCGAGGCCTCGGCCTCGGACATCAGGCGGCCGGCGTGGAAACGGCCGGCGTCGTCGAACAGAACATACATGGCGGCGATTGTCGCCTCCCGGGGCGGCCGCCCGAGGCGGGGTTCACACGGTCATGCCCCCGGAGACCTCGATCACCGCGCCGTTCACGTAACTCGCCTCGTCGCTCGCGAGAAAGGCGTAGACGTTGGCGATCTCCTCCGGCCGGCCCAGGCGCGCCAGCGGCACCTGCTCGCGCATCTGCTGCAGCACCTTCTCGGGCATGGTGCCGAGGATCGGGGTCTCGACGAAGCCCGGCGCGACCGCATTAACGCGCACGCCCTTGGGGCCGAGCTCGCGGCTCCAGGTCTTGGTGAAGCCGATGACGCCGAACTTGGTGGCCGCGTAGTTGGTCTGGCCGAA
>JAGWTS010000109.1 GCA_028868875.1 Burkholderiales bacterium | reverse complement strand
CGCTATGCCGGCGAGCGCTTCGTGCGCGTGATGCCCTTGCGCGACCCGGCGACGCTCGAAGAGGGCTTCTTCGACGTCCAGGCCGCCAACGACACGAACCGGCTCGACCTCTTCGTCTTCGGCAAGGACGGTCAGGCCATCGTGATGGCCCGGCTCGACAATTTGGGCAAGGGCGCGAGCGGCGCCGCGGTGCAGGCGATGAACGTCCACCTCGGCCTCGACGAGGGGCTGGGCCTCTGATTCAGGCGCCCGGCGCCGCGCGGTAGTGGTATTCGTAGGCGTCGGCGAAGCCGAGGCCGCGGTAGATGCGCCGCGCCGCCTCGTTGTCGGCCTCGACCTGCAGGTAGGCAGTCTCACCGCCCTGCGCGGCCGCCAGCGAAAGCAAGCGCATACATAGCTGGGTGGCCAGGCCCTGCCCCCGGGCCGTGGCCAGGGTGTGCACGTCGTAGAGCCCGACCAGGCCCGATTCGATCGTGAACTGGCCGCAGGCCACGATCAGGCCGCCGCGGCGGATCGCGAAGCCCTGGTGCCGGACCGGCGCCTGGCCGAGGCGGACGGCGTGGGCGTCGACCTGGTCGGCCGGGCTGCCGCGCAGCGCGCCGATCGTCGCGGCAAACGCAGGGCCGTCCAGCGCCGCCCATTCGAGATCGGGCGCCAGCGCCGGCTGGGGGCCGGTCGCAAGCCCCGTCCGGACCATGACCCGGGTTTCGTCGAAGCGGCGATAGCCGCGCGCTTCGAGCTCGGCGTCGAGCGCGGGCGGCCGGCTGAAGCGGGAAAGACGCAGCACCATCGGCAGGTCGGCGTCCCGGTATACGGCCGCAGCCAGCGCCAGCCGCTCGTCGAGCCCGAGCCGGCCCTCGGCGACGGCGTTGATGCAGCGCGAACGCTTGGCCTTGACGGGGGCGTAGCGCAGGATCCAGCCATCGAACCAGCGTTGTTGCACCGGCGCGCTGGCGTTGATTCCCGCGTCCTCGACGCGGGAGAGCAGGGCCTCATCCCACACGCTTGACGAGCTCCCGCGCGAATTCGACGAAGGCGACGGCGCCCTTGGACTGCGGGTCGAAGGTCACCCCGGGCTGGCCGTAACTCGGGGCTTCGGCCAGGCGCACGTTGCGGGGAATCACGGTGTCGAAGACCTTGTTCCCGAAGTGCGACTTGAGCTGCTCGCTCACCTGCTGCTGCAAGGTGATGCGCGGATCGAACATCACGCGCAGCAAGCCGATGATCTGGAGCTCGCGGTTCAGGTTCGCGTGCACCTGCTTGATCGTGTTGACGAGATCCGACAGGCCTTCGAGGGCAAAGTACTCGCACTGCATCGGCACGACCACGCCTTGGGCCGCGCACAGCCCGTTGAGCGTGAGCAGACTCAACGAGGGCGGGCAATCGACGAGGACGAAGTCGTATTCGGCCTTCACCGCCTCCAGCGCACGCCGCAGGCGTTTTTCGCGCTGATCGAGGTCGACCAGTTCGACTTCGGCGCCGGCGAGCTCGCGGTTCGCGCCGAGCACGTCGTAGCCGCCCTTGACGCTGCGCTGGCGTGCACTGGCGATGTCGGCCTCGCCGAGCAGCACGTGATAGACGCTGGCGGCGAGCGCGCGCTTGTCGATGCCCGAGCCCATCGTGGCATTGCCCTGCGGGTCGAGGTCGACGACCAGCACGCGCTGGCCGACCTGGGCCAGGCCGGCGGCGAGGTTGACCGTGGTCGTGGTCTTGCCGACGCCGCCCTTCTGGTTGGCGACGCAGAAGATGCGTGGGCTCATTGAGCGCCCAGCCTCAGGCCGAAGGCGATCAGGCAGAGCCCGGCCGCGCGCTGCAAGGCCGCGGCCAGGCGCCGATGGGCGCGCACGCGCTCGCTCACCGCCCGGGCGAAGAAGCACAGCAGCAGGCAGTAGGCCGCGGTGATCGAGGCGATGGTGAGCGCCATCACCGCGAAGGTGAGCACGCCGCGGTGGTGCAACGGATCGATGAAGAGCGGAAAGAAGGCCATGTAGAAGACGATGGCCTTCGGGTTGAGCAAGGTGATCGAGAAGGCCTGGCGCGCGTAGTGATGCGGCTCGATCCGGATCGGCGGCGCGGAACCCGGGCGCGCGAAAAGCAGCTTCAGGCCGATCCAGCCCAGGTAGGCGGCGCCGGCCCATTGCACGCTCTTGAACAGCGCCGGGTGCGCCGCCAGCAAGGCCGCGACGCCCCCCACCGCGAGCCAGAGCAGGACCTGGTCGCCGACGATCAAGCCCAGCGTGGCCGCTGCGCCTGCGCGCATGCCGCCCTTGGCCGTCGAGGTGAGCAAGGTGAAGGTGCCCGGACCGGGCAGCATGAGGAACACGAGAATGGCGGCGCAAAACGCACCGTAGTCGGCGACGCCGAACATGATCTGTCCTCCTGAAGGGTCAGCGAGCGTATCGCAATTTAAGCGGCGCGCGGCCGCATCCAGACCAGGCAGCGCTCCGCCTCGAGCCCCGGAACCTCGATCGGTTCCACGTGAAACACCTCGATCGAGGGCAGCAAGGCCTGGATTTCGTCATCCGGGCTCCGGCCCTTCATCGCCATCCAGACACCGCCCTCGGCAAGCAGCGGCCGGGTCCAGGCCGTGAAGTCGGCCAGCGAGGAGAAGGCTCGGGCCGTGATCAGATCGAACGGTGGTCGGTCCAGCTTCTCGACCCGCGCGTGCTCGGCGTGCAGGTTGGAGAGCTGAAGCGCGCCCGCCGCCTGGCGAATGAAGGCGGCCTTCTTGCCGACGGTGTCGACGCAGCTCACGTCGAGGTCCGGGCGCAATGTCGCGATGACGACGCCCGGAAGACCGCCGCCGCTGCCGACGTCGAGAAGCCGGCCCGGACCCGGCTGCTGCCGGCTCAACGGTTCGATCACCGCCAGGCAGTCGGCCAGATGCTGCGTCAGCATGCGATCGGGATCCCGCACCGCGGTGAGATTGAAGGTGGCATTCCAGCGTTGAAGCAGCGCGAGATAGTCAGCCAGCGCAGCAATCTGGGCATCGCTTGCCGCCAGCCCGAGCCGGCGGCACAGCGCGGCGATATCGCCGGTCAAGCCGCCCGGCCCTGAACGGCGCCGAGGCCGCGGGTCTTCTTCAGGTGAACCAGCAGCAGCGAGATGGCCGCCGGCGTCACGCCCGAGATGCGGGCGGCCTGCCCCAGCGTCTGCGGCCGGTGCCGCGCCAGCTTCTGCCGCACCTCGAACGACAAGGCCGTGACCGCGCCGTAGTCGAGGCTCTCGGGCAGCACCAGGCCTTCGAGCTGGGCGGCGCGGCCTACTTCGTCGTTCTGCTTGTCGATGTAGCCCGCGTACTTGACCGCGATCTCGGCCTGCTCGATGACCGCATCGGCTTCGCGCAGGCCGTAGTCGGCGCGCAGGGTTTCACGTGAAACAGCGGCCTCGACCCCGGCCGCCGCCGCCGCCTGCCAGACCGCGTCGAAGCCGACGCCGGGCCGGCGTAGCAGGTCGGCGAGCGGGTATTCGTGTTCCAGCGCCTTGCCGATCAGGCGCTCGGCGTCGGCAGCCGCCAGCGTGGCCGGCCGCACCCAGGTCGAGCGCAGCCGCTGCAGCTCGCGCTCGAGGCGTTCGCGCTTGGCCTCGAAAGCGCTCCAGCGCCGGTCGTCGACCAGGCCCATCGCGCGCCCGGCTTCGGTCAAGCGCAGATCGGCGTTGTCTTCGCGCAGCTGCAGCCGGTATTCGGCGCGGCTCGTGAACATGCGGTAGGGCTCGGTCACGCCCTTGGTGACAAGGTCGTCGACGAGCACGCCCAGGTAGGCCTGGTCGCGCCGCGGCAGCCAGGCGTCGCGACCTTGCACCTGCAGCGCCGCGTTGGCGCCGGCGAACAAGCCTTGCGCCGCCGCCTCTTCGTAGCCCGTGGTGCCGTTGATCTGGCCGGCGAAGAAAAGCCCGCCTATTGCCCGGCTCTCGAAGCTGGTCTTCAGCCCGCGCGGGTCGAAGTAGTCGTATTCGATCGCATAGCCCGGGCGCAGGATGTGCGCCTGCTCCAGCCCGACGATCGAGCGCACCGCGGCGAGCTGGATGTCGAAAGGCAGTGAAGTCGAGATCCCGTTCGGGTAGAACTCGTTCGTCGTCAGCCCTTCGGGTTCGAGAAAGATCTGGTGCGATGCCTTGTCGGCGAAGCGGTTGACCTTGTCCTCGATGCTCGGGCAATAGCGCGGCCCCACCCCTTCGATGACCCCGGTGAACATCGGGCTGCGGTCGAAGCCGCTGCGGATGATCTCGTGGGTGCGCTCGTTGGTGTGGGTGATCCAGCAAGGCAGTTGGCGTGGGTGCTGCCCGGGCGTGCCGAGAAAGCTGAACACCGGCATCGGATCCGCATCGCCGGGCTGCTCTTCGACGCGGGCGAAATCGATCGTCCGGCCGTCCAGGCGCGGCGGGGTGCCGGTCTTGAGCCGTGCCTGAGGCAGCTTCAGCTCCTTCAACCGGGCCGAAAGCCGGATCGCCGGCGGGTCGCCCGCGCGCCCGGCGCTGTAGTTCTCCAGGCCTACGTGGATGCGGCCGTCGAGAAAGGTGCCGGCCGTCAGCACGACCGCGCGCCCGCGAAAGGCCAGGCCCATTTGCGTCACGGCGCCGACGACGCGCTCGCCTTCGACCAGCAAATCGTCCACCGCCTGCTGGAACAGCCACAGGTTCGGCTGGTTCTCGATCCGCCGCCGGATCGCGGCACGGTAGAGCACCCGGTCGGCCTGGGCCCGGGTGGCGCGAACCGCAGGGCCCTTGCTGCCGTTGAGGATGCGGAACTGGATGCCGGCTTCGTCGGTGGCCTCGGCCATCGCGCCGCCGAGGGCGTCGACTTCCTTGACCAGATGGCCCTTGCCGATGCCGCCGATCGACGGGTTGCAGCTCATCTGCCCCAGCGTCTCGACGCTGTGCGTCAGCAGCAGCGTGGCGCAGCCCATGCGCGCCGCCGCCAGCGCCGCTTCGGTGCCGGCGTGGCCGCCACCGACCACGATGACGTCGAAGGACTGCGGGTGAAACATGAGGTGGGCGATTTTACGAGCGATGAGCGGATAGCATCGGCCGCATGGAATGCCGCCCCGGCTGCGCCGCCTGCTGCACCGCGCCCTCGATCAGCTCCGCGATTCCCGGCCTGCCCGCGGGCAAGCCGGCGGGAATGCGCTGCGTCCAGCTCGACACCGACGACCGCTGCCGGATCTTCGGCCGCCCCGAGCGCCCTGACGTCTGCGCCTCGCTGCGCCCGGAACCCGAGATGTGCGGCCAGACCCGGGCCCAGGCCATGGCCTGGCTCGCCCGGCTCGAAGCCGAGACGGCCTGCTGACGAGCACCCGATGCCGCCCTCCGAAACCCCGACCCGGCTCGCCGCGCTCTACCCGCTGCTGGCCTCGCTGCCCGCGGCCGAGCGCGATGCGGTGCTCGAGCACGAAGCCCGCCTCATCGCCGCGCCGGCCAGCGCCCGCCTGTTCGACGAAGGCAGCCCCTGCCCCGGCTTCCCGATGCTGCTCTCCGGCGCGGTGCGGGTGGCGCGCGGCTCGCCCGGCGGCCGCTCGCTCGAGCTCTACCGCGTGACGCCGGGCGAAATCTGCATCGTCTCGGCCTCCTGCCTGTTCGGCCAGGGCACGATCGCGGCCCATGGCGAAACCGTCGAGCCGAGCGAGATCGTGCTCCTCAGCCCCGCCGGCTTCGAGCGCTGGACCGAGAACCCGGGATTCCGGCGCCAGGTCTTCGGCACCCTGGCCGACCGCATCGCCGACCTGATGGTCCTGGTCGAGGCCGTGGCCTTCCAGCGCGTGGACGAGCGCCTGGCGCGCAAGCTGCTGGCGCAAGGCCCGGTGGTCCACAGCACCCACCAGGGCCTGGCCGACGAGCTCGGCACGGTACGCGAGATCGTGACCCGGCTGCTGCGGCGCTTCGAGCGCGCGGGCTGGGTGCTGCTCGCGCGCGAGCGCATCGAGGTCGTCGACGGCGCCGCCCTGCACGCCCTGGCCGGCGGCCACCCGATGTGACCCGGGTCACCGACGCCGCGCCCGCAGCGCCCGACACTGGGCCCGTCGGCAAACGGTGCCGGCGCCAGAGGAGAATTTCATGAAGGCCAATGTCGGAACCCTCGACCGCAGCGCCCGCGTCGTGATCGGCCTGCTGCTGATTGCCCTCACCCTGATGGGCCAGATCGGCCTCTGGGGCTGGATCGGCATCGTGCCGTTGGCCACCGCCGCGATCGGCTTCTGCCCGCTTTACCGCGTGCTCGGCCTGAGCACCTGCCCGGCCAAGGGCGCGTAGTCCTCACTGCAGCGGCGTGGCCGAGCCCACGCTGCGCAGGTCCTGCGCCACGCGGCCGTCCTGCAAGGCAATGACGCGCCCGGCCGAGGCGATGGTTTCGGGCCGGTGGGCGACGATGACGCGCGTCAGCGCGAGCTGGCGCACGGCCTGGTTGACGATGCGCTCGCGCTCGACGTCGAGCGAACTCGTCGCCTCGTCGAGGAGCAGGATCTTGGGCCGCTTGTACAGCGCGCGCGCGAGCAGGATGCGCTGCTTCTGGCCGCCCGAAAGCGCTGCGCCCATCTCGCCTATCAGGGTGTGGTAGCCCATAGGCATTTCCTCGATCTCGTCGTGGACCGCGGCGACGCGCGCGCATTGCTCGATCCAGGTGGTGTCGGGCGCGGCGTCGAAGAAGCAGATGTTGTCGGCGATCGAGCCCGAGAACAGCGGCTCGTCCTGCATCACGACGCCGATCATCGAGCGCCAGGCGTGCAGCCCCAGGCGCGCGAGCGGCACGCCGCCGACCAGAACCTCGCCCGCGATCGGCTCGTGCACGCCCAGGATGAGCTTGAGCAGCGTCGTCTTGCCGCAGCCCGAAGGGCCGACGATGGCGACCGATTCGCCCGGCTCGATGCGCAGGCTCACGCCGTGGAGCACGTCGGGTTCGCCGTCGGCATAGCGGAAGCTCAGGCCCCGCAGCTCGATCCCTGGCGCCGGCTCGCGCAGCGCCGCCGAATGGCCGAGCGAATCGGCCTCGGGTTCGGCCAGCACGATGTCGGCCAGGCGCTCGCCCTGCAGCCGCAACATGCGCAGTGCCACCGCCTTGTCGATGAGCCCGCTCACGCGCAGCGCGAACTGCTCCTTGTAGGCGAAGAACGCGAACAGCATGCCCACCGTGAGCCGGCCTTCGAGCACGAACAGGCCGCCCAGGCCGATCACCGCGACCCGTTCCAGGCCGAAGAGCAGGCGGTTGCCGACCGCGAACCAGAGCTCGAGCTTGCGCGTCGCGATCTCGGCGTTCATCGCGTCGACGACGAGGCTGGCGAAGCGCTGGCGCCGATCCGGCTGGGCGTTGAAGAGCTTGATCGCCTGCACCCCGCGCAGCGATTCGAGGAAATGGCTGGCCTGCTTGGCCTCGAACACCAGCGCCTCCTCGGTCGCCTCGCGCAGGGGGCGGAAGAAGACCCAGCGCATGAGGCCGTAGGCGGCGACGGCGACGAGCGCGATGGCGCTCAGCGCGCGGCTGTACAAGGCCATCATCACCAGCGTGAGGATGACGAAGAGGCCGTCGAGCACGGCCTCGACGAAGCTCGTCGTCAAGGACTTCTGGATCTGCTGGACGGCGCCGAAGCGCGACCAGATGTCGCCCGCATGGCGCTTCTCGAACCAGTCGATCGGCAGCCGCATCAGGTGGGCGAAGACGTTGATCAGCCACTGCAGGTTGAGCGTCGCCGACAGCACCAGCACGGCCCAGGACCGCGCCGCCGCGGTCACGACCTGGATCAGCACGAGCAGCGCAAAGCCGATCACCAGCGTGAGCAGCAGGTCGCGGTCGCCGCTGACGACGACGTCGTCGACCACCCATTGCATCAGGAAGGGGCTCAGCAGCAGAAAGGCTTCGAGCGCGAAGGCGAGCAGGAAGATCTGCCCGAGCGAGCGCCCGAGCCCGCTCACCGGGCCGAGCAGCTGGCGCAGCGTGATCGGCTCGCGCGCCTCGGCCCGGGCGAAGCCGGGAGCGGGCTGGAGTTCGAGCGCCACTCCCGTGAAATGGCGCGACAGCTCGTCGAGCTTGACGTGGCGCGCGCCGCGCGCTGGATCGTGGATCAGCGCGACGCCGCGCCGGAACGAGACGAGCACGACGAAGTGGTTCAGGTCCCAGTGCAGGATGCAAGGGGTCTGCAACTGCACGATGTCCTCGAGCTCGGCACGCAGCGCGCGCGACTGCAGCGACAGCGCCTCGGCCATGCGCACGAGGTCGCCCAGGGTCGCGCCCTTGGTCGAGAGCGAGAAGCGCCGGCGCAGACCTTGCAGATCGCTGCGGTAGCCGTAGGCCGACGCCACCATCGCAAGGCAGGCCAGGCCGCATTCGGCGGCCTCGGTCTGGAGGATCAAGGGCACCCGGCCTTCGCCGAAACCCAGGCGCAGGCCGCCGAAGAACGCCATCAGATCCGCCTTTCCAGCCCCAGCATCGGCGCGAACAGCCACTCGACGAGGCGACGGCGCTCGAGCAGGACGTCGGCTTGCAGGCGCATCCCGGCGACCAGGGCAAGCGGCGGGCCGGAAGCCGGGTCGAGCGCGACCGTGATGCGGAACAAGGGCTCGTCGGGGCTGCCGGCCTGGGCCGCCGGCAAGGCCAGCGCGGCGAGTTCATTGGCCGCCAGCGGCGTGCGCGAAACCTCGATCACATGCCCCTCGCGATGGCCGAATTGCTGATAGGGAAACGCCTCGAAGCGCAAGCGTACCGCCTGTCCCGGCCGGACGAAGCCGATCGCCGCGGAAGGCGCGTAGAGCTGCGCCTGCAGCTTCGCCCCCGCCGGCACCAGGCTCGCCAGCGCGGACGAGGGCGAGACGCTCTGGCCGGCCTCGGCGTAGAGCGCGGTGACGGTGCCGTCTTGGGGCGCGCGGATCACTTCCTGGCGTCCCGCATCCTGCTCGGCCGCCTCGCGCTCGAGCGCCGCGAGATCGCGCTCGATGCCGCCGCGGCTGCCGTCGGCGAGCAAGGGCAAGGCCTTTTTCTCGCCTTCGAGCGCGGCGCGTTCGCGCGCAAGCGCGGCGCGCTGGCGCTCGAGCGCCTGGGCCGCGGCCTGCAGGCCGAGCAGGTCCTCGCGCTTGGCCTGGACCTGGGCTTCGGAGATGAATTGCTGCTTCTGCAAGGCTTCGAGCCGCGCCAACGCCTGCTGCGCCAGGCGCGCGCGCTGGTCCTGCAAGGCCGCCTCGCCGTCGAGCTGCGCGAACTCGACCCCGAGCGCCTGCAGCCGACGGTCGAGTGCCGCCTGTTGCGCCTGGCTCAACAGGGCCTGCTGGCGCTCGGACTCCAGCAGGCTGCGCCGGCGGTCGTCGATGCTGCGCCGCACCTGGGCCTGCGCCGCCGCGTCCAGCGTCGGGCGTTGCAGCGCGAGGACGAACATCACGTCGCCTGCGTGCACCGCCTGGCCCTCGCCGACGCGGCGCACGAGAACCGTCGCCGCTGCCGCCGGAACGATCCGGATCAGGCCCCGGTCGGGCACGAGCACCCCGGCCACCGTGGCCTTGCGCGTGTAATGAGCCAGCGACAGGAACAGGGTCGCCACGACCGCGATCGCGACGATGCCGCTGGTGATCAGCGTGAGCGACAGCGGGTGCACCAGCTGCACCCGGCCGAGCCACTGCTGGCGATGCGCCTCGACTGCCTCAGGACGGAACAGCAGGCGCATCAGCTCACAGCCAAATAAAAAACGCGGACCGGACGAACCGATCCGCCGGCGACGGGGACCAGGAGGATGGAGGCCCGGGTCGCCAAGACTCCTAAGCTTGCATCACCAGGCAAACTTAGGCAAAGCGCCGCCGGTGACGTACTTGAAGTCACGCGGATCGATCGGGGTCGGGCCCTTGGGCGCTTGGGCCGGCTTGGCGGGCGACTGCTGGGGGAGTTGGGGGGTGGTGCGCTGCATGAGTTGCCTCCGTCGGTGCAGATCGTGCAAGAGTGCACGCCAGGGGCAATTGAAGCAGGGCCGGTTGCGGCAAGGAACTGCTAGGTCTTACAGGGTGGGGATTGACGGCGGTGGTCACGCCGTTGACATGGATCAATGGATCAATCCAAGACGCAATGCCTTGAGAACGGCCTGATGCTTGTTGATGCAGCCGAGTTTGTGCATTGCGTTATTCACGTGCAGCACCGCCGTCCGTTCGCTGATGCCCAAAATCGCGCCGACCTCCCAGGCCGTCTTGCCATCCATCGTCCAGCGCAACGACTCGAGTTCGCGCGGCGTCAATGCCGGCCGCTCGGGCCGATGCTGCACCGGCAGCATCAGGCGCATGGCGGCATCTTGGGCGTAGACGGCGAACAATTGAAGATCGGCCACCAAGCGCTGAAGTTCGCCCGCATCATTCGGCAGGGGTTGATCGCGGTCGACACCGAGCAGGAAGTGCCGTCCTTCGGGAAGGTGCAAAGCCATCGCGATACCCGTGCTGTACCCGAAACGCGATTGTTCTTCCCACAGGTCGCCAGAGCCCTGGCTGACATAGGTGTTTCGGTCCCAGATGATGGGAACGCTTTGTCGCTTGCAATGCTGCATGACCGGATCGCGGCGGCAGGAAGCGGGATCGGTGCCGAGCTCTTCGAATCCAGCCGGCGCGTTGTGCACGTTGAAGAATTCGCTTTGACCCAGCGTGTGATCGACGACAAGCATTGCGGCGAACGTCTCGAAGCCCAAGCGCTTCGCGAAATGAAGCACTTCGCCCCGGAACGCATCCTGAGTCGTCGCCTGCAGCACTGCCGAAAATCCACCGGGGAGCATCGATCTCCTCTCGTGTCCCAATCGCTTTCAGGGTTCGATGAAACGTCGCCCCTGACAGGGTTTACAGCTTTCAACCGGATCGCTGATGCCGAAAGATATCAGCATGCAGCAAACATCCCACCAGATTCAGGCGGCTTTGCCCCCCTCGCTGACGCCATGGTCCCTGCGCGCATGGCCCCCTGTATTGTGGCAGGCCGAGCAGGCCGGAGAGTTGCAATTGCATCACCTCGGCACCCGGGTCACGCTGCCCGCGGACCGCTCGGTCGGAATCAGCGGCCAGACGCTCTGGGGCGGGCCTTCGCTCGAAGGCGAGGCCGGCGTCGCCTGGGACTGGATCCAGATCGCCCAGGGCGTGGTCGCGATGGCCGATCCGCTCTCGCTCGTCACCAACCTGCGCCTGGTCGGCGCCGAGGGCGAAGTCCTCACCGCGCTCGAGGCCGCGCTGTTCCTCAACGAACTCGTGCACGGCCTGCCCTGGCAGACCGCGGTCACGCGCGCGCTCGTCGTGCCGACCCAATAGCCACGCCGGACGGCGCTCAATCGAGCGCCGAGCGCCCCAGCACCCGCGCCACGTACGCCAGGGCCGCGGCGGCCGTCGCGGCGCAGACGGCGGCCGCCGGCAAGGCCTGGGCCAGCGTCAGTGCCCGGCCTTCGAGCACCTGGCTCATCAAGGTGATCTGCGCCAGCCCCGGCACCCAGAATTGCCAGCGCGCCTCGCCCTGCTGCTGCAGCAGGCGCGCCAGCGGCAGCAGCGAGACCAGGAGCACGACCACGCTGGCGCTCGCCTGCGCTTCCTTGTAGCTGCGGCAGCGGATGGCCACCGCCATCAGGACTGCGGCGACGGCCCCGGCCAGCGGCGCCAGCAGGGCGACGAATTCCAGCGCTTCGGACGGCCCGAACTGGAACAGCGCGGCGAGCGATTCGCTGTCCAGCAGCCACTGCCCGGGCAGGAAGCTGAACGCACACAGCGCCGCGATGGCCAAGCCCAGCACCGCCACCGCCGCCCATTTGCCGAGCACGAGGGCGAGGCGCGGCTGCGGGTTCATCAGCAGCGGTTCGAGCGAGCCGCGCTCGCGCTCGCCCGCGGTCGTGTCGAGTGCGGCGTGCAGCGATCCGTACACCACCGCCATGAGCACGAAGAAGGGCAGCAGCGCGGTGGTCTGGGCCGTGCGCGCCGCCGGATCGGCGAGGTCGCGCTCGTCGACCCGCAGCGCTTCGAGCAACCCCGGCGCGACGCCGCGCCAGGCCAGGCGCAGCGTCGCCTGCTCGTGGTTGAAGCCCTGGAGCAGGGCGGCCAGCCGGTCCTGGCCGCCTTCCGAGCGCAGGTCGGCGCTGTTGCCGACGATCTGCACCGGCGCCGGTTCGCCATGCGCGAGCCGGGCCTCGAAATCGGCGCCGACGACGAGCACCGGATCGGCCAGGCGCCCGTCGCGCAGCCGGGCCTCGTAGTCGGGCGGGGCGACGCGAATGTGCAAGGTCTGGCGCTCGAGGTAGTTGCGCAGGGTCGGCGCGCGCTCGATGCCGACGGCGACGATCTCGCGCGCCTGGGCCCGTTCTTCGGCACCCGTGGCGACCTTCGACAACAGCAGCAGCACCAGCGGCCCCATCGCGACCGAACTCAGCAGCACCATCAAGAGGGTGCGGCGGTCGCGCAAGGCGTCGAGCAGTTCCTTGCGCAGGACGGTCCAGACGGCGCCGATCACGGCGAGCCCGCAACGCCGTAGGCGAGTTGTACGAAGGCCTCCTCGAAGTCGGCCGACCCGGCGCGCGCCCCGATCTCGGCGACGCTGCCGGCAGCCACCGCGCGCCCGCCGGCGACGATGACGACGCGGTCGCACAGGCGCTCGACCTCCTGCATGATGTGGGTCGAGAAGACGATGCACTTGCCTTCGTCGTCGCGCAGCCGGCGCAAGGCGGCGCGCAGCGCCCGCGTCGCGAGCACGTCCAGGCCGTTGGTCGGCTCGTCGAGCACGAGGTTCGGCGGGTCGTGGACGAGGGCGCGCGCGAGCGCGGTCTTCATGCGTTCGCCCTGGCTGAAACCGGCACAGCGCCGCTCCAGCAACGGCCGCAGCTCGAGCAGGTCGGCCAGTGCCTCGGCGCGCGCGTTCGCCGTCGCCGCGTCCAGGCCTTGCAGCCGGCCGTAGTAGACGATGTTCTCGCGCGCCGTCAGGCGCGGGTACAGGCCGCGCGCGTCGCTCAGCACGCCCAGGCGGGCGCGCGCGCGCAGCGGCTCGCGCCCCACGTCGATGGCGTCGACCTCGACCCGCCCGGCGTCCGCCGCGACAAGCCCGCCGACGATGCGCAGCGCCGTCGTCTTGCCGGCGCCGTTGGGGCCGAGCAGGCCCGTGATGCAGGCGTCGGGCGCGCGAAAACCGAGGCCGGCGAGCGCCTGCACCGGCCGCGCATGGCGCCCGCGCCCCTGGCTGAAGCGCTTTTCCAGGCCTTCGACCTCGATCATGGCGCGTCCGCCGCGTGCACCGGGTCGAAGGCGCCCGGCCGCGGCACATCGCGCGCGCAACCGGTCTCGACCGCCAGCGCCGCGGCGTCGCTGGCAGCGTCGACGAAGCGGAACGCGGCATCGCGCAGGCAGTCCAGCCCGAGCATGCCGTGGCCGGCATGGGCGACGACGACGAGGCGCGCGCGCGACCCGAGGGCGCGCGCGGCCGCCTCGGCATGGCGCGGCGGCGTCGCCGGATCGTCGCCGCCGGACAGCAGCAGCACCGCCACCGGCGCCGGCGGAATCGTGAAGAAGCCGGCCGGCAGACCGGCGCGCGGCCAGCCGGCGCAGATGCGGCGGTAGACATCGGCCAAGCCGGGGTCGAAGCCCGCTCCCTGCGCCGCCATCAGCGGCGCATCTTCCGCGCATACGACCGAGAAATGTTCGCCCTGGGCCAGGCGCGGCCCGCCGGATCCGCCGAGCGCGCTCGCGAGTCCGACGAGGGCGTCGAAGCGGCCCTCGGCGGCGGTGTCGATCGCCGCCGGCAGCGCCGACGCCAGCGCCGGCACGTACAGCGGCGCGCGCACGAGGCCGAGCAGCATCTCGCGCGTCAGCACGAGCGGCTCGGCCACGCCGGTCAGCGGGTGGTGGAACACGACCCGGCGCGGCAGCGTCGCGAGCAAGGCCTGCCAGCGCGAGCGCAGATCGGGGTTGCGCGCGCGGCAGCCGGCGTCCTCGGCGCAGGCGGCGATCAAGGCGTCGAATGCCGACCCCGCGTCGATCGAGCCCGATTCGGGCAACACCAGCGAAGGCGGCACCACGCCGTCGAGGACGACGCGCCGGACATGGCCGGGAAACTGGCGCAGGTATTCGAGCGCGACCCGCGTGCCGTAGGACATGCCGACGAGGTCGATGCGCTCGGCGCCCAGGCGGGCGCGCACCGCGTCGAAGTCGCCGACCGCGATCGAGGTGGTGAATTGGCGCAGGTCGCCCCAGGCGAGGCGGCGCAGGCGCTCGCGGCAGGCCTGCATCGCAGCGACGAGGCGCGCCGGCTCCAGGCTCTCGGCCAGCGGCCGGCCGGGCGCGTCGTCGCCGCAGTCCAGCGGCGCGCTGCGCCCGGTTCCGCGCTGGTCGACGAGGACGATGTCGCGCCGGTTCGAAAAGCGCGCGAGCAGCGCGGCGACCTGGCCCGCGAGGTCGATCGCACTCTGCCCCGGCCCGCCGGCGAAGAAGAACACCGGGTCGGCAAGCGCCCGCCGCGCCAGCGCCGGCAGCACCGCGAAGTGGACGTCGATAGCGCCCGCTTCGGGATGCGCCGGATCGAGCGGCCGCCGCACCGTCCCGCAGCGCGCATCGCGCTCGACGCCTTCGAGGTGGCAGGCCGCGAGCGGCGCGGCCGCCGCCGGCAGCCCGAGCAGGGCGGCCGCGCCCGCCAGGGCCGCGACGCCGCGGCGCAAGGCTTCAGCCGGCGAGCAGGCGCTTCAATTCGCCGCTCGCGATCAGGCGC
>JAGWTS010000108.1 GCA_028868875.1 Burkholderiales bacterium | reverse complement strand
CCGGCCGCAATGGGCGCGAAGTCGATGTCCAGGAACACCGACTTCGCGACCGGCATGTCGCGCATCTGCAGGTAATGAAGCTCGGCGCCGTAGGCGCAGTCGTTCATCAAGACGATGACCAGCGGGATGTCCTCGCGCACCGCGGTCTCGAGCTCGCCCATCGTCATCAGGAAGCTGCCATCGCCCAGGAACAGCACGGTCGGGCGTTCGGGCCGGCCGACGGCAAACCCGAGCGCGGCGCCGAAGCCCATGCCGATCGACGAGAAGTCGTGCGCGGTCTTCAGATGGCCGGGCCCTTGCAGCGAGATATAGGGCAGCACCTGAAGAAAGTTGCCGGCGTCATAGACCGCATTGCGATCGGGCGGCAGCAGGCGGTCGAGCTCGAGGCCGAGCGCACGCGGGTCCATCGTGCGCGGCGTGTGCGCGCTCTGGAATTCGCTCGCGAGGTCGTGGTCGGCGAGGCGGCGCCGGTTCTCGTCCGAATGCAAGGGCTTGTCGCTGGCGGCGCGCGCCGGCAGCGCCTGCAGCAGTTGGTCGGCGGCGAGCGCGGCATCGGCCACCAGCGCCACGTCCGCCGGGAACCAGCGGCCGATGTGGGCACGCCGCGCATCCACCTGGATCAGCGGCACGCCCGCAGGCAAGGCCGTGCCGTAGCTGGTGGTGCGCTGGTTCAGCCCGGCGCCGAAAGCGACGACGCAATCGGCCTCGTCGATCAGGCGTCGGCCGGCGGCATGCGAAAACGATCCGATCAGCCCCAGGTTGAACGGGTAGCCGCGGAACAGGTCCTTGGCCTTGAGCGTGGTGGCCACCACCGCACCGACGTGGTCGGCCAGGCGCAGGATGGCGTCGCGCGCGCCCGCGCGCCAGGCGCCGGCGCCGACCACGAACAAGGGCTTGCGGCACTGCGCGAGCAAGGCGGCCGCGGCCCCGACCGCCGCCGGCCGCGCCGGCTTGGGCGCGGCGGCCGGCTTGGCCGCGACCACCGGGCCGGCGGCGTCGACGAGGCTGAACTGAACGTTCATCGGCAAGAGCAGCGCGGCGCAACCGCCCTGGGCGGTGTAGCCGATGGCCGCTGACAGCGTGTTGCGCGCCCCCGCCGCGTCGCCCGCGACAAAGGTCTTCAAGCCCGCGGCTTCGAGCACGCCGGGGGCGTTGAAGGCCTTGGTGTCGGGCCCCAGGCCATCGCCGGGCGGCAGCGCGCTCACCGACGTATAGCCGTAGATCAGGAGCACCGGCGAGCCCGTGCGATGGGCATAGACGGCGCCGTGCATCGCGTTGGCCGTGGCCGGTCCGCGGCCGAGAATGGCCACGCCCAGGCGGCCGGTGGCCGCCGCATAGCCCTCCGCCATGCAGATGGCGTTGTTCTCGTGGCGCGCGCCGTAGAAGCGCACGCCGCGCGAGTCCAGGCAGGTGACGAAGAGCGCGGTGTCGTCGCTCATGAGGCCGAACACGGTGTCGATGCCGCGCGCCTGGAGGTCCGCCGCCAGGGCCTCGTAGACGGGCACGGGGCGGGTGGAGGCTTCGACGGCGTGGCTCATGGCGGTGTCTTTCGAAACAGGCGGCGGCGCGTCGCGTTCGACTCGCCGGTGTTCCTCATGGTACCACGCTTCTTCTTATAAGTAGCGTACACTACCCGTCAGTATTTTTACTCGAAGAAGGAGCCTCGTGATGCCTTTGCACCCGACCCTGGCCGCAATGGTCGAGAAGGCCGCCGCCCTGCCGCCGATGGTGAGCCTGCCGATCGCCACCATCCGCTCCACCGACGCCACGCGCTACAAGGTGGGAGTGGCGCCCGACGAGGTCGCGCACATCGAGGAGCGGCTGGTCCCCGGCCCGACCGCCCCGATCCGGATTCGCATCTACCGGCCCGACGAATTGCCGGGCCATGCGCTGACGCTGTTCTTCCATGGGGGCGGCTTCGTCGTCTGCAGCCTCGATTCGCACGACGACCTCTGTCGGCAGCTTTGCCGCCGCAGCGGCAGCGTCGTCGTCAGCGTGGACTACCGCCTGGCGCCGGAGCACAGGTTTCCGGCCGCGCCCGACGACTGCCTGGCGGCGACGCGCTGGGCGGTTGAGCACGCGGCGGAGTTCGGCGCCGACCCCGCCCGTCTGGCGCTGGCCGGCGACAGTGCCGGCGGCAACCTCGCCGCCGTGACGGCGCTGCGTCTGCGCGATGAAGGGGGCCCGGTCCCACGGGCGCAGTTGCTGCTCTATCCCGTCACGGACCACTACAGCGTCGAGCGCGATTCGTACCGCGAACGCGCCGTGGGCTTCGGCCTGACGCGCGAGACCATGCGCTGGTTCTGGGACCACTATCTCGAGACAGCCAGCGCCGGAGAACACCCCCACGCCTCGCCGCAACGCGCCGCCAGCCTCGCCGGGCTGCCGCCGGCCTACGTGCTCACCGCCGAATACGACCCCCTGCGCGACGAAGGCGAGGCTTATGCGCGGCGCCTGGCCGAATCCGGCGTCACGACGACCCTGCGGCGCAGCCCGGTGATGAACCACGGCTTTTTGTTCTGGGTCGGGCTGATCGACGAAGCCAGCCGGGAGATGGACGCGGCCTGCGCCTGGTTGAAGCAGGCGGCTTGAGGACGCGCAGCGCTGTTACCCACGGGTATTCATTCCACCCCCAGGGTAAATCCCAACTCCTTTTCGCGCTTGCGCAGCGACCCGTGCGTGCTTCGCCTCTTGCGATGCAACATTCCATCCGGTACCTTCCTCTACCTTGAAGTACTTTCGAAAGCCCGCCATGCGACTCGGATTGTTCATGATGCCCATGCACGCGCTCGGGCGAAACCACACCCAGACCCTGCGCGAGGACCGCGAGACCGTGATCCTGGCCGACCAGCTCGGCTACCACGACGTGTTCATCGGCGAGCACCTCACCGACACGACCGAGAACATCACCAATTCGATGATGTTCCTGGCCACGCTGATCCACTCCACCAAGAGCATCAAGCTCGCCAGCGGCACCTGCAACCTGTCGCAAATGCACCCGACGCTGATCGCCGCGCAGGCCGCCATGTTCGACCACCTCGCCGAAGGTCGCTTCATCTTCGGCGTCAGCCCGGGCGCCCTGCCCTCGGACTTCGAGTCCCTGGGCATGCTCGACGTCGACCGCAACAAGCTCTTCGGCGAGACCATCGACGTCATCCTCGAGCTCTGGAAGCGCGAGCCGCCCTACGACATCGACCTGCCCGGCAACCGCTTCAAGGTGAGCACGCGCAACACCTACGACCCGTCGATCGGCATCGGCATCCTGCCGCGGCCCTTCCAGACGCCCCGGCCCGAAATCGTCGGCACCGTGGTCGCGCCTTTCTCGAAAGGCGTGATCGCGATGGGCGAGCGCGATTTCCACCCCATCTCGGCCAATTTCCTGCTCGCCAAGTGGGCGCGCACGCATTGGGCAAACTACGCCGAAGGCAAGCGCAACGTCGGCCGCACGGCCGACCCCGCCGACTGGCGCGTGGCGCGCACGATCTTCGTCGCCGACGACGACAAGACGGCGCGCGAATACGCCATCGAGAGCCCGAACAGCCCCTACCGCTTCTATTACGAGCAGTTGAAGGCCAAGATCGTCAAGCGCGGCGGCCAGGCGGTTTTCAAGGAAAGCCCCGAGCAGTCGGACGCGAGCGTCACCCTCGACTACGTGCTCGACCGACTCTGCCTGCACGGCTCGGTCGACCGCGTCGTCGACCAGATCCTGGCCTTGCGCGAGGTCACCGGAGACTTCGGCGAACTCGTCTACGCCGGCATGGACTGGGTCGACGAAAAGCTCACCAAGCGTTCGATGCAGCTCATGGCCGAGCAGGTGATGCCGCGCGTGAACGCGGCGATCGCGCGCGAAAGCCGCGCCGTCGCCGCCTGAAGCGAGTCGCCACGAAATGACCTCGGAACCCGGATTCGATCTGCTCATCGTCGGTGCGGGCTTCGGCGGCCTGTACATGCTGCACCGGGCACGGCGGCTCGGCCTGCGTGCCTTGGTGATCGACAAGGCCGGCGACGTCGGTGGCGTCTGGTACTACAACCGCTACCCCGGCGCGCGCTGCGACGTCGAGAGCATGCAGTACTCGTACTCGTTCGACGAAGCGCTGCAGCAGGACTGGAAGTGGAGCGAGCGCTTCGCCGCCCAACCCGAGATCCTGGCTTATGCCCGCCACGTGGCCGAGCGCTTCGACCTGCGGCGCGACATTCGCCTGAACACCGCCGTGGTCGCGGCGGCCTACGACGAAGACGCCGGCCTCTGGCGCGTGCGCACCGGGCAGGACGAAACCCTGAGCGCGCACTTTTGCGTCATGGCCACCGGCTGCCTCTCGGCGACGCGGCGCCCGGAATTCACCGGGCTGGAGACCTTCCGCGGCCGAACCCTGCACACCGGCGACTGGCCGCACGAGGGCGTGGACTTCAGCGGCCAGCGCGTGGGCGTCATCGGCACGGGGTCCTCGGGCATCCAGGCGATCCCGATGATCGCGGGCCAGGCCGCGCATCTGACGGTGTTCCAGCGCACCCCCAACTTCAGCGTGCCGGCGCGCAATGCGCCGATGGACGAAGACTACGAGCGCTCCTGGAAGGACCGCTACGCCGAGTTGCGCGAGCGCGCCCGCATCGACACCACCTCGGGCACGGTCTACGACAAGAGCACGCACAAGGCGCTGGAGGTCGACGCCGAAGAACGGCAGCGCGAGTACGAGCGGCGCTGGCGCAAAGGCGGCGTGAACTTCATGCATTCGTTCACCGACCTGATGGTGGACGAACAGGCCAACCGAACCGCGGCCGAATTCGTGCGGACGCAGATCCGGCTCGCGGTGAGCGATCCGGTGCTGGCCGAGCGCCTGACCCCGCGCGACCACCCGATCGGCACCAAGCGGATCTGCGTCGACACCGACTACCACGCCACCTTCAACCGGTCCAACGTGCGCCTGGTCGACCTGCGCGAGTCACCGATCGAGACCTTCACCCCCGAGGGCCTGCGCGCCGGCGGCCAGCACCACGAACTCGACGCCGTCGTCCTTGCCACCGGCTACGACGCGATGACCGGCGCCCTGCTGCGCATGGACATCACCGGACGCGCCGGATTGAAGCTGTCCGAGGCCTGGCGCGATGGCCCGCGCAGCTACCTGGGCCTGATGGTGGCGGGATTCCCGAACCTGTTCACGCTCACCGGGCCGGGGAGCCCCTCGGTGCTGTCGAACATGATCTTCGCGATCGAACAGCACGTGGACTGGATCGCCGACTGCCTGGCCTGGATGGGCACGCACGGCCGCTCGACGATCGAAGCCGAACCCGAAGCCCAGGAGGAGTGGGTGGCCCACGTCAACGAGATCGCCGAGCAGACCCTGTTCCCGCGTGCCGCCTCCTGGTACCTGGGCGCCAACGTGCCGGGCAAGGCCCGAGTCTTCATGCCCTATGCCGGCGGCGTCGTGCCTTATCGCCGCAAGTGCGAGGCCGTGGCCGCAGCCGGCTACGAAGGCTTCCGCCTCTCCACGGCGCAACACCGCAAAGTCGAGATCGCATGATCCAGCGAGCTGCTTCGCCTTCGTTCCTCGGCCTCGACGACCGGACGGCCGTGGTGACCGGCGGCGGCAGCGGCATCGGCCGCGCCATCGCGCTGGCATTCGCGGCGGCCGGGGCGCAGGTCGCAGTGCTCGACCGCAACCGCGAAGGCGCGCTGGACACCGCCGCCGCGATCGAGCAGGCCGGCGGCCGGGCGCTGGCCCTGGCCTGTGACGTGAGCGACGCCGCGAGTGTGAGTGCCGCCGCGGAGGCCAGCCTGGACACCCTGGGCCCTTGCGACATCCTCGTCAACAACGCCGGCATCATCCGCCCCGGGGCGCTGGAGACCTTGCCGGCCGCGGACTGGAACGCCGCGCTGGCCGTCAACCTGGGCGGCTGCTTCCTGTGTTCGCAGACCTTCGCGCACCAGATGCGCCCCAAGGGCCGAGGCGCGCTGGTCCACATCGCATCGATTTCGGCCGAGAACGCGACCGCCGGCGCCGGCGCCTACAGCGTGGCCAAGGCCGGCATCGTGATGTTGTCGCAGCAGCTCGCCGTCGAATGGGGCGCGCAGGGCATCCGCAGCAACGTCGTCAGCCCCGGCATGACCCTGACCCCGTTGACCCAGGCGCGCTACGAGATGCCGGGCCGGACCGAGCGCATGAGCCAGGCGATTCCGGCCGGCCGCATCGGCCGCCCGCAGGACATCGCAGAAGCCGTGCTGTTCCTCGCCAGCGATCGCAGCGCCTACATCAACGGCCAGCAGCTCGTCGTCGACGGCGGCTTCACGCGCATGTTGATGAGCCTGCTGCCGCGGGGCGACTATTGACATTGACGCGCGGCCGGGCTCGCGAGACCGGCGCGCGATGAAGTCGGCATCGGCCATGCCGGGCGCCGCGTCGCGGCGCTGGGCCATGCCTTCGGCATGACCGTGCTGGCGAACGACCCCTTCGTGGAGCCGGGAGAAATCCGCAGCCTCGGCGCCGAGCCGGCGCCGCTCGCCGATCTGCTCGGCTGCTCCGACGTGGTCTCGCTGCACTGTCCGCTGGACGGCGGCACCGCCGGCGTGACGCGCGAGGCGCGCGAGGCTCGCGTCGCGATGGCCACGATGGCGGCAGCCCGGATCGTCGCGCTGGCACGCGGCGAGCGGCCGCCGCGCCTCGTCAATCCGCAGGCCTGGCCCGCCTGCTGCCGTCGCCTGGAGCAGCGGCTGGGGCGATCCGCAGCGGCGCGCTGAATGCGGCCCGGCGCCGGCTCCCTCTCGGGGTCAACCCTCTGTTGTACTTTTAAGAACCTATCTATACTTGTCGGTATATTCTCTTGATCCAGCGGAAAGCACCACCCGCTCCGAGCCTCCCGCCGCGGCGCCGCCAATCGACCTCGGCCCCCACAACTCACGGAATCACGATGAACCAAACCGATATCCGACGCCTCGCAGCCGGCTTCGCCCTGAGCGGTGCGGCACTTGCCGCTTGTGCCTTCGAACTGCCCGGGGACGGCGTCTACAAGGACCATGTCGACTGGGGCGTGATGATGGACATGAGCGGCCCGACGGCATCCTCGCAAGGCATCTGGGTCCACGGCTTTCAGGACTACATGCGCCGGCTCAACGAGGCCGGCGGCGTCAATGGCCGCCGCATCGAGGTTCTGGCCGAAGACAGCCGCTACAACACCGCCACCGACAAGATCAACTTCGAGAAGCTCAGCACCCAGACCCCTGTGATCGCGATCTCGGGCATGGGCACCTCGGGCTCGCAGGTGGCGATGGCCGCCGCCATCAAGGGCGGCCAGATTCCCATCGTCGGCACCTACACCCCGACCGAGGCCTTGTCGGTGCCGGTCACCCCGATGGTCTACAACGGCTTTTGCGGCTACAAGCAGATGGCCCAGACCGGCATCGGCTATTACGTCGACCAGTTGAAGCTGAAGGCGCCCAAGGTCATGACCGTGGCCATCGAAAGCGCGGGCGGCCAGGATTACCAGAACTACGTCAGCCAGGTCGCAGCCCAGTACGGCGGCACCGCCAAGGCGGTGACGATGAAGGTCACGGCGGTCGACGTGACGCCGCAGGTGCTCGAGATCATCGCCGCCAAGCCCGACATCGTGACCATCTATGGCGTTCCCAACACCGCCATCCTGACGATGAAGGCGATGCAGCAGTACGGCCTGAAGATTCCCACCTTCGGCATCACCTACCTGGGCGGGCCCCAGGTCTTCAAGGCGATGGGCCCGCAGGCGGGCGCAGACTACAAGTTCGTGAGCTGCTTCACCCCGGGGGGCTCCGACCAGAGCCCCGGCAACAAGGAGTTGTCGGCCTATGCGAACAAGGTCGGCAACGGCGCGCTCGAGGCCGACGTGAACTATGTCGGCGGCTGGGTCGTGGCGCAGATGGCAGCCGAGTCGCTCGCCAGGGCCGGCGCCGAGCCGACGCGCGCCAAGCTCGTCGAGGCGATGAACAAGGGATTCACCGTCGACAGCCGAGGCCTTGCGGCGCCCATCGTCTACACCAAGGACAACCACACCGGCCCGGTGGTGCTGAAGATGTTCGGCTACGACTACGGCAGCAACAAGTACAAGCATTTCGGCGAATACGCCGATTACGCGAAGTACACCGCCCACTAGAGTCGGCCGTCGTCCCGGGGAGACGAAATACCATGCTCGCGCAACTGCTCTTCAGCGGCCTGGCCCTGGGCAGCCTGTACGGCCTCGTTGCCCTGGGCTTCGCCATCGTCTTCAAGGCCACCGAGGTCTTCAATTTCGCCCAGGGCATGCTGGTGGTCTGCGGTGCCTTCTTCGCCGTCACCGCGATCACCTTGCTCGGCCTGCCTTTCCCGCTCGCGGTGCTGTTCATCATCGCCGCCGCAGCGCTGCTCGGCGTGGCCATCCACGTGCTGCTGATCCAGCCGCTCTCGGGGCGGCCGATGCTCTCGGTGATCATGCTCACGATCGCCCTGTCCATCGTGCTGCGCTCGGTCGTGGAGATGATCTTCGGCGCCGAAGGCCGCAACCTGACGACGCCGCTGCCCAGCGGCATCTTCATCGTCGGCGGCGTGCGCATCTCGCAATTGCATCTCACCGTGGCGCTCGTGAGCTGGGCTTGCATGGCCGGCTTCGGGGGCTTCTTCAAGTTCACGTCCACGGGCTTGCTGATGCGCGCCACCGCCGACGGCCACGAAGCCGCCGTCGCGTCGGGCATCAACGTCAACAAGATGAACCGGCTGGCCTGGGCCATCGGGGCGGTGCTCGCGGCCATCGGCGGCCTGTTCCTGGCGCAGTTGCAGATCGCGTCCACCGATCTCGAGAAAGTGGGCCTGCTCGCACTGCCCGCGGTCGTCATCGGCGGCATGCAGAGCATTCCGGGCGCGATAGTCGGCGGGCTGCTCGTCGGTCTGATCGAGCAGCTGGCTTCCTTCTACATCTCGCCCAAATCCAGCGACATCGTGATCTACGGCATCCTGCTGCTGATCCTGATGGTCCGCCCCTGGGGCTTGTTCGGTCAGCGCGAGCTGGGTCGGGTCTGATCGCGCCACCATGAACACGCACACCCTTCTGGCCGGCGCGCCAGCGCCGGTGCTTGTACCGGTTCGCGCCAAGGCCTGGCGCTGGCTCGCCCTGCTCGCCGCAGTCGCCCTGCTCTGCTGGCTGCCGGTGCTGCTTACCGAGCGCAGCCTCTTCGGCATGCGCTTGTCGAACATGGCCTTGCTCAACCTCGGGCTCACCCAGGTGAACCTGATGCTGATCGCGATGCTGGGCGCGCTGTCGCTGAACTACCTGACCGGCTGCGCCGGCCTGATCTCGATCGGCCACGCCGCGTTCTACGCCGTGGGCGCGATGACGGCCGCCGTCACCGGCACCCAGTGGGGCTGGCCCTTCCCGCTCGTCCTGGGCGCCGCGGCCCTGGCCGGGGCTGCGGCAGGCGTACTTGCCGGGCTGCCTTCGCTGCGCGTGCGCGGGCTGTACTTCGTGCTCTCGACCTTCGCCGTGCACTACATCGTCGTCTACCTGTTCCAGGAATACCAGTTCAGGTTCTTCGACGTCGTCGGCGTGCCTTATGCGCCGGCCACCCTTGCCGGCTGGGCCCTGTCGACGCCGATGCGCTGGTACTTCTTCCTGCTGCCGCTGGTGGCCCTGATCTATATCGGCCTGCGCAACACGATGCGCACCCGCGAAGGCCGGGCGATGAGGGCGATGCGCGATCACGAACTGGCCGCCACCGCGGCCGGCATCGACGTGCGCATCCTGCGCCTGAAGGCCTTTGCCTTCACCTCGGCCATTGCGAGCGTCGCCGGTGCCGTCTACGCCTATTACCTGAGCAACGTCACCTCCGAGGCGTTCGGCATCCAGTTCGCAATCCAGTTCATCGCGATGATCATCATCGGCGGCATGGGCTCGCTCGCCGGCTCGCTCGTGGGCGCGGCCGTGTGGCTGCTGCTGCCGTCCATCATTACCGGCTTCGCCTCGAAGGCGGCAGGCTCGAGTGGCCTGCTGCGCACCTTGCTCGTCGACGACAAGGCGCAGCTCGTGCAGCTGATCTTCGGCCTGCTCGTGATCGTGCTGCTGATCTTCGCGCCCGAAGGGCTTGCCGGCATCGGGCGGCGCCTGCGCAGCCGCTTCACCCGCCCATGAGCGCCCTGCTCGAGATCCAGGGCCTCTCGGCCGGCTACGCCCGCAAGGGCCTGGCGCTGGACGACGCCAGCCTCGTGGTTCCGCAAGGCAGCATCGTCGCCCTGCTGGGCGCCAACGGCGCCGGCAAGACGACGCTGATCCGCGCCGCCACCGGTCTGCTGGACCTGCACCACGGCCACGTCGCCAAGGGCCGGGTCCTCTTCGACGGGCGCGACATCCTCGGCCTGCCGTCGCACCAGCTGGTGCGGCGCGGACTCACCCTGGTTCCCGAGGGCCGGCTGATCTTCAAGCAGTTGACGGTCGAAGAGAACTTGAACGTCGGCGCCTCCATCCTGCCGCGCGCGCAGGTGCGTGCGCGCATGGACGCGGTCTACGCTCTGTTTCCGCGCCTGCTGGAACGCCGGCGCCAGGCCGCGGGCTGGATGTCGGGCGGCGAACAGCAGATGCTGGCCCTCGGCCGCGCCCTGGTCTCGGGGCCCCGGCTGATCCTCATCGACGAGTTGTCGCTCGGCCTGGCGCCGCTCATCGTGCTCGCGATCTACCGCCAGTTGAAGCTCGTCGGCGAGACCCTCGGCACCTCGATGCTCATCGTCGAGCAGAACGCCAAGCTCGCGCTCGAATTCGCCTCCCAGGCTTTCGTGCTCGACCGCGGCCACATCGTTCTCGCGGGCGCCGCGGCGGACGTGGCCGCGAGCGAACTCATGCACGAGTCCTACCTCGGCGCAAGGCGCGAGGCCGCTTGAGGAGATCGATGGACACGCCCCTGCTCGAAGTCTCTTCGCTGTTGATGCGCTTCCAGGGCATCACCGCACTGAACACCGTCTCGTTCACGATGACCGCGGGCTCGATCACCTCGTTGATCGGCCCCAACGGAGCCGGCAAGACGACGCTGTTCAACTGCGTCACCGGCATGTACCGCCCGACCAGCGGCCGTGTCGCCTTCGACGGCACCGACATCACGGGCGAAGCCGCGCACCGCATCTCACGCCATGGCATCGCGCGCACCTTCCAGAACCTGGCCCTGTTCGGCGGCCTCACGGTGCTGGACAACCTGCTCGTCGGCAGCTATCGCCAGGGCCGCTCGGGCCTCCTGCAGGGCGCCTTGCGCACGCCGCAGGCGCGCCGCGAGCAGCAGGCTGCGGTCGCCGCGGCGCACGAGGTGCTGGACTTCCTCGGCATGCCCGAGACCGCCGCCCTGCTGCCGGGCGAGATGTCCTACGGGCGCCAGAAGCAGGTGGAGTTCGCACGCGCCTTGATGCAGAAGGCGCGGCTGGTGCTGCTCGACGAACCCATGGCCGGCATGAGCGCGGCCGAGAAAAGCGCGATGACGCAGTTGATCCAGCGCGCGCGCAGTCAGTTCGGGATGAGCTTCCTGATCGTCGAACACGACATTCCGGTGATCATGGAGATCTCGGACAAGATCGTCGTGCTCGATTTCGGCAGCCGCATCGCCGAAGGAACGCCGCAAAGTGTGCGCTCCGATCCGGCCGTGATCGCGGCTTATCTGGGAACCGAAGCGGCGCCGGCCTGAAGGCGGCCCGCGGCCCCGGAGGCCGGCTCGCCCGCGCGAGCCGGACTGCGCAGTGTCCTCAGGCGAACTGGAAGCCCCGATAGCCGTCCGCCGCCACTTCGTCGCAGATCGCGGTGTAGTTGCCCAGGCCGCCGATGTAAGGCAGCAGCACGCGCGGCTTGCCCGGCACGTTGGCGCCCAGGTACCAGGAGTTGGCCTGGCCGAACAAGGTCTTCGAGGCGATGTCCTGGGCATGCGCCATCCAGCCCTCGACCGCGGCTTCGTCGGTCGCGATATGGCGCCAGCCCTTGTCCTGCATGTGTTTCAGGCAATCGGCGATCCAGTCCACGTGCTGCTCGATCGAGACGACGACGTTCGTGAACACCGAGGGGCTGATCGGCCCGGTGATGGTGAACAGGTTCGGGAATCCCGCTCCCATCAGCCCGAGGTAGGTGCGCGGGCCCCGGGCCCATTCGCGGGCCAGCGAGCGACCCCCTTCGCCGCGGATGTCGATGCGCTCGAGCGCCCCGGTGACCGCGTCGTAGCCGGTCGCGAAGACGATGGCGTCGAGTTCGTGGGTCGCGCATTCGGTGCGGATACCCTGGGGCACGATCTCCCGGATCGGGTCCTGCCTCAGACTGACGAGCTTGACGTGGGGCAGGTTGTAGGTGGCGTAGTAGTCGGTGTCGACGCAGATGCGCTTGGTTCCGATCGGGTGGTCGGTGGGCGTGAGCAAAGCCGCGACTGCCGGGTCGCGCACGATGCCGCGGATCTTGTTGCGCACGAATTCCGCCGCCGTCTCGTTGGCCCGGGCGTCGAAGAACAGGTCATTGAAGGCGTGGGTGAAATTGGCCCCGCCGCGGGCCCACCGGCGCTCGTATTCGGCCTGGCGCTCGTCCTCGCTCACCGAGAGGGCCGAGCGCGTGCTGTATTCGTAGAGGATGCCCGAGCGCGTCGTGCGCGCCTTTTCGCGGTGCTGGCGATATTCGGCCTTCCAGGCTTGCTGGGCCTCGGCGCTGAGCGGGCCGTTCCAGGCCGGAATGCTGAAGTTCGGGCTGCGCTGGAAGACCGTGAGCTGGGCCGCCTGGCGCGCGATCGCAGGAATCGTCTGGATGCCCGACGACCCCGTGCCGATCACGCCCACGCGCAGGCCGCTGAAGTCGACCGCCTCGTGCGGCCAGTTTCCGGTGTGGTACCAGCGGCCGGAGAAAGTCTCGAGGCCCGGCATCTGCGGCACCCGCGCCGCCGAAAGGCAGCCCACCGCCGAAATCACGAAGCGCGCCTCGAGGCGCTCGCCCTGCTCGGTGCTCACGGTCCACAAGCGCCGCGCTTCGTCGTAGACCGCGCTTTGCACCCGGGTCTGCAATTGGATATCACGCCGCAGGTCGAAGCGGTCGGCCACGTGGTTGATGTAGCGCAGGATCTCCGGCTGGCTCGGGTAGCGCTCGCTCCAGGTCCATTCCTGTTGCAGGTCCTCGTCGAACGAATACGAGTACTGCATGCTCTCGACATCGCAGCGCGCGCCCGGATAGCAGTTCCAGTACCAGGTGCCGCCGACGCCGTCCCCGGCCTCGAGAACCCTGGCCGACAGGCCGAGGCCGCGCAGACGGTGCAGCATGTACAGGCCGGCAAAGCCGGCACCGATGACGACGGCATCGAGGGAATGGGCAGGGGCGGGTACGGCGTTGCTCACGATCGGGCTTTCTCGAGTTGATGCAGATGAGCCGGACTGCCCGAGCTCCGCGCGGCGCGGCGCGGCGCGGAGCGGGCGCGGCCCGGGGCGCGCGGGTCAATTCATCCACAGGCCGCCGGTGATGTTCAGGGCTTGTCCCGTCATGTAGGCGGCGTCGGCCGACACCAGGAAGGCGACCACGCCGGCCACGTCGTCGGGCAACCCGGCGCGGCGCAAAGGAACGGTGTTGCCGACCCGCGCCTGCACGCCGGGCAGGCCCTGGCGGGCGTTGAGCGCCTCGGCCTCGTCGCGCATGGCGGTGTCGACGATGATGCCGGGGCAGACCGCGTTGACCCGGATGCCGCGCCCGGCCAGTTCACCCGCCACGCTTTGCGTGAGCGCGATCACGGCCGCCTTGCTGGCGCTGTAGCCCGCGTGATTCGGCACGCCCTTCTTGCCTGTCCACGACGACATGTTGACGATGCAGCCGGCGCCTCGCGCCAACATGCCCGGCAGCACGGCCTGGCAGAAGTGGAAGACGCCGTCGAGGTTCACCGACATCAGCGAACGCCATTGCTCATCGCTGACCTCGAGGAAGGGCGCGGTGCGCAGGATGCCGGCGTTGTTGACGAGCACGCCCACGGGGCCCAGCGCCTCGGCCACCTGCGCCACGGCGGCGCGCGCGCTGTCGCGGCGGCCGACGTCGGCCCTGGCCACGCAGGCGCGGCGGCCGAGCGCACGCACCTGCTCGGCCGTGGCCTCGGCACCCGCGGCGTCGAGGTCGACGACGCCGATGTCGTAACCCTCGCGCGCGAGGCGCAAGGCGATCGCACGGCCGATGCCGTTGCCGGATCCGGTGACGAGGGCGGTGTCGTTGGGGAGGCTCATCGGGATCGTCTCTCCGGCAGATCGGCGGGTGGATGAAGCGCCTGGGCGGCACGCGAGATCCGCTTGCTCTCCAGGAGATACCGCATAGTATAAACTTCTTCTTTCAAGTACTCAAGTCGAACCAAGCAGCCGATGTTCCAGCCAGCGGGTACGGAATCGAGGGTAATCCCGAGCCTTGATTTGTATAACTGGTTATACATTTAAAAGGCTCGCGGCCCCACCCTCTTCCCCCGGACCACCTCCATGCCGACCGCCCCGCCTTCCGCCGCCGCGCCGCAGGCCCTGCAGGGCGTTCGCGTCGTCGAGATCGGCACCTTCATCTCGGCGCCTTTCGCGGCCACCTTGCTCGCCGACTTCGGCGCCGACGTGCTCAAGCTCGAATTGCCGGGCAGCGGCGACCCGATGCGCACGCTGGGCGCCTTTGCGCCGGACGCCGAAAGCGGCTATTGGTGGTCTTCGATCGCGCGCAACAAGCGTTC
>JAGWTS010000107.1 GCA_028868875.1 Burkholderiales bacterium | reverse complement strand
AGCGCTGCAGCAGTTCGCGCGTGAGCAGGCCTTCGGCCTCGTGCCTTGCCGCGGCGCGGTCCGCGGCCGTCGGCGCGCGGTAGATGAAATGGGCCTCGATGCCGGGCCGCAGGGCGGCCAGGGCGCGCACTTCGTCGCCCAGGGCATGGACCTCGCCGTCGTCGCAGGCGTGGATGAACACCGCGCGGCGGTCGCTTTGTTCGGCCAGGGCGTGCAGCATCGACACCAGCGGGGTCAGGCCGACGCCGCCGCTCAGCAGCACGACGGTCCGCGAAATCGTGCGGTCGAGGACGAAGTCGCCGCGCGGGCCGTCGGCCATCAGCAGGCTGCCGACCTCGACCCGGTCGTGCAGATGGCTCGAAGCAGCGCCTTCGGCCAGGCCCGGGCCGGCCGCCGGCTCGCGCTTGACCGTGATGCGGTAGCGCCCCGGGTGGCCCGGCGCGCAGGACACGCTGTAGGTGCGCAGGATGTGGCCGCGCTCGTTGTCGGCCGGGAACCGGAAGACGAGGAACTGGCCGGCCTCGAATGAACGCCAGCCGCCGGGTTCGGCGGGTTCGAGGTGAAACGAGGTGATGCTGCGGCTCTCGCGAACCTTGGCCGTCACCTTCAGCGGCCTGAATCCTCCCTGGCCCTCGCTCATGCCGATCTCATGCCGATCTCAGGCCGGAACGGCCGCGGCCGGCTGGCGTTCGGCCTCGATCAACTGCGCCAGACGCCGCCGAAAGCGCAGCTGCCCGACGTCGATCTTCAGGTCGATGTGCGGCGTGCGCTCGTTCGCGATGCCCTTGTGCACGGCCTGCAGGATCACCCGGTCCTCGCTGAAGGCGAAGCGCACCGATTCCGCAAACTGGCGCGAGACCTCGGCATCGCCGGGGGCGAAGTTGCGCATCTGGAACCAGTAGTAGCGCGTGTTGTTCTCGTCGATCGGCGTCATGAAGTTGTAGCTGTCCATGACGAACACGTCGGGATGCGGCGGCCGGCCTTCGCCGCCGCTGCCGGCGGGGGTGAAGATCGCCTTGATGAGCGCGTGGCTGGGATAGCGCACCTCGTACTGCTGCTTGCGGTCGCAATGGCCCTTGAACTTCAGGAAGGGCGCGTAGAAGGGCGCGGGCTCCACGTCGTTCATCCAGCGCCAGACCGTCACGCCGTTGTCGGCCAGGGTGGTCTCCAGCGGCGTGTCTTCGCAGGCGGCATTGCCGAACGAGGTCTGGTGCACCCAAGAGACATGCGACGGGTCGAGCAGGTTGTCGGTGATGTAGAGGTAGTTGCACTCGATCGTCATCGCATCGCCCTGGTTGATGCCCCAGGCCGCGTCGCCCCAATGCTCGACCGCGAAGATCGTCGCCGGGTCGGCGTGCTCGGCCGGGCCCATCCAGATCCAGAGCAGGCCGTAGCGCTCGACGATCGGATAGGAACGCACGACCGCGGCGCTGGGAATGTGCCCGGCACCGGGCACCTTGACGCAGCGGCCGCTGCAGTCGAAGGTCATGCCGTGGTAGCCGCATTCGATGTGGTCGCCCTGGATGCGGCCCATCGACAGCGGCAGCTTGCGGTGCGGGCAGGCGTCTTCCAGCGCCGCCGGCGTGCCGTCGGCCTTGCGGTAGAGCACGATGTCGTCGCCCAGGATGCGGGCGGCCCTGGGCTCGCGGCCCAGTTCGTGGTTCCAGGCGGCGACGTACCAGGCGTTTCTCAAGAACATGGTGGGTTTCTCCTCGGTCAGCGGCGGCGCTGGCCTTCTAAGGTAAGGCAAGGCCGCGCCCGCGGCAAGCCAGCGGCCATGCGTTCTTCTTTAGAAAAGCTAAACTCATCGGCCCATGATGATCCACCGCGCAGCGTCGCTCGAATTGCCTTCGCTGCGTGCGCTGCAGGCCTTCGAGGCGGTCGCGCAATGCGGCAGCGTGACCGAGGCGGCACTCCAGCTCGGCGTCTCGCCCGGCGCCGTCAGCCAGCAGCTGCGCAAGCTCGAGGCGGCGCTGGCCGTGCGCCTGCTCGAGCGCAGCGGCAACGGCATGGCGCTGACCTCCTGGGGCCAGCTCTACCATGCGGAACTCGGCCCGGCCTTCGCGCAACTGCGAAGCGCCCAGGAGAAGCTGTGGCGTGCCCGGACCCAGGGCGCCCTGGTGCTGAGCTGCCTCTCGTCGGTGGCGAGCCGCTGGATAGGCCCGCGGCTGTTCGACTGGAAGACGAGCCACCCGGGCGCGAAGCTGCGTCTCCTCGGCGCCGAGGCCGAACCGCGCCCGGGCGACGAGGCGGTCGATTTCCGCATCACCTACGGACGCGCGGCCAGCGGCTTCGCGCACCAGGCCGAGTTGTTCACCGACCGGGTGGTCCCGGCCTGCGCCCCGGAACTGCTCGAGGCACATCGCCTGCGCAAACCGGCCGACCTGCTCGAGCTGCCGTTGATCGGCATCGAATGGGAGCCCGGCCACGGCGCCCCGCCGAGTTGGATGGAGTGGGCCGCGAGCATCGGCGCGCAGCGCAGCTGGCCCGCCAGTGAATTGAGTTTTTCGCTCTCGAGCGCCGCGATCGATGCCGCCGTCAACGGGCGCGGCGTCGTCATGGCCCAGGTTTCCCTGATCGCCGACGACCTGGCCTCGGGGCGCCTGGTGGTTCCCTTCGATCGGCGGCTCGCCCTGGCCGAGCCCTATTTCCTGGCCTGGGACCGGGCGGCCCTTCAAAAGCCGTTCGGGGCAGAATTCCGCGCCTGGGTCATTGCCCTGGCGCGGCGCCAGGCCGAGCTTGCGACCGCGGCACTGCCGACCCCGGCCCGAGGGGCTGCCGCCACGAGCCCGCCAAAACCGGCGGCGCCGGCGCGCGGGAGTCGGGCGCCGCCCTGAACAAGCTCGGGTGAGCTGACCGCAGCACGACCGACCGATCGAAACGCCGAGGCGATGAAAACTAGCGCGAACCCGATTGACGAGCGCGAGTCCCGATGGTTGAATATGTATAGGCAAAAGCAATCGCACGCGTGTCCGACCCTCGAGCCGCCGCGGCTCGGACGCAAGGCAGCCGCGGTTCGATGACCCCCCCCTTTTATCCGGAGCGAGACGATGAGCAAACGAACCTTCCTCAATGCGCTGCTGGCTTCGGCGCTGGCGCTCGGCCTCAACACCGGCGCGCTGGCGCAGGACGCGCTGGCGCGCGTCAAGCAGGCGGGCGTCCTCAAGGTCGGCACCGAGACCGCGTTCGCGCCTTTCGACTTCATCGACGCGGGCAAGCACGTCGGCCTGAACGTCGACTTGTTCGACGAAGTGGCCAAGGAGCTCGGCGTCAAGCTGGAATGGGTGCTGCTGCCCTGGGACGGCGTGCTCCCCGGCCTGGAAGCGCGCAAGTTCGACATGGTGGCCGGGCCGGCGACGATCACCAAGGCGCGCATGGAGCGCTACCGCTTCTCGCCGCCCATCGCCGAAGCGACCGTGGCGCTGCTCAAGCGCCACGGCGACCATTCGGTGATGAAGCCCGAGGACATTGCCGGCAAGGTGGTCGGCGCGGGCAAGGCCTCGGCACAGGCCGACCAGCTGCGGGCCTTCATCGCCGGCCTGCCGGGCAAGACCGAGCTGCGCGAGTACCCCGGCAACAACGAAGCCTACGCCGACCTCGCGGCCGGCCGCATCGTCGCCGTCGCCAATTCGCTGCCGAACATCACCTACGTGGCCCAGCAGCGCCCGGACACGTTCGAGGTCGTCAAGCCGCCGTTCGGCCTCAAGTCGTACTTCGGCTACCTCGGGCGCAAGGACGCCGACTCGGCCAAGCTGATGGACGCGGTGCAGGCCGCGATCCTGAAGATCAAGGCCGACGGGCGCCTGGCCAAGATGCAGAAGAAGTGGTTCGGCGATTCGTTCGACACCCCCGACAGCGTGACCGCACCCGCCGTCTGAAGAAGCGGCCGGTGACGGACGCCGCCGCGCCGGACCCCGCGACCACCGGACCCCGCGCTTGAGCTGGAAACTGTTCGAACTCCTGGTCCAGGCCTGCGGCTGGACGGTGGTGCTGAGCGCGGTGTCGATCGTCGCGGGCCTGCTCATCGGCACCGTGGTCTCGGGGGCGATGATGTCCGGCCACCGCGGCCTGGCCTGGGCCGGCCGCACCTTCGTCAGCTTCTTCCGCGGCGCGCCGCTGCTGGTGCAGTTGCTGCTGATCTACAACCTGCTGCCGGCGCTGGGGCTCAACGTGCCGAGCATGGTCGCGGCCGTCGTCGGCCTCTCGCTGTGCACCGCGGCATACCAGGCCGAGAACCTGCGCGGCGGCTTCGCCAGCGTGCCGCGCGGCCTGCTCGAAGCCGCCGACATGGTGGGCCTGAACGCGGCGCAGCAGTTCTGGCGCATCCGGGTTCCGATCGCGCTGCGCCTGACCCTGCCCGCGCTCGTCAACGAGGCGATCCTGATCCTCAAGGCCTCGTCGCTGGTGTCGGTCGTGGGCGTGGTCGAACTCACGCGCATGGCCCAGGACCTGGCGGCCAGCACCTTCAAGCCGCTGCCGCTGTTCGCCGCCGCCGGCCTGCTCTACCTGGTGGTCAACTGGCTCATCGCCCTCGGCGGCAGGGCGCTCGAACGCTCGTTTCGATGGGGCGTGCGGTGAGCTTCGACTGGTCGCCGATCCTGGCGCAGCTGCCCGATCTCTTCCGCTCCGCCGGCATGACCTTCCTGATCTGGCTTTGCGGCGCCCTGGGTGCCGTGGTGCTCGGATTCGGGGTCGCCCTGGGCGCGCGCTACGGTCCGCGCGCGCTCGGCTTCGTGTTGCGCCTGTGCGTCGAGGTGATCCGCGGCACGCCCTTCCTGATCCAGCTCTTCCTGCTCTATTACGGCGGGCCCTTCATCGGCCTGTCGCTCGAGCCGGTGCCGGCGGGCCTGCTCGGCCTGACGGTCTACGGCGCGGCCTATTTCAGCGAGATCTTCCGCGCCGGTTTCGAGGCCGTGCCGCCCGGCCACGTCCAGGCCGCCGAATGCCTGGGCCTGAGCCCGCTGCAGATCGTGGTGCGCATCTTCATCCCCGAGATGACGATGCTGGTGCTGCCGCCGGGCGTGAACATGGCCATCGTGCTGCTCAAGGAGACGGCGGTGCTGTCGATCATCACCGTGCCGGAGCTCACCTTCGAGATGCAGGCCATCGGCTCGCAGCAATACGCCTTCGTCGAGGCGATGTTCGTGCTCGCCTGCTTCTACTGGGCGCTGGTCGAGCTGTCCGGGCGGCTCGGGCGCTTGGCGGAGTCGCGCCTGTCCCGCTACCGCTTCGCCACCACCTAGGCGGTCCAGGCGCGCAGACCCCAACCGCCAACGACATGGCCATGAACCCCACAGCGATCTCCGTCAGGAACCTGCACAAGAGCTTCGGCGCCACTGAAGTGCTCAAGGGCATCGACCTCGAGATCGAGCGCGGCCAGGTCACCTGCCTGATCGGCCCCTCGGGCTCGGGCAAGAGCACCTTGCTGCGCTGCATCGCCTTTCTCGAAGAAGCCACTTCGGGAACCATCCTGGTCGAAGGCCAGCCGCTGGGCTTCGAGGCCGGCCCAGACGGCGCGCGCCTGCGCCTGCCGGCGGCGCGCATCCGCGAAGTGCGCGCGCAGATCGGCATGTGCTTCCAGCAGTTCAATCTCTGGCCTCACATGACGGCGCTGGGCAACGTCAGCGAAGCCCTGAAGACCGTGCGCCGCATGCCCCGGGCCCAGGCCGAGGACAAGGCGATGGCCCAGCTCCAAAAAGTCGGGCTCGAAGAGCGCGCGGGGCACTACCCGTCGCAGCTGTCGGGCGGCCAGCAGCAGCGCGTCGCGATCGCGCGCGCGCTGGCCTGCGACCCGAAGATCATGCTCTTCGACGAACCCACGTCCTCGCTCGACCCCGAGCTGACCGGCGAGGTGCTCAACGTGATGCGCGCGCTCGCGGCCGACGGCATGACCATGGTCGTGGTCTCGCACGAGATCGGCTTTGCGGCCTCGGTGGGGCATCGCGTGACCTTTCTCGACCACGGCAAGCTCATCCTCAACGGCACGCCGCAGGAGGTGTTCGGCAAGCCGCGCCACCCGCGGGTCGAGCAGTTCCTCGACACCTATCTCGACCGCGGCGCGGCGATGCTGGTCTGACCCACTTACCAAGCCCGCATGAAACCCGCCGCCCTCGACGCCAGCCCGGCCCCGGCCTCGTTGCACCAGCGCATCCTCGCCGACATCGAGCAGAACATCGTCTCGGGGCGCTGGCCGCTCGGGCATCGGATCCCGTCGGAGCACGAGATGTGCGCCAGCTACGGCTGTTCGCGCATGACGGTCAACAAGGTGCTGACCCAGCTCGCCCGCGCCGGCATGGTCGAGCGCCGGCGCAAGGCGGGCAGCTTCGTGATGCGGGCGCAATCGCGTTCGGCGGTGATGGAGATCAGCGATGTCCGCGCCGAGGTGGGCGCGCTGGGCCTGCCTTATCGCTTCGAGATCATCGAGCGCAAGCGCCGCCTCAATCTGCGCGCCGACGCCTCGGCGCTGCAGTTGGGCGAAGCGGGGCCGGTGCTGCATGTCACGACCCTGCACTACGCCGGCCCGAGGCCCTTCTGCCTCGAGCGGCGCCTGATCAACCTCGCGGCCGTGCCGGCGGCGGCCGGGCAGGATTTCGCGACCGAGCCGCCCGGCACCTGGCTCGTGAGCCACGTGCCCTGGACCTCGGCCGAACACCGCATCCGCGCGGCCATCGCCGACGCGCAGGCCGCGGCCACGCTCGAGGTGCCGGCGGGCACCGCCTGTCTCGTCATCGAACGCCGCACCTGGGTGCGGGGCAAGCCGGTGACCTTCGTGCGCCTGAGCTACCCGGGCGAGACGCACGAGGTCGTGGCCCGCTTCTCGCCGTCGATGACCGACGCGGCGCGAGAGGGTGCGCAGGCGGCGGCCCGCCGTTGACGCAGCTCGCCGCCGCCGCGCCGGAGAATCTTGTGCAAGAAGGCGGAGCCCGCATGGCCACGATCCAATTCACGATCCGCGCCAAGGGACTGGAGCTCGAGGCCAGCGCCAAGGTCCCGACGGGCGCCACGCGCGTCGGCGAGTTGCTGCCGCTGGCGCGCTCGCTGGCCGATGCCGTGGTCCGCCAGACCTGCGACGCTGCCGCAGCGGCGGGCGAGCCCGTCTCCTGCCGCGCCGGTTGCGGCGCCTGCTGCAGCCATCTCGTCGCCGTGTCCGAGATCGAGGCCCGGCGCATCGGCGAGGTCGTGGACGGACTGGCCGAACCCCGGCGCAGCGAAGTGCTCGCGCGCTTCGAGCGGGCGCGCGAACGCCTGGCCGAGGCCGGGTTGCTGGACGAACTGGAGCGTCCGCAGGACTGGACCGGCGAGCGCTATCACCGCCTGACGGGCGCCTACTTCCGCCTCTCGCTGCCCTGCCCCTTCCTCGAACAGGGCTCGTGCTCGATCTACGAAGAGCGCCCCCTCACCTGCCGCGAGTACCACGTCGTCTCCGACCCCGCGCATTGCGCGCTGCCGGGCCACCCCGGGGTGCGCGTCGTGCGGCCGCCGCTGCGCTTCTTCAACGCCGTGGCGCGCTGGCAGACGCCGGCGACCGAGCACCTCGAGGAGAGCGCCGTCGCGCTGATCGTGGCCCCGGCCTGGGCCCGCTCGCATCCCGACGCGACGACGCCCCGGCCCGGCGTCGAGCTGCTGCGCGAACTGCTGGATCATCTGAACGAGGACTGGCCGGCCGCTTGACGGCACCGGGCGCGCACGCCGGATCCCGCCCCGGCGCGCCGCGAAGCGAGCGCTGCGGCGCGGTTTTCCGGCAAGATCCGGGCCCATGACGACCCCCTACTCGATTGCCCTGCACGGCGGCGCCGGAACGATCGCGCGCGGCCAGCGCGGCGAAGCCGCCTATCACGAAGCCCTGCAGCGCGCGCTCGCCGCCGGCCGGGCCCTGCTCGAAGACGGGGCCGCCGCGCTCGACGCCGTGGTCGCGACCGTCGTCGCGCTCGAGAACGAGCCGCTGTTCAACGCCGGCCAAGGCGCGGTGCTCAACGCCGACGGCGCGCACGAGCTCGATGCCGGCGTGATGGACGGCGCGAGCCGCGCCGCGGGCGCGGTCGCCGCGGTGCGCCGCATCCGCAACCCGGTGCTGGCCGCGCGCGAAGTGCTGCGCGGCGGGCGCTGCGTGCTGCTGGTGGGCGAAGGCGCCGAGCGGCTCGCGCGCGAGCGCGGCCTCGAGCTCGTCGACAACGCCTTCTTCGCCACCGCGCACCGGCGCGCGCAATGGGAAGTGGCCCGTGCGGGACAGCCCGGGGCCGCGCCGCTGCTCGACCACGACGGCCGCATGCTCGCCGAAGGCGGCTCGCGCCTGGGCACGGTCGGGGCGGTGGCGCGCGACCGCCAGGGCCACCTCGCGGCCGCCACCTCGACTGGCGGCATGACGAACAAGGCGGCGGGACGCGTCGGCGATTCGCCCATCGTCGGCGCCGGCGTGTTCGCCGACGACCGCAGCTGCGCCCTCTCGGCCACCGGCACCGGCGAGCATTTCATCCGCGCCTGCCTCGCCCACGACGTCCACGCCCGCATGCTCTACGGCGCGGCGCCGCTCGAGCGCGCGGCGCGCGAGGCGATCGAGCAATCGCTGCAGCCGCTGGGCGGCGTCGGCGGGCTGGTCGCGATCGACCGCGAAGGGCGGATCGCGATGCCCTACAACTCGGCCGGCATGTACCGGGCCTGGGCGCGCCAGGGCGAGGCCGCGCGAACGGCGATCTTCGGGATCGACGAGGCCGCGGCCGGATAGCGCGGCCAGATAGTGCAGGGAGGTAGTGCCGCCGTGTCGTACCGCCGCAGCGCGGCCCGGGCCACGCTGCGAAGCGCGCGGCACCGCCCCGGCGGCCGCGGCGCGCCCTCAGGCGCGGCTCAGCTGCATCCCGCTGGTGGCTGCGCGCCAGCGCCCCTGGCCTTGCGCCACCAGCGCCTCGCCGTGCTCGAGCTTGTATTCGACGATGCCGGTGGGCTCCCACTGCGGCGGCCAGGCCGGCGAAGCCGGGCTCAGCGCCAGATGCTCGTAGCCGCAGACCTTGTGCGGCCGGCCGTGCTCGTCGACCGCGAAGAAGGTTTCGAGCAGATGAAGTTGGCGTTCCATGTGAAGGCTCCTTTCTACGGGGTGGAGAGCCGCCCGACGCAGCGGCGGCTCCATCCCCTGGGATCCGAACCGGCGCCCGAGGTTCGATCGGCCGGGGCGGCGCCGGGCCGAGACGCAACAGCGGTAACGCGCTGTCGGCCCGTGCCGAGCCGCTGCCCGCGCGCAAAGCCGCCGCGCGCGGCCCGGATCCTCGGCTCGGGGCGCCGCGCCCCGGGCTCGGCCCGCCGCCCTTCGCTCGTTCATCTTGTTACCTGAGGCCCACCCAGGTCGAGACCCCGACCCTCTTCGCGTGGCCTACTCGCGCCCGCAGCGACGACGTGGGTCGCACCACAAGGCGCGGCAGTCCGGCGTCACGGTCTGGCGCCAGCGCGCGCCCGGCGTCCAGGAGAGCTTCGAGATGTACGACATCAAGGTCCAGACCGTCATCACGCGCTCCGACGGAGCCGCCTTCTGGAGCGACGAGATGCAATGGTTCGGCGTCGACGACGAGGTGCGGAACTGGCTCGCCGGGTCGTGCAAGACCGCCTTGTTCCGCCTGCTCGGCGAGCCCGAGGTGGCCGAGGGCGAGAGCTACACGCTGGCCTATCGAACCCTGGTCAGCTCGGCCGGGCGGACGGTTTCCGACACGACCCTGGTGGAATTCCCGCGCCTGTCCTACGACACCATCGCCGATTTCGAAGCATGGGCCATGGCCGAGCTGCGCGCGATGCAGGTGCTGTTGATCGAGAAGCACCGGCGCCGCGCGCCGGCGCCGCGCCTGCGCCGCGGCAGCCGGCTGGGGCGGCTCTTCGGCGTCGCCGGCCAGGTGCTGCGCGCGAAGCTGAGCCGCTAGCCGGGGGGGGATCGACCGGCAGGCCGGCCGCTCGTCGCCCCGGGCCCGCGGCCTCAACCCGCGGCGTCGACCGCGATCGCGCCGCGCCGGATCTGGTCGCGCTCGAGCGACTCGAACAAGGCCTTGAAGTTGCCTTCGCCGAAGCCTTCATCCTTCTTGCGCTGGATGAACTCGAAGAACACGGGCCCCAGCATCGGCTGCGAGAAGATCTGCAGAAGCAGCCGCTTGTCGCCGCCGGCGGTGGAGCCGTCGAGCAGGATGCCGCGCGTCTGGAGCGCGTCGATCGGCTCGCCATGGCCGGGCAGGCGCTGCTCGAGCATCTCGTAGTAGACCGAATTGGGCGCCGTCATCAACGGGATGCCGGCAAGCTGCAGCGCGTCGACGCTGGCGAGGAGGTCGTCGGTGAGCAGCGCCACGTGCTGGATGCCCTCGCCGTTGAACTGCATCAGGAACTCCTCGATCTGGCCCGTTCCCTTGGACGCTTCCTCGTTCAGCGGGATGCGGATCAGGCCGTCGGGCGCGGTCATCGCGCGCGAGGTGAGGCCGGTGTACTCGCCCTTGATGTCGAAATAGCGGATCTCGCGAAAGCCGAAGATGCGCTCGTAGAACGAACCCCAGAAGGCCATGCGTCCGCGGTAGACGTTGTGGGTGAGGTGGTCGACGATTTTGAAGCCGTGGCCGCGCGGATGGCGCTCGACCCCGGGCAGGAACTCGAAGTCGATGTCGTAGATGCTCTTGCCGTCTTCATAGCGGTCGATCAGGTACAGCGGCGCGCCGCCGATGCCCTTGACCGCCGGCAGGCGCAGCTCCATCGGCCCGGTCGGGATCTCCACCGGCTGGGCGCCGCGCTCGAGCGCGAGCGCATAGGCCTTGTGCGAGTCGCGCACGCGAAAGGCCAGGCCGCAGGCCGAGGGGCCGTGCTCCGAGGCGAAATAGCCGGCCAGGCTGCGCGGCTCGCGGTTGACGATGAAGTTGATGTCGCCCTGGCGGTACAGCACCACGTCCTTCGAGCGGTGGCGGGCGACGAGGCTGAAGCCCATCTTCTCGAACAGCGGCTCGAGCGTGTTGGCCACCGGAGCGGCGAATTCGACGAACTCGAATCCCATCAGGCCCAGCGGGTTCTCGAACAGATCGGCCATGTCATGTCTCCTGCAATGTAGGGGGCGGGTGAGGCAAAGGGCGTCAGCGAAGGGCGTCAGTTTAGGCAGCATGGAGCGAGACTTCGTCTCGTTCTTGCACGCATTGGGCGCCATCGGCGATATTTCGTCTCTCGAACACCCCTTCCGGAGAGAAGAAATTGCAAGACCTGCCGCTCGACGCCGCCGACCTGCGCATCCTGCGCGCCCTGCAGCAGCAAGGTCGCATCAGCAACGTCGAGCTGGCGCAGGCGGCGCATCTGTCGACGGCGCAGTGCAACCGCCGCCACCGCCGCCTCGAGGAAGCCGGGCTGGTGCGCGGCTACGAGGCCCGGCTCGACCGCGAGCGCCTGGGCTGGGGCGTGCTGGCGATCATCCACGTGTCGATGGAGCGCGGGCATTTCAGCGAGATCCGCAAGTTCCGCGCGGCGGTGGCCGCGATGGAGCAGATCCAGGAGTGCTATGCCGTCACCGGCGACTCCGACTACGTGCTCAAGGTCGTGGCGCGCGACCTGCGCGCCTTGTCCGACTTCGTGCTCGGCAAGGTGATGCAGCTGCCCGGCGTCGGCGGCGTGCGCTCCAACGTCTGCCTCGACGAGATCAAGAGCACCGGGGCCCTGCCGCTCGAGCGCTGAGCGCCCGGACTTGCCGGCCTCTCAGGGAACCGAGAGCTCGAGCTGGGCCCGCGGCGACCAGTCGGGCTGGGCGCCCGCCAGCACCTTGGGCGCGGCGAGGAAGAGCCGGCTGCTGTCCACCCCCTGGGTGATGAGGGCGTCGCGCACCGCGGTGGCGCGCTGCAGCGCGAGCTGGTTCATCGCGTCGGCGCTCACCGTCGCATGCTGGGCGAGCAGCGCCTGCATGGCCTCCGGCGCCGGCGCCTTGGCGGGCTTGTCGGGAAACTTCGTCGCGGCGTAGAGCCGGGCGAGCAGGCGCGCGTGATCCTCGGGGCTGAGCGCGGCGTCGGCGGCGCTGGCGTCCGCCCCTTGGTCGAGCAGCTCGCGCCGGTGCGCCGCGCGCAGCCGCGCTTCGATCTCGGCCTGCTGGAACGCAGGCCCTTCGACCGCGGCGTCGGCGCTGCCGACGATCGTCATCTGCAGCGAGGTCTTGTCGGCCAGGGCCTTGGCCACCTTCTCGATCTGCGCCGCCGCGGCGGCACCGAGCGCGGCGCTGCCGGGGTCGAAGGCGACGAAGCCCTGGTCCGCGCCCCCGCTGCCGCCGCCGGTGAGCAGGGCGAAGGGCGAGGTCACCGCCTTCACGATCAGGTTGACGATGAGCCGCACGATGATGCCGCCGACGCTGAACTGCGGGTCGGAGAGCGTGCCGCTGATCGGCAGGTTGATGTCGATGACGCCGTTGCGATCCTTCAGCAGCGCCACTGCCAGGCGCACCGGCAGCTTGGTGGCGCTCGGCGAATCGACCTTGTCGCCGAAGGTGAGCTGGTTCAGGATCACCTGGTTCGAGGCCACGAGCTTGCCGCTGGCGTCGATCTGGTAGGCCAGCTTCATCGTCAGCTTGCCACGCTCGATGCCGTAGCCGGCGTACTTGCCGGCGTAGGGCGAGAGCGGGGCCAGCTCGACGTCGGTCGCGCTGGCCTTGATGTCCAGCGCGATCGGCTTGACCAGCGGATTCACGAGCCCGCTCACCTGCAGCAGCCCGGTGCCTTCGGCGCGCCCGCTGAGCTGCAGCGTCGCCATCTCGCGCGAGCCGGAATCGAAGCGCCCGAGTTCGCCGTTGAGCTCGGTCAGCGCGGCGCTGTAATGGGGCTGGATGAAGTGGTCGGTGAAGTCGATGCGGGCGTTGACGAGCTTCGTGTGGTCGATTCGGATGTCGATGGGCAGCGGCGGGCCGGCCGGTCGCGCCACGGCCGAAGCCGGGGCCGCGGGCGCAGCCGCCACCACCGGCGCGCTTGCTGCCGCTGCAGCCGATCCGGGCGCCGAGGCTGCCGACCCCGGCGGCGGCGCGCCGATTTCCTGCAGGTTGAACTCGCCTTTCTCGGTGACGAGCAGGCGCGCATAGAGATCGGTGGCGGTGGCGCTGGCGATGTCCAGCCGCGGCCGCGCGGCGGGCTTCATCGCGAAGCGCAGCGACTGGATCGCGAGCGACTGCCAGCCCATCATCTCGTCGCCCTGGTTCGGGTGCCCGGGCGGCGGGCCGATGCGCACGTTGCCGAGCAGCACGTTGCCGTCGGTGGCGACCGCGAAGCCGCTGCCGGCCTGCTGCAGGTCCAGCTTGCCGTTGTAGCCGGCCTCGGCGCTGGCCAGGGTGACGGGCAGCAGCGGCGCGAAATACGGCGCGAACAGCATCACCGGCAGGCGCACGACCTGGAGCGTGCCCTGGGCGAGCAAGGGGCTGATGCCGAGCTTGCCCTTCCAGTCGAGCGTGCCCGGCGGCGCCCCGCCCGCGGCGCCGCTGTCGACGCGGGCCGAAAGCTGTAGCGTGGCCGGGTGCGCGGGCTTGGCGCCGGCCCATTCGAAGTCGCTGAGCTTGGCGTTGAGTTCGTGCAGCACGGCGTGCATCGGCTGGCCGGCCGATGCCACCGCGGCGTCGGTGAAGCCGATGCGTCCGCGCTCGATCGCGAGGCCGTGCAACTGGACCTGCCAGTCCGGCCCGGCCTCGGCCCGGGGCGCGGGCGCGGCTTTCGCGGCCGGGGCCTCGGCGGGCCGCAGCCAATCGAGCACGTCGAGCCGCCCTTTGGCGTCGCGCGCCACGTCGACGGCCGGCTGCACCAGTTGCACGCTGCCGAGCACCACCCGGTGCGCCTGCAAGTCGACGCTGCTGTCGGCGACGACGAGGCGCTCGAGCGCCGCGCTCGCGCCACGCGGCGTGTCGCCGTGAACGTGCAAGCCGTCGAGCCGGGCCTCGTCGATCGCCAGGCGCAGCCGCGGCGCCTTCTCGTCGCCCGACCAGTCGGCCTTCAGCCGGGCCGAGAGATGGCCGTCGACCTTCGCCGCCAGCGCCTGCGCGGTGTAGGGCGCGAGGGCGTCGAGCGCCAGGCCGTCGAGCTTCAGCTGGGCCTGGGCCTGGCCGAGATCCGCCGAGCCCTCGCCGCTCAACTGGCCGGCGGCGGCGCCGGCCGCGGTCTTCAGCGTCGCCGCGAGCTTCAGCGCCACCGGCTTCGCGAGCGGCCATTCGATCTGTTTCGCTTCGACGCCGATGCCGGCCAGCTGCAGCTCGGCCGCGGGGCGGGTCGAGGCGTCGCGCCAGAACAGGCTGGCGTCGGCGAGTTCGAACGAATCGAGGCTCAGCTGCCAGGGCGCAGCCGGCGCGGTGCCGGCGGCCGCGGATGCCGCCGAAGCCGCCGGCTGGGCGGCATCGGGCGCCAGCGCCGGCAAGACGAGCCGGCCCTGGGCGTCGCGCGCGAGGTGCGCCTGCAGACCGTCGATGTGCAGGCTGTCGAAAGCCAGCTTGCGCGCCAGCGGCTGGACGTCGCGCAAGCCCAGTTTCAACTCGCGCCAGGCCAGAAGCGGCGCGCCGGCCGGGTCGACCACGGCGATGTCGCGCGCGTCGAAATGGCCGTGCAGCGCCACCTGGGGGCTGCCCGCGGCGGCGGGAACGGCGAAGCCCAGCGTCAGATCGGCCGCGAGCGTGCCCTGCGTGAGGCGCACCGGCAGCGTCGCCGGCCAGTAGGCGAGATAGGGCTGCAGTTCCAGCGCCGAGAAGGCCAGGTGCAGCTCGCCCTTGTCGGTGGCCGCGAAAGGCGTGGCCTGGGCGCCGCTGTCGAA
>JAGWTS010000494.1 GCA_028868875.1 Burkholderiales bacterium | reverse complement strand
CGCGCGATGTGGCGCATGTATGCGCCGCACAAGGTCAAGTTCGCGGTCTCGGGCTGCCCGCGCAACTGCGCCGAATCGGGCATCAAGGACGTCGGCGTGATCGGCGTCGACAGCGGCTGGGAGGTCTACGTCGCCGGCAACGGCGGCATCAAGACCGAGGTCGCGCAATTCCTCGTCAAGCTGAAAACCGCCGACGAGGTGATCGAGCACACCGGCGCCTTCATGCAGCTGTACCGCAAGGAAGGCTGGTACCTGGAGCGCACGGTGCATTTCGTGAACCGGGTCGGGCTCGACTACGTGAAGAAGCGCATCGTCGAAGACGCCGCCGGCCGCAAGTCGCTCTGGGCCGAGTTGCAGGCCGCGCTCGAAGGCGAGCCCGACCCCTGGGTTGAGTTCGACCGCGCGCAGGTCGATGCGCGCCAGTTCGAGCCCGTGCATGTCGTTCGCAGCACGGCCGAAGCCTGAAGGAGCTCTCCATGGACGACTGGACTTTCATCTGCTCGATCGACGACATCCCGGTGCTCGGTGCGCGCCGCGTCGCGCGCGAGCACGGCCCTGCGGTCGCGATCTTTCGCACCTCGAGCGACCGCGTCTTCGCCTTGCTCGACCGCTGCCCGCACAAGGGCGGACCGCTCTCGCAAGGCATCGTCTTCGGCGAGAGCGTGGCCTGCCCGCTCCACAACTGGAGCATCGGCCTGTGCGACGGCGTGGCGGCCGCGCCCGATGCCGGCTGCACGCCCAAGTTCGAGCTGAAGCTGGTCGGCCGCCAGGTGCATCTGCGCGCCGACCAGCTCGACAGCCTGGGCATCGATCTCGCGCTGCCGGTGGCGGGCCCGCGCCGCCGCTGCGAGACGGCCTGAAGGGAGGCTGAAGGCGATGGCCGAGACGCGCTCCACCTGCCCTTATTGCGGCGTCGGCTGCGGCGTGATCATCGAGAGCGAGGGCGCCGCCATCACCGGTGTGCGCGGCGACCCGGAGCATCCGGCCAATTACGGCCGGCTCTGCAGCAAGGGCTCGACCCTGCACCTCACCGCGGCCGAACCCGTGACGCGCCAGACCCGCCTCCTGCAGCCGATGCGACGCTTCGAGCGCGGCGCCGCGCCGCAAGCCGTGGGCTGGGAGCCGGCGCTCGACGAGGCGGCCGACCGGCTCGCCGCCATCCACCGCGAGCACGGCCCCGATGCGATCGGCGTCTACGTCTCGGGCCAGTTGCTGACGGAGGACTACTACGTCTTCAACAAGCTCGTCAAAGGCCTGCTCGGCAGCAACCAGATCGACAGCAATTCGCGGCTTTGCATGTCCAGCGCGGTGGCCGGCTACAAGGCCACGCTCGGCAGCGATGCGCCGCCCTGCAACTATGAGGACCTGGCCGCGGCCGAGACCGTCTTCATCGCCGGCAGCAACCTCGCCTGGGCGCACCCGATCCTGATGCGCCGGCTCGAAGACGCGAAGCGCGCGAACCCGGCGCAGAAGTGGATCGTGGCCGACCCGCGCCGCACCGAGACCGCGGCGGGGGCGGACCTGCATCTGCCACTGCTGCCCGGAAGCGACGTGGCGCTGTTCCACGGCCTGCTGCACCTGATGCTGCGGGAAGGCTGGACGAAGCCCGGCTTCATCGCCGCGCACACCACGGGATTCGCGGCGCTCGAAGCGCGCGTGCGCGACTTCACGCCGCGCGAGACGGCGCGCTTGACGGGCCTGGCCGAGGCCGATCTCGTCACCGCCGCGCGCTGGTTTGCCGCCAGCGCGGCCACGCTCTCGCTGTATTGCCAGGGCCTGAACCAGAGCACGAGCGGCAGCGCGAAGAACGCGGCGCTCATCAACCTGCACCTGGCAAGCGGCCAGATCGGCAAGCCCGGCGCCGGGCCGTTCTCGCTCACCGGCCAGCCCAACGCGATGGGCGGACGCGAGGTCGGCGCGATGGCCAACCTGATGAGCGGGCATCGCGATCTCGCGAACGCCGAAGACCGGGCCGAGCTCGCGCGGCTGTGGTCGGTTCCCGATCTGCCGTCCCAGCCCGGCCGCACCGCGGTCGAGATGTTCGAGGCCGCGGCGCGCGGCGAGGTCAAGGCCTTGTGGATAGCCTGCACCAACCCGGCGCAATCGCTGCCCGACCAGGCGACGGTGCGCCGGGCGCTGGAACGCGCCGAGTTCGTGATCGTGCAGGAAGCCTTCGCCACCACCGCGACCTGCGCTTACGCCGACCTGCTGCTGCCGGCCGCGACCTGGGGCGAGAAGGAAGGCACGGTGACGAACAGCGAGCGCCGCATCAGCCGCGTGCGCGCCGCCGTGCCGGCCCCCGACCAGGCGCGGGCGGATTGGGCGATCGCCGCCGGCCTGGCGCGCCGCCTCGCCGCGCGCATCGCACCGGAGCGCGCCGCGCTATTCGCGTGGGAATCGCCCGAGGCGGTGTGGAACGAACACCGGGCGACGACGCGCGGGCGCGATCTCGACATCGGCGGCCTTTCGTGGCCGATGCTCGGCGCGCAAGGCCCGCAGCAATGGCCGCTCGCCGAAGGTGCGGCCGCGGGCCGCGCCCGGCTTTACGAAGACGGCGTCTTCGCCCACGCCGACGGCAGGGCGCGCTTCGCCGACGTGGCTTTCGCGCCGCCGGCCGAAGCGCGCAGCGCGCACTGGCCCTTCACGCTCAACACCGGGCGCCTGCGCGACCAGTGGCACGGCATGAGCCGCACCGGCACGCTCGGCCGGCTCTACGGCCACGAAGGCGAGCCGGCGCTGGAGATGCACGCGCAGGACCTGATGCGGCTGCATATTGCCGACGGCGACTGGGTGCGCGCGAGCTCACGCCGCGGCTCGATCGTGCTGCCGGTGCGCCCGAGCGAGACGCTGCGCCCGCACCAGGTGTTCATCGCGATGCACTGGGGCGGCGAGGTGCTGTCCGGCAGCGACGGCGCGGGCGGCGCGCTCGCCGGGGTCAACGCGCTCACGAACCCGGCCTTCTGCCCGCAATCGAAGCAGCCCGAACTCAAGCAGGCGGCG
>JAGWTS010000106.1 GCA_028868875.1 Burkholderiales bacterium | reverse complement strand
GATCCTCGAAGCCCACCTCGTGGCCGGCGGCTTCGACTACCTGCTCAAGACCCGGGTCGCCGACATGGCGCAATACCGGCGCTTCGTCGGCGACGTGATCTGGACCCTGCCCGGGGTGCGCGAGACCCGCACCTATGCGGTCATGGAGGAGGTGAAGAACTCGTCGCGGCTGGCGGTCTAGCTAGCGCGCGCCGAAGATCGCGGTGCCGATGCGCACCAGCGTCGCGCCTTCGGCGACGGCGGCTTCGAGGTCGGCGCTCATGCCCATCGACAGCGTGTCCAGCGCCAGCCCTTGTTCGTTCAGCGCCGCGAGCAGTTCGCGCAAGGCGCGGTGCGGTGCGCGCCGGGCCTCGAAATCGCCCGCCGGCTCGGGAATCGCCATCAACCCGCGCAGCCGCACGCGCTCGGGCGGCAGCGCGGCGACGGCATGCGCCAGTGCCGCCACCTCGGCCGGGGCGAGGCCGCTCTTGCTCGCTTCGCCGCTGATGTTGACCTGCAGGCACAACTGCAGCGGCGCCAGGCCCGGCGGGCGCTGCTCGGCCAGGCGCTCGGCGATCTTCAGGCGCTCGACCGAATGCACCCAATCGAAGGCCTCGGCCACCGGCCGCGTCTTGTTGCTTTGCAAGGGCCCGATCAAATGCCATTGCAGCTGCGGCCGCAGATCGGCCAGGGCCTCGATCTTGGCCAGCGCTTCCTGGACGTAGTTCTCGCCGAATGCGCGCTGTCCGGCGGCCACGGCTTCGCGCACCGCGTCGGCGCCGAAGGTCTTGCTCACCGCCAGCAGCGTGACGTTATGCGCGTCGCGGCCGGCTGCGACGCAGGCCTGGGCAATGCGCCGCTCCACTTCTTGCAGGTTGCTTCCGATGCTGCCCATAATCCCCCGAGGCTTCTGGCGCGCAGCGCGTGCCACTCTTTCATGGACATCACACAGCTGCTGGCATTCTCGGTCAAGAACAAGGCGTCGGACCTGCACCTGTCAGCCGGCTTGCCGCCGATGATCCGCGTACACGGCGACGTGCGCCGCATCAACGTCGAGGCGCTGGACCACAAGATGGTCCACGACATGGTGTACGACATCATGAACGACGCCCAGCGCAAGCATTACGAAGACACGCTGGAGTGCGACTTCAGCTTCGAGATCCAGGGGCTGGCGCGATTTCGCGTCAACGCCTTCAACCAGAACCGCGGCTCGGGCGCGGTGTTCCGCACGATTCCGAGCAAGATCCTCACGCTCGAACAACTCGGCACGCCCAAGGTCTTCGCCGAACTGGCCTTGAAGCCGCGCGGCATGGTGCTGTGCACCGGCCCCACCGGTTCGGGCAAGAGCACGACGCTGGCGGCGATGGTCAACCACCTGAACGAAAACGAATACGGCCACGTGCTCACGGTCGAGGACCCGATCGAATTCGTCCACGAGAGCAAGAAGTGCCTGATCAACCAGCGCGAGGTCGGGCCGCACACGCTCTCGTTCGCGAACGCCTTGCGCTCGGCGCTGCGCGAAGACCCGGACGCGATTCTCGTGGGCGAAATGCGCGACCTCGAGACGATCCGCCTGGCGCTCACCGCGGCCGAGACCGGCCACCTCGTCTTCGGCACCCTGCACACGAGCAGCGCGGCCAAGACCATCGACCGCATCGTCGACGTCTTCCCGGCGGCCGAGAAGGACATGGTGCGCACCATGCTCAGCGAATCGCTGGTGGCGGTGATCTCGCAGACGCTTTGCAAGCTCAAGGACGGCTCGGGCCGGGTCGCGGCGCACGAGATCATGATCGCCAATTCGGCGATCAAGAACCTGATCCGCGAGAACAAGATCGCACAGATGTACTCGTCGATCCAGACCGGCCAGAACGTGGGCATGCAGACGCTGGACCAGAACCTGGCCGATCTGGTGCGGCGCAACGTGATCTCGCCGGCGGAGGCGCGGTCCAAGGCAAAAACCCCCGAAAACTTCCCCGGGTGATGACGCTCCCCCCCGTAGCGCCTTCTCTGCGCCCGGCCGCTTGCAGGCGGCCGGGCCTGCGGCAGGCACAGGGCCGCTGCCGCGCCCCTGTGTCCGGCCGCAGCCCCCCCCGGGGGGCGATGCCAGCGGACCGGCGAAGCCGGATCCGCGGCGTCCGCTCGATGGCTTGCGCTTTGCGCCTTGCTTGAGGAGTGGTGGGCATGGAAGGCGGGATCGTGGGCGAGAGCGGGGTTGGTCGTGCGCCTTCCTGGGCAACTCGCGCAGCGGAAGTGCAGGCGCGCGCGCTCGATGCGCGGGAAGGCGGTGATCTGCTCGCCGCGCTTTGGAGCGGTGGGCGGCTCGAACAGGCGTTCGATGCCGGGGCGCTGCGGCGGCTCGCGGGCTATCTGCAGTTCGCACGGGTCGGTGCGGGGCGGCGGCTCATCGTCCAGGACGAGCCGGGCGACTTCATGCTCATCGTGCTCGACGGGCGCATCGGCGTCGAACGCGTGCCGGATGTCGGCACGCCTTCGCAGATCGTCGAGGCGCATGCCGGCGACGTCCTCGGCGACATGGCGCTGCTCGACGACGGGCCGCGCTTTTCCACCTGCACGACACGCAGCGAATGCGGGCTCGCCGTCCTCGAAACCGAAGCGCTCGCGCGGCTGATGCGCGAAGATCCCCACCTGGCGCTGGTGCTCATGGCCGCGCTGGCACGCCGGCTGTCGCTGCGCGTGCGGCGCGTGAGCGCGCGCCTGTCGGCGTTGCTGTCGGACGCCTGAGCCCCGAAAGGAATTGCCCCACCATGGAACGTGACCAGGCCTCGAAATTCGTCAACGACCTGCTGCGGCTGATGGTCGCGCGCACCGGTTCGGACCTGTTCCTGACCGCCGATTTCCCGCCCGCGATCAAGGTCGACGGCAAGATCACCAAGGTCTCGCCCCAGCCCCTCACCGGCCAGCACACGATGCAGCTCGCGCGCGCCGTGATGAACGACCGCCAGGCGGCCGAGTTCGAGCGCAGCAAGGAATGCAATTTCGCGATCTCGCCGCAGGGCGTAGGGCGCTTTCGCGCCAATGCCTTCATGCAGCAGGGCAACGTCGGCCTCGTGCTGCGCACGATTCCGGCGACGCTGCCGACGATCGAAGGGCTGAAGCTGCCCGTCATCCTGAAGGACATCGCCCTGGCCAAGCGCGGCCTCGTGATCTTCGTCGGCGCCACCGGCTCGGGCAAGAGCACCTCGCTTGCGGCCATGGTCGACCACCGCAACGAGAATTCCTACGGCCACATCATCACGATCGAGGATCCGGTCGAGTTCGTCCACCCGCACAAGAACTGCATCGTCACCCAGCGCGAGATCGGCATCGACACCGACGGCTGGGAGCAGGCGCTGAAGAACACGCTGCGCCAGGCGCCCGACGTGATCCTGATGGGGGAGATCCGCGACCGCGAGACGATGGAACACGCCGTCGCGTTCGCCGAGACCGGCCACCTGTGCATGGCCACGCTGCACGCCAACAGCGCGAACCAGGCGCTGGACCGCATCATCAACTTCTTTCCCGAAGAACGGCGCGGCCAGTTGCTGATGGACTTGTCGCTGAACTTGAAGGCGCTCGTGAGCCAGCGCCTGATGCCACGCCAGGAAGGGCGCGGGCGCATCGCCGCGGTCGAGATCCTGCTCAACACGCCGCTGGTCTCGGACATGATCTTCAAGGGCGAGGTCGGCGAGATCAAGGAGCTGATGAAGCGCTCGCGCGAACTCGGCATGCAGACCTTCGACCAGGCCCTGTTCGACCTCTACGAAGCCAACGCCATCACCTACGAAGACGCCCTGCGCAACGCCGACTCGGTCAACGACCTGCGGCTGCAGATCAAGCTCAACAGCAAGCGCGCCCGCAACACCGACCTCGCGGCGGGCACCGAGCACATGAAAGTCGTATGAATCCACGCCATTACGAACCGACCCCGGCGCGCCGCGCCGCCTTTCTCGGCCTGGGCGTCATGGGCCATCCGATGGCGGGCCATCTGGCACGCGCCGGCCACCGCGTCACGGTCTACAACCGCAGCGCCGCCAAGGCCCAGGCCTGGGTCGACGCATACGGCGGCGCGAGCGCGCCGACGCCGGTCGCCGCCGCACGCGAGGCCGAATTCGTCTTCGCCTGCGTCGGCAACGACGACGACCTGCGCGCCGTGGCGCTGGGCGAGAACGGCGCCTTCGCCGGCATGCAGCCAGGCGCGGTCTTCGTCGACCACACCACCGCCTCGGCGGAGGTCGCACGCGAACTCTTTGCGGCGGCCCGGTCGCGCGGCCTGCATTTCGTCGACGCCCCGGTCTCGGGCGGCCAGGCCGGCGCCGTCAATGGCGCGCTCACCGTGATGTGCGGCGGCGAGGCCGCGCCGTTCGAGGCCATGAAGCCGCTGGCGCTGGCCTTCGCCAAGGCCGTGACGCGGGTCGGCGAAAGCGGCGCCGGCCAGCTCGCCAAGATGGTCAACCAGGTCGCGATCGCCGGGCTCGTGCAAGGCCTGGCCGAGGCCATCGCCTTCGGCCAGCGCGCCGGGCTGGACATGCCGCTGGTGCTCGAGGTCATCGGCAAGGGGGCGGCCCAGAGCTGGCAGATGGACAACCGCGGCAAGACCATGGTCGAAGGCCGGTTCGACTTCGGCTTCGCCGTCGACTGGATGCGCAAGGATCTCGGCCTCGTGCTCGACGAGGCGCGCCGCAACGGCGCCCTGCTGCCGGTGACGGCGCTGGTGGACCAGTTCTACGGCGACGTCCAGCGCCTGGGCGGCCGGCGCTGGGACACCTCGAGCCTGATTCGCCGGCTCGGCGACTAGGGCTTCTTGGTCTCGACCGGGGCCTGCTTGGGCTGCAGGCCGGCGAGTTCCTGCTCGCTGATGATCTCGAACACCCGCACCACCTTCTGCACGCCGGAGACGCCGCGCGCGATGTCCGAGGCGCGCTTGGCTTCGCGCTCGGTGACGATGCCCAGCAGGTAGACCACGCCGCGCTCGCAGACCACCTTGATGGCGTTGGCCTGCAAGTCCTTGGCGTCGATGAAGCTGGCCTTGACCTTGGCCGAGATGATCGAGTCGCTCGAGCGGTCGCCGAGCGTGGCGTTCGGACCGACCGCGAGTTCGTTGTCGACGCCGCGCACGTTCTCGATGCGCCGCACCACCTGCTCGACCCGGTTGCGGTCGGCTTCTGCCGGCACCTCGCCGGTGATGAGGACGAAGCGGTTGTAGCTCGTCACCGAGATGTTGCCCAGGGTGGCGAGATCGTTGATCCGGCTCACCGACTTGAGCTCGATCGCCTGGTCTTCGAGTTGTGCGCCCGAGGTGCGGCGATCGACCGCGACGAAGCTGCCGCCGATCATGGCACCGCCGACGAGGAGCGGCGCGCAGGCACTGAACAGGGTGGCGGTGGCCAGGGCGGCGGCCAGGACGGCCGCGCGAGGGATGGATCGGGTCATGGTTCTTGTTCTCCCAGAAGTTGAATGTCGATCGCATCGCACAGGCAGTGCAGCGCGAGCAACTGGATTTCGAGCACGCGGGCCACGCGTTCGTGCGGCACCGCGATCATCACGTCGGTCTCGGCCAGGACGCTGGCCAGATCGCCGGCGGACGCACCACCGATCGCGACCACCGTCATCTCTTTATCGTGCGCAGCGGTCACGGCCTCGCGCGCGAGACCTCCAGCGCCTGCGTCGAGCAGCAACAGCGCGTCACCCGGATGGCCCAGCGCCTGCAACTGCTTGGCCGGCGCCGGCTCGGCGTCGAGCGCCAGGGCGGCCAGCGGCGGCCTCTCGCGCTCGAAGCGGTCGACCAGCAGCACGGCCATGTGATGCGCCAGCGCCCCGGCCTGACCGCAGCCACAGACCATGACCTTGCCACCGCCCGTGATGGCGCCGAGCAAGGCCGCCGCGGCTTCTGCGATCGGCCGCGACAGGCTTTCGGCACTCTGGTACTTGAGGTCGGCGCTGTCGAAGAAATGCTGCTGGATGCGCTGTTCGAGCATGAGCATGGATCATATGACACGGGCCTTGGGGGGCAGTTCCGTCATGAGATGACGGAGCTGGCTGCCGCTCACCCCGCCTCGAACGCCCCGCGCAGCCACTCGATGCGCCCGCTCTCGACCGCGACGACGTCGAAGCGGCACGAAGGCAGCACCGCAAAGCGCTGCAGGTAATGCCGGGCCGCATAGACCAGCCGCCGCTGCTTGGCGAAACCGACGCTCGCCGCCGCGCCGCCGAAGTCCGCGTTCATCCTTGCCCGCACCTCGACGAACACCAGCGTGCCGTCGTGCTCGCGCAGGATCAGGTCGATCTCGCCGCCGCGCGCCGAGGGCCCGCGCGCGACCCGATAATTGCGCTCCAGCAAACGCAGGCCGCGCTCCTCGAGCCAGGCCAGCGCCAAGGCCTCGGCGGCGTCGCCGATCGCCTTGCGGCCCCCACCGGAACCGCTCTTGTCCATCGATGCCTCCCTGTTGCGAAACGCCGCGGCCGCGGCCGCCGGCGCCCAGCAATTTCCCCCCGCCACACTGTATGTGGTCGCCACGCCGATCGGCAACCTTGCCGACCTGACGCTGCGCGCGCTCCACGTCTTCGGCCGGGTCGACGCGCTGGCCTGCGAAGACACGCGCGTCACGGCGCAGCTGATGAACCACCTCGGCCTGGACAAGCCCCTCATCGCCTTGCACGCCCACAACGAGGCCCAGGCCTCGGCCCAGGTGCTGGCACGGCTGGCCGCGGGCGAATCGGTGGCCTGCGTCAGCGATGCCGGCACGCCCGCGGTCAGCGATCCCGGCGCCGTGCTCGTCGCCCGAGCCGCGGCCGCGGGCTATCGGGTCGTGCCCGTGCCCGGGCCGAGCAGCGCCACCGCGGCGCTCAGCGCCGCCGGCGACACCGTGGGCAATGGCTGGCGCTTCGTCGGCTTCCTGCCCGCCAAGGGCGGCGCGCGGCGCGAGGCCCTGGCCGCCGTGCTCGCCGATCGCTCCACCGCCGTGCTGTTCGAAGCCCCGCACCGCATCGAAGCCCTGGCCGCGGCACTGGCCGAAGGCGTGCCCGAGCGCGCCGTCACGCTTTGCCGCGAGCTCACCAAGCAGTTCGAGACCATCGCGACGAAGGCCGCGAGCGAGCTGCCGGGCTGGCTCGGCGCCGATGCGAACCGCCTGCGCGGCGAATTCGTGCTCGTGCTGCACGCGCTGCCGGCGCCCGCCGCTGAAGGCCTGCCGGCCGCCGCGCTGCACACGCTGGCGGTGCTGCTGCGCGAGCTGCCCTTGAAGCAGGCCGTGGCGCTCGCGGCCGAGATCAGCGGCGCGCCGCGCAACGCCTTGTACGACCAGGCCCTGGCGCTGCGTGCGCCGTAGGGCCCCGATTTCCCGCGCCCGCGGAGTCTGCCTGATGCCCTGGCGCTGCGCGCGCCATGAGGGCCCTCCTACAATCCCGGCGAGCGCCGCGCACGACGCCTGACACCGCCGGAAAGGCCCGCCCCATGATCTCCCGCGAACCCACGATCGAGCGCCTGGCCATCGCCGAAGCGCTGATGCTGCAGCCCTTCGGCCTCGGCGAGAGCGCGATCTCGAAAGCCCTGGCGACGATCGCCGAGCACCGCATCGACGACGCCGACCTCTATTTCCAGACCACGCGCCACGAAGGCTGGAGCCTCGAGGAAGGCATCGTCAAGAGCGGCAGCTTCAGCATCGACCAGGGCGTGGGCGTGCGCGCGGTGAGCGGCGAGAAGACCGCCTTCGCCTATTCCGACGAGCTCTCCGAAGAGTCGCTGCTCGACGCCGCGCGCACCGTGCGCACGATCGCCGCGGCGGGCCAGCAGCGGCGCATCAAGGTTGCGCGCCGCACCCACGTCGCCGCGAGCCGCGTGCTCTACGCGCCGACCGATCCCATCGGCACGCTCGACAGCAACCAGAAGGTGGCCTTGCTCGAGCGCGTCGAGAAACTCGCCCGCGCCAAGGATCCGCGCATCGTCCAGGTCATGGCAGGTCTCGCCGCCGAATACGACGTGGTGATGGTCGCGCGCGCCGACGGCAGCCGCGCCGCCGACGTGCGGCCGCTGGTGCGGCTTTCGCTTACCGTGATCGCCGAGCAGGACGGGCGGCGCGAGATGGGCACCGGCGGCGGCGGCGGGCGCTTCGGCCTGGGCTTCTTCCAGGACGCGGTGATCGAGAGCTACGTCAACCACGCCGTCAACGCCGCGCTGACCAACCTCGAAAGCCGGCCCGCACGGGCGGGCGAGATGACGGTCGTGCTGGGCCCGGGCTGGCCCGGCGTGCTGCTGCACGAAGCGGTGGGCCATGGCCTGGAAGGCGACTTCAACCGCAAGGGCTCGTCGACCTTCGCCGGGCGCATGGGCCAGCGTGTCGCGGCCAAGGGCGTCACCGTGCTCGACGACGGCACGCTGGCCGACCGCCGCGGCTCGCTCAACATCGACGACGAAGGCCATGCGAGCCAGCGCAACGTGCTGATCGAGGACGGCATCTTGAAGGGCTACCTCCAGGACAGCCTGAACGCGCGCCTGATGGGCGTGAAACCCACCGGCAACGGCCGCCGCGAAAGCTACGCCCATCTGCCGATGCCGCGCATGACCAACACCTACATGCTCGCCGGCACGCGCACACGCGAGGAGATCGTGGCCTCGATCGAGCGCGGCTTGTACGCCACCAACTTCGGCGGCGGCCAGGTCGACATCACGAGCGGCAAGTTCGTGTTCTCGGCCAACGAGGCCTTCTGGGTCGAGAAGGGCAAGATCCTCTACCCGGTCAAGGGCGCGACCATCGTCGGCAGCGGCCCCGAGGCCTTGAAGCGCGTGAGCATGATCGGCAACGACCTCGAACTCGACACCGGCGTCGGCGTCTGCGGCAAGGAAGGCCAGAGCGTGCCGGTGGGCGTGGGCCAGCCGACGCTGCGCATCGAAAGGCTCACGGTCGGAGGCACGGCCTGAATAGACTCCCCCCGAAGCGCCTTCGGCGCTCCCCTGGGCCACGAAGGGGCCCTACGTGCGCCCTGGGGCGACGCCAGCGGCCCGGCAAAGCCGGATCCGCGGCGTCCGCTCGATCAGTCGATTCATGCGCCAAGCGTGGCTGCAGCCTCCATGGATGAACTGAGATGCCGGTCCTGACCCTCGCCGACATCGAGGCTGCCGCCGGCCGCCTCGCCGGCCAGGTGCTGGAAACGCCTTGCGTCGAAAGCCGCACCCTCGGCCAGATCGTCGGCGCGCGCGTCTTCCTGAAGTTCGAGAACCTGCAGTTCACGGCCTCGTTCAAGGAGCGCGGCGCCCTCAACAAGCTGCTCGACCTGGCAGCGCAGGGCGTGAAAGGCGTGATCGCGGCCTCGGCCGGCAACCATGCCCAGGGCGTGGCCCACCATGCGCAGCGCCTGGGGTTGCGCGCGGTGATCGTGATGCCGCTGCACACGCCCACGGTCAAGGTCGAGCGCACGCTGGGTTTCGGCGCCGAGGTCGTGCTCCACGGCGAGAGCTTCGACGAAGCGCGCGAGCAGGCGCTCGAGCTCGCCGAGGCCCAGAGCCTGGTCTTCGTCCACCCCTTCGACGACCCGCTCGTCATCGCCGGCCAGGGCACGATCGCGCTGGAGATGCTGCGCCAGCAGCCCGAGCTCGACACCCTGGTCGTCGCCATCGGCGGTGGCGGCATGATCAGCGGCATCGCGACCGCGGCGCGCGCGCTCGCCCCTTCGATGCGCATCGTCGGCGTCCAGACCACGCGCTTTCCGTCGATGGTCAACGCGGTCCAGGGCACGTCGCACGCGCTCGGCACGAGCACGATCGCCGAAGGCATCGCCGTCGGCCAGGCCGGGCAGATCACGCGCGAGATCGTGGCACGCCTCGTCGACGAACTCGTCCTCGTCGACGAAGGCGACATCGAGCAGGCGGTGCTGATGCTGCTCGAGATCGAGAAGACCGTGGTCGAGGGCGCGGGCGCGGCCGGGCTCGCGGCCTTGATCAAGGAGCCGGAGCGCTATCGCGGGCGCCGCATAGGCCTCGTGCTGAGCGGCGGCAACATCGACCCGATGCTGCTGTCGGCGCTGATCGGCCGCGGCATGGTGCGCGCCGGGCGCCTGGCGCGCATCCGCGTCGGCGCGCGCGACACCCCGGGCGTGCTCGCGCGCCTGACCGGCGTCGTCGCCGAAGCCGGTGCCAACATCGACGAGGTGCACCACCAGCGCGCCTTCTCGACCCTCTCGGCGCAGAACGTCGAGGTCGAGCTGGTGCTGCAGACGCGCAACCCGGCCCATGTCGCGGCCGTGGTCGCGGCGCTGCGCGGCGCGGGCTTTGCCGCCGAGGCGTACTGAGCGCGCCGCCCCGCCATGCTAGAGTTCAGCCCCATGCAACGCGCCGCGTCCTTTTTTGCAAGCTTTTGGTTCTCGCCCCGACTGGCGGCTGGAGAGGCAAACGCGTAGTCCGAAGAGACGCGACCCCCCCAGAAAACCGCCGGCAGCCCCGGCGGTTTTTTATTGGCCGCACCCGTTTCGAAACCCGACGAAGAAAGCGAAACCGATCATGAGCACCAAGCTTCCGAGCGCCGACGGGCGTTACGCCCTGAGCGAGCGCACGAGCGAGACCGACGACCAGCGCATCCGCGAGATCACGCCGCTGCCGCCGCCGGAACACCTGATCCGCTTCTTCCCGATCGCCGGTACCCCGGTCGAGGCGCTGATCGCCAGGACCCGCAACTCGGTGCGCTCGATCATGGCCGGCGACGACGACCGCCTGCTCGTCATCATCGGCCCCTGCTCGATCCACAACCCGGCGGCGGCGCTCGAATACGCGAGCCGCCTGAAGGCCGAGCGCGAGCGCCACGCCGGCGAGCTCGAAATCGTGATGCGCGTGTATTTCGAGAAACCGCGCACCACCGTCGGCTGGAAGGGCCTGATCAACGACCCCTACCTGGACGAGACCTACCGCATCCACGAAGGCCTGCGCATCGCACGCCAGCTGCTCGTCGACATCAACCGCCTGGGCGTGCCGGCGGGCAGCGAGTTCCTCGACGTGATCAGCCCGCAGTACATCGGCGACATGATCGCCTGGGGCGCGATCGGGGCGCGCACGACCGAAAGCCAGGTCCATCGCGAACTGGCTTCGGGGCTGTCGGCGCCGGTGGGCTTCAAGAACGGCACCGACGGCAACATCAGAATAGCCCTCGACGCGATCCAGGCCGCGGCGCGGCCGCACCATTTCCTCTCGGTGCACAAGAACGGCCAGGTCGCGATCGTGCAGACGCGCGGCAACAAGGACTGCCACGTCATCCTGCGCGGCGGCAAGACGCCGAACTACGACGCCGCCAGCGTCGCCGCGGCCTGCAAGGAAGTCGAGGCGGCAAAGCTGCCCTGCCGCCTGATGATCGACGCCAGCCACGCCAACGCGCTCAAGCAGCACCAGCGCCAGATCGAGGTCATGCGCGACGTGGCCTCGCAGCTCGAAGCCGGCAACCGCTGCATCTTCGGCGTCATGGTCGAGAGCCATCTGCACGCCGGGGCGCAGAAGTTCACGCCCGGCAAGGACGACCCGGCGCAGCTGGAATACGGCAAGAGCATCACCGACGCCTGCATCGGCTGGGACGATTCGGTCAACGTGCTCGAGGTCCTGGCCGCGGCCGTCAAGGCGCGGCGGCGCCACACGGCCTAGTCTTGGCCTAGATTCCTTTGGCGTCGCTGTCCTGGGCGTCGTCTGCTGCGTCGCGGGCCAGGCGCTCGCTGCGCCAGTAGACATCGTCGCCGCCCTGCACCCGGTTGAGGACGCGGGCGAGGACGAACAGCAGGTCCGAGAGCCGGTTCAGGTATTGGCGCGGAGCCGCGTTCACCGGCTCCGCCGCGCCCAGCGTCACCACCGCGCGCTCGGCGCGCCGCGCCACCGTCCGGCTCACGTGGGCCAGCGCCGCGGCACGCGTGCCCGCGGGCAGGACGAATTCCTTCAGCCGCGGCAGCGCGGCGTTGTAATGCGCCAGCGCCGCGTCGAGGCGCGCCACGGCCTCGGCCTTCAGCAGTTCGTAGCCCGGGATCGAGAGCTCGCCGCCGAGGTTGAAGAGTTCGTGCTGGACGGTCACCAGCAGTTCGCGCACGTCGTCGGGCAGGGCTTCGGCGAGAAGCACGCCCAGGCCCGAATTGAGCTCGTCGACATCGCCCATCGCGGCGATGCGCAAATGGCTCTTGGGCACGCGGCTGCCGTCGCCCAGGCCGGTGCTGCCGTCGTCACCGGTGCGGGTTGCGATCTGGGTCAGGCGGTTGCTCATGCTGCGGCTCGGCGGATGCGGGGGCCCCATTGGAACACCGCGCGCCGGGCGCCACGCGGCCAGGGGCGCTGCACCGTCGCCCATCCGGCTGGACTACGATGCTCGCTTTTCCCGCGCCCGGAGACTCGTGATGAACGCCCCCCTGTCCAACGAGCTGTTGCCGCCGTTCGAAATCCGCACCCTGCCGCCGGCGATGCTCGCGGCCTTGAGCGAGCGCTTCGGCGCGCGCTGCACGACGGCCGCCGCGGTCTGCGAGCAGCATGGCCGCGACGAGTCGCCGTACCCGGTGACGCCGCCCCAGGCCGTGGTGTTCTGCGAAAGCACCGACGAAGTCGCCGCCGTCGTCGCGCTCGCGAATCAGCACGGGGTGCCGGTGATCCCCTTCGGCATCGGCTCCTCGCTCGAAGGCCATCTGCTCGCAGTCCAGGGCGGTGTCAGCATCGACCTCTCGCGCATGACGCGCGTCGTGCGCCTGAACCCCGAGGACCTGACGGTGACGGTCGAGGCCGGCGTCACGCGCGAGCAGCTCAACCGCGAGATTCGCGACCAGGGCCTGTTCTTCCCGATCGACCCCGGCGCCAACGCCACGCTCGGCGGCATGGCCGCCACCCGCGCCAGCGGCACGAACGCGGTGCGCTACGGCACGATGCGCGAGAACACGCTGGGCCTGACCGTCGTCACCGCCAGCGGCGAAGTCATCCGCACCGGCACCCGGGCCAGGAAGTCCGCCGCCGGCTACGACCTGACGCGGCTCTTCGTCGGCAGCGAAGGCACGCTCGGCGTGATGACCGAAATCACGCTCAAGCTCTATCCGCTGCCCGAGGCGGTGAGCGCGGCGATCTGCCATTTCCCCGACATCGCCGCCGCGGTGCGGGCGACGATCCAGATCATCCAGATGGGCGTGCCGATCGCGCGCTGCGAATTGCTCGACCTGAACGCGGTGCGCGCGGTCAACCACCAGTCCAAGCTCTCGATGCGCGAAGCGCCGCTGCTGCTGATGGAGTTCCACGGCAGCGAGGCCGGCGTCAAGGAACAGGCCGAGACGGTGCAGGCGATTACCGGCGAGATGGGCGGCGAAGACTTCCAGTGGGCGAGCACGCCCGAAGAGCGCACCAAGCTCTGGACCGCGCGCCACAAGGCCTATTTCGCCGGCATGCAGATCAACCCAGGCTGCCGCACCGTGACCACCGACACCTGCGTGCCGATCTCGCGCCTGGCCGAGATCATCGAGGCCTCGGTGCGCGAGGCCGACGAATCGAAGCTTCCTTATTACATCGTCGGCCACGTCGGCGACGGCAACTTCCACCTCGCCTATCTGGTGAAGGAAGGCGATGTCGAGCAGCGCGCCCTGGCCGAGCGGCTGAGCCTGCAGATGGTGCAGCGCGCGATCGCACTCGAAGGCACCTGCACCGGCGAGCATGGCATCGGCCTGCACAAGATGGGCTTTCTCGTCGACGAGGCCGGAGCCGGGGCGGTCGAGGCGATGCGCACGATCAAGCGCGCGCTCGACCCGAAGAACATCATGAACCCCGGCAAGATATTCACGCTCTGACGCCGGCAGCGGGACAACTCGCTGAGTCGCGCAGACTTGCGCGCGCAAACCCTGCCCTCGCGCGGCCGCAGCGGATCCGGCTTCGCCGGGCCGCCTGCGGCGCCCCCTGGGGGGAGCGCCGCAGGCGCTTCGGGGGGAGTCAAGTTTGCGTTGGCGCCGGGACGTTCCAGCGCTTGGTGACGTCGCCCGCCGCGTTCACGCTTTCGAGCTGAACACCGAAGCCCCAGAGCCGGGCCACATGCTTGAGCACCTCGCTGGCGGTCTCGTGCAGCGGCCGGTCGTTGTGCTGGAAATGGCGCAGCGTGAGGGAGCGGTCGCCGCGCAGGTTGACGTTCCAGACCTGGATGTTGGGCTCGCGCGAGCCCAGGTCGTACTGGTGCGAGAGCGCTTCGCGCACGCGCTTGTAGCCGGCGTCGTCGTGGATCGCGCTCACCTCGAGCTCGCTCTGGCGTTCGTCGTCGGTGATCGTGAACAAGCGCATCTCGCGCATCAGCTTCGGGCTCAGGTACTGGCCGATGAAGCTCTCGTCCTTGAAGTTGCGCATCGCCTGGTCCAGCGCCGGCAGCCACGGCGTGCCCGCGATCTCGGGGAACCATTCGCGGTCTTCGGCCGTGGGCGACTCGCACACGCGCTTGATGTCGGTGTACATCGCGAAGCCGAGCGCATAGGGGTTGATGCCGCTGTAGCCGCGATTGCCGACCGGCGGCTGGTAGATCACGTTGGTGTGCGACTTCAGCCACTCGATCATCACGCCGTCGGTGAGAAAGCCGTCGTCGTACATCTGGTTGAGCAGCTTGTAATGCCAGAAGGTGGCCCAGCCTTCGTTCATGACCTGGGTCTGGCGCTGCGGATAGAAGTACTGCGCCACCTTGCGCACGATGCGCACGATCTCGCGCTGCCAGGGTTCGAGCAGCGGCGCGTTCTTCTCGATGAAGTACAGCAGGTTTTCTTGCGGCTCTTCGGGGAAGCGCTTGCTTTCCTGGGCCTCGGCATCCTTGTCCGCGCGCCGCGGCAAGGTGCGCCAGATGTCGTTGACCTGGCGCTGGGCATAGGCCTCGC
>JAGWTS010000105.1 GCA_028868875.1 Burkholderiales bacterium | reverse complement strand
TCGCACAGGATGCAGCGGTTGAAGTCGAGCAGGATGTCGGGGTGGCTCGCGTCGACCGGGCGGTCCGGGTAGAACTCCTCGAAATGCGGGCCTTCCATGCCGACCTGGTAGGCCGTGGACTGGAGCAGGCAGTTGCCGCTTTTCTCGCAACTCGGGCAGAAGTGGTTGCCTTCGACGAAAAGCATTTGCAGCAGCGTCTTGCGCTGCAGGTTCAGCTCTTCGGTGTCGCTTTGCACCTCGGCCCCGGCGCGCGCCTGGGTCGTGCAGGCCGCACCCATGCGGCCGTCGACCTTCACGGTGCAGACGCGGCACGAGCCGTGCGGCGCAAAGCCCGCGTGCCAGCACAGATGGGGGATGTAGCGCCCGGCGCGCACCGCGGCGGCGAGAACCGTGTCTCCGGGCTCGAAGCGCAGGTCTTCGCCGTCGAGCGAGAAGCTGGGCGCTGCGGGGTCCGGGCTCATGAGCGGTTTTCCAGATGGGCGCCGGCATCGTCGCGGCCGGTCATGCGCCGGGCGATCGAGAGTTCGGCATCGAGGTCGAAGCCGGGCTCGAAATGCAGCGACTTCAGATGGCGCTCGTAGGCCGGGCGGAACTTGAGGATGGTGTCGCGCAAGGGGTTGCAGGCCGAGGCGCCGAGGCCGCAGTGGGTGGCGCCGTGCATCAGCTTGTCGAGTTCGAACAGCACGTCGATGTCGTGGCGCGAGCCGTGGCCGGCGGCGAGCTTGTCCAGGCGCTTGACGACGAGCGCGGTGCCGACCCGGCACGGCGTGCAGAAGCCGCAGCTCTCATCGGCGAAGAAGTGCGCGAAACCGCGCGCCACCTCGAACAGGTCGCGGCTGCGGTCGAAGACCATGAAGGCGCCCGCAGTCGGCACGTCTTCGAAAGCGATGCGGCGGCCGAATTCGAAGGCCGACAAGCAGACCCCCGAAGGCCCGCCCACCTGCACGGCCTGGGTGTCGTGCGCGCCGCAGTCTTCGAGCAGGCGCGTGATCCGGGTGCCGTAGGGGTACTCGTAGATGCCGGGGCGATCGCAGTCGCCCGAGATCGAATGGATCTTGGTGCCGGTGGACTTGGCCGTGCCGATCGCGGCCCAGGCCGCGCCGCCGTCCAGCGCGATGCGGTTCGCGGCGCAAAAGGTCTCGACGTTGTTGACGATGGTCGGGTGCCCCAGGTAACCGTGCTCGACCGGGAAGGGCGGGCGGATGCGCGGCGTTCCGCGCCTGCCTTCGAGAGACTCGATCAGCGCCGATTCCTCGCCGCAAATATAGGCGCCGGCGCCGAGGTGGATCTGGATGTCGAAATCGAACCCGGCCCGGCCGAGGATCGAGCGCCCGAGCAGCTTCGCCGCACGCCGGCGTTCGAGCACGGCTTCGAGGGCCTCGAGCAGATAGCGGTATTCGCCGCGCAGGTAGACGAAGCCGCGGCGGGCGCCGATCGCGAAGGCGGCGATGCCCATGCCTTCGAACACGGCATCGGCCTGGCGCGTAAGCAGCACCCGGTCCTTGAAGGTGCCGGGCTCGCCTTCGTCGGCATTGCAGACGACGATGCGCTCGGCGCCCGGCGCCTCGCGGCAGAGCAGCCACTTCTGCGCCGTCGCGAAGCCGGCGCCGCCGCGCCCGCGCAGGCCGGACGTGCGGATCTCGGCGAGCGTCGCTTCGGGTCCGCGCGCGAGCGCTGCCGCCAGCCCCGCGCCAGGCTCAGGGGTGCTGCCGAGCAGCAAATCAGCGCGCCGAACGTTGTCCTGCACCTCGAACCAGGCCGCAGGCCAATCGGCCGCCGGCACCCGTGCGCGCACGAGGCGCGCGATCTCGGCGATGCGCGCCGCGTCGACGCGCGTGACGACCTGATGGTGGTTGACGAGCAGCGCCGGCCCCTGGTCGCCGAGCCCGGTGCAGGACGTGCGGGCTACGCTGACGAGGCCGTCGGCGGCGGCGCGCCCCGGCGCCACGCCCAGGCGCCGGCAAAGGTCGGCCATCAAGGCTTCACTGCCGAGCATCCGATCGGTGACGTTGTCGCTGAAGAGGATGCGGTAGGCCCCCACCGGCTCCAGGTGCAGGAAGCGGTAGAAGCCGGCCACGCCTTCGACCTGGGCCAGCGTCAAGCCCAGCGCGCGGCCGATCTGGGCGAGTGCATGGCGGTCGAGCCAGCCGCGCCGCGCCTGCCACTCGCGCAGGATCTGCAGCAGCGCATGGGGGTCGGCGCCGTGGCGTGCGACCAGCGCCGCGATCTCGGTTTCGTCGTTGGGGGGCATCTCGTTTCCAGCCTGAGGCCGGCTTCGAGTGTTGACCCCGCGATCATGACTGCGGCTTGACGAAGGTCAAGCGCCAGGCGCGGGCGATCGTCAATTGCCGATTCCGCGCAGAAAGAACTTGATCAGCCCTTTCGCGGCGAAGCCGACGAGGCCGAAGCCGAGGCCGATGAGGAGGACGAAGGTGCCGAACTTGCCCGCCTTCGATTCGCGCGCCAGCTGCAGGATGATGAAGACCATGTACAGCATGAAGGCCGAGATGCCGAAGGTGAGGCCGAACTGGGCGATCTGGTCTTCGCTGAAGCCGAACATGGGGTCTCGTGTCTTCCGCAGTCAGGGCCGTTCGGCGAGGTGGCGCGTGTCGACGAGGTCGCGGTAGGCCTGCCAGCTCGAATGGGCGAGCCAGGGCACGACGACGACGAGGCCGAGCAGCCCCAGGGCCATGCCCGCCAGCGTCAGCGCCATGATGAGTCCGGCCCAGAAGGCCAGCGTCACCGGGTTGTCGAGCACGCAGCGCCAGCTCGTGAAGACCGCCCCCGAGACGCTGATCTCGCGGTCGAGCAGCAGCGGGATCGCGACCACGCTCGAAGCGAACACCGGCGCCGCGAGCAGGGCACCCAGGGCGAGCCAGGTTTCGAACAGCGGGCTCCGGTCGTTGAGCACGACGACGCGCAGGAAATCCTGCGGGTTGCGCACCGGCTCAGAGGCAAAGCCCGTGATGAGCGAGGCCGAGGTCAGGACCCAGCCGGTGCCGGCCAGCGCGAGCAGCAGGCCGAAGCCGACGAGGCGGCCGTCGCGCGGGCGCCAGGCTTCGAAGGCCACGCGCAGATCGGCGCGGCCGTGGCGCTGCAGGGCCCGGCTCACCGCGTACAGCCCGGTGGCGAGGATCGGTGCGACGAGCAGGAAGCCCGAGAAGGCGCCGCTCAGGAGCCAGAAATGGTCGCGCGCGCTCCAGAACAGCAGGGCACCGAAGGCGGCCAGCAGCAGGCCGTGAACCAGCCCGGGGAGCGGGCAGCGCATGAAGTCGCGCCAGCCTGCCGCGAGCCAGCCCAGCGGGCGCAACAAGGGCACCTGGCGCGTCGTGAAACGGCGCGATTCGATCAGGCCACGGGCTTCTCGCATGGCCGCGAGTGTGCCATCGCCAGTCCCCGCGCCTTCAGCCGGCCCGGCGCGCGCGCCCGATCGCCGCGACGGCGATCTGCTCGGTGTTCAGCGCCTGCTCCAGCGGCGAGCGGCAAAGCCCGGCGTGGCGGTACTGCAGGTTTTCGTAGATCGTCGCGGTGGCAGGCGCGGCGCCGAGCAGGGCGTCGAGCTGGGGCCCGGGTTCGGCGCTTTCGAGCAGCGCCGAGATCTGCAGCGCAAGGCTGCGGTACTGGTCGGCACTGGCCGAACTGGGCTGGCGCTCCAGGCGTTCGAGCAGGGCGGCCAGTTCGGCCAGGCTTTGGAGGGTGCGCGCGAGCGCGGGGGTGCGGCTGTCGGCTTGCATGATGAAGTCCATCTGGTGGCCGGCGGCGCGAATTCAAGCCCGCTGGGATGACGCAGCTTCAGGACGCCGCCGCGGCCGGCGCCGGGCGCGGCCCGATCAGGCCGGTCGCCAGCGCCGTGCCGAGCAGGATCACGGCGCAACCCGCGAGCGTCGCCCCCGACAGCTTCTCGCCCAGGAACAGCGCCCCCCACAACACCCCGAACAAGGGCACGAGGAAGGTCACCGAGATCGCGTTCGTCGGCCCGGCATGGGCGATGAGTCTGAAATACATGACGTAGGCGAGCGCGGTGCAGCCGAAGGCCAGGCCCGCCACCGCGGCCCAGGGCCCGGCGCCGGGCAGCGTGGCCGGATGCAGCCAGAGCGCCGGCAGGGCCGTGAGCAAGGCGGCAGCGAACTGGCTGCCCGCGGCCAGCGCCATCGGCGCGACCCCGGTGAGATGCTTCTTCGTGTAGCTTGCGGCATAGCCGTAGCAGAAGGTGGCGGCGAGGCAGGCGGCGATGCCCAGCGCCGGGCTCAGGCCCTGGGCGCCGGCCTTGAAGCTCGCGCTGTGCAGGCCGAGCCCGGCGACGCCGAGAAAGCCGATCACGAGGCCCAGCGTGCGGCTCTGGCTCGGCCGGTCGCCGAGCCAGAGCCAGGCGATGAGCGAGCCCCAGAGCGGCGCCGTGGCGTTGAAGATGGCCGACAGGCCGGCGTTGAGGACGAGCGCCGAGATCGCGAAGAACAGGAAGGGCAAGGCCGTGTTGAGCGCGCCGACGACGGCGATGGCGCGCCAGTGGCGGCGCAGCGCCGCGCCGTTGCCCTGGGCCAGCGCCAGCGGCATCAACAGCAGGCTGGCGCCGCCGACGCGCAGGAAGACGAGCAGGGCCGGGCCGAATTCGGCGGCGCAGATGCGCATGAACAGGAACGATCCGCCCCAGAGCGCGGCCAGCGCGACGAGTTCGGCGATGTCGACGCGCCTCACCGCGCCACCCCGGCTTCGAGTTCGAGCAGGGCGCGCTTGCGCTCGAGCCCGCCGGCATAGCCGGTGAGCGAGCCGTCGCCGCCGAGCACGCGATGGCAGGGCACGATGACCGAGACCGGGTTGCGCCCGACCGCCGCGCCCACCGCGCGCAGCGCGGCAGCGCGCTCGATGCCGCGCGCGACCTCGCCATAGCTCGCCGTCGCGCCGGGCGCGATCCGGCACAGCGCCGACCACACGGCGTGCTGGAATGGCGTGCCTTCGGCGTCCAGCGCCACGTCGAAGCGTTGGCGCCGGGCCGCGAAATACTCGGCCAGCTCGCGCGCTGCCTGGGCGATGTGGGCCTGGTGCGGGTCGGTGGGTGCCTCGATCGGCCCCGGATGGTGGCGCTGGCCGTCGAACCAGGCGCCGGCCAGGCCGGCGGGCGTGGCCGCGAGCAGCAGGGGCCCGAGGGGGGTGTCGATGCGGGCCTGGGCGCTGATGCGCGGGTTCTTCATGCGGGGTGCTCCAGGTGGTGCCACAGCCGCATCACGGCATAGGCGCGCCAGGGTCGCCAGGCTTCGGCGACGGCGGCGAGGTGTTTCGGGTCGCGCGAGCCGAGCGCGTTCATGAGGCCGATGTCGCTCGCCGGCCAGGCGTCGGGCCAGGCCAGGGCGCGCAGGGCGATGACCTGGGCCGTCCATTCACCGATGCCGGGCAGGGCGCGCAAGGCGTCCAGCGTCGGCTCGAGCGGCGCCGCGCGGTGGAGCTCGATCCGGCCTTCGGCGACGGCCGCGGCCAGCGCCTGCAGCGCGCGCACGCGCTGGCGCACGATGCCGAGCCGGCCGATGACCTCGGGGTCGGCCGCGGCGAGGGTCGCGGCGTCGGGGAAGACGTGGGTCAGCGCCGGGAACGGGGTTTCGAGGGGCTCGCCGAAGCGCTCGACGAGGCGCTGCACCAGGGTTCGCGCCGCCTTCACCGTGACCTGCTGGCCGAGGATGACGCGCAGCGCGACCTCGAAGCCGTCGATGCCGCCGGGCAGGCGCGTTCCGGGGCGCAGCGGAACCGGCAGGCGCGCCAGCACGGGGTCGATGCGTTCCGGGTCGGCGTCCAGGTCGAGCCCGTGGCGAACACGCTGGAGCACGGCGCCCAGAACCGGCGCCAGGCTGGCCGAGGTGCTGACGTGGACCTCGTTGCGCTCCGGCTCGAAGCGGGCTTCGAACCAGCCGGCGATGCGCTCTCCGCGCTGGCTCCAGCCGACGGTTCGGCGCAGCGCCAGGCCCTCGACCTGCTCGACCCCGCGCATCTCGCGCTGCTCGAAGAAGCCGAGCAGGGCTTCGATGTCGTACGGCGGGCGATAGGCCAGGCGCAGCGGCGCCGCCGGGCGCGCGCCATCGCCCTCGCGCCGCAGCTGCGTCGGGTTCAGCCGGTAATGCTCGACGAAGGCGGCGTTGAAGCGGCGCAGGCTTTCGAAGCCGCTCGCCAGCGCCACCTCGGTCACCGGCAGCGCGGTGTCGGTCAGCAGCTGCTTGGCCAGCAGCAGGCGCTGGGTTGCGAGGTATGCGCGCGGCGCCACGCCATGGCGCGCCTGGAAGATGCGGCGCAGATGGCGATCGGTGACACCCAGGCGCGCCGCGATGGCCGGCAGGCTCGTCGCCTCGCCGCTGTGCACCGCATGCTCGATCAGCAGCGCCGCGCTCGCGGCCAGCGCCTGCGAGGAATCCATGTTCGACAGCCCCGGTGCGATCTCGGGGCGGCATTTCAGGCAGGGCCGGAAGGCGGCGGCCTCGGCCTGGGCCCGGGTGTCGAAGAAGCGGCAGTTCTCGCGCCGCGGGGTGCGCACCCGGCAGACCGGGCGGCAATAGATGCCGGTGCTCGTGACGCCGACGAACAAGCGCCCGTCGAAGCGCGCATCGCGCGCCTTCAAGGCGAGGTAGGCGGAGTCGGCATCGAGGACCATGCAGGGGATGATAGGCGGCGAGCGGCCCGGCACTCGCCGTTTTCGGACCTGTCGATCGGCCCCCGGGCGCTGCCTACAATCCCCCCCGTTTTGAACCACGACAACGGGCGCGCGATGCGGGTCGATCCCTCGGTTTTCAAGGCCTACGACATTCGCGGCATCGTCGGGCGCTCGATCGACGAGAACTTCGCCGAGCATCTCGGTCGCGCCTTCGGATCCGAAGCCCGCGCGGCCGGGCAAAGCGCTGTCGTCGTCGGCCGCGACGGGCGCTTGTCGGGGCCCGGGCTTTCCGCCGCGTTGATGCAGGGCATCGCCTCGACCGGGATCGATGTCGTCAACCTCGGCGCCGTGACGACGCCGATGCTGTATTACGTCGCGGCCACGCGCGGCGAGTTCGGCTGCATGAGCGGCATCCAGGTCACGGGAAGCCACAACCCGAAGGACTACAACGGCTTCAAGATGGTGCTCGCCGGGCGCGCCATCTATGGCGACGACATCCAGCGCCTGCGCGCGCGCATCGAGGGCGAGGACTATGCCCATGGCCGCGGCCGCACCGCGTCGATGGACATCCTGGCTGAATACACGGCGCGCATCGTCGGCGACTGCCGGCTCGCGCGGCCGATGAAGATCGTCGTCGATTCCGGCAACGGCATTCCGGGGGCGAGTGCGCCGGCCATCCTGCGCGCGCTCGGCTGCGAGGTCATCGACCTGTATTCGCGCGTCGACGGCGACTTCCCGAACCACCATCCCGATCCGAGCAAGCCCGAGAACCTGGCCGACCTGATCAAGGTCGTGCATGCGACCGAGGCCGAGATCGGCCTCGCCTTCGACGGCGATGGCGACCGCCTCGGGCTCGTCACGCGATCGGGCCAGATCATCTATCCCGATCGCCAGATCATGCTGTTCGCGCGCGACATCCTTTCGCGCCAGCCCGGCGCGACCATCATCTACGACGTGAAGTGCTCGCAGCGCCTGCCGGTGGACATCCGCGCCCATGGCGGCGTGCCGCTGCTGTGGAAGACGGGGCATTCGCTCGTCAAGGCCAAGCTGCGCGAAACCGGTGCCCCCTTTGCCGGCGAGATGAGCGGGCACCTCTTCTTCGGCGAGCGCTGGTACGGCTTCGACGATGCGATGTACACCGCCGGCCGCCTGCTCGAGATCCTGTCGCGCGAGGCCGATCCGAGCGCCTTGCTCGAATCGCTGCCGACGAGCTTCTCGACCCCTGAGCTCAACGTGCCTTGCGCCGATGGCGAGCCGCATCGCATCGTCGCCGAGCTGCTCGCGCGCACGGCCGACGGCCGCCTCGCCTTCGAAGGCGGCGAGGTCGGCACCGTCGACGGGCTGCGCGTCGACTTCGCCGATGGCTTCGGCCTGATCCGCGCCTCGAACACGACCCCGGTTCTGGTGCTGCGCTTCGAGGGCCAGAGCGCCGCCGCGCTCGAGCGCGTGCAGAACGACTTCATGGCGGCCTTGCGCCGCATCAAGCCCGATGCCCGGGTCGCGACGGCGGCGCACTGAGGCTTCGATCGTGAAGGGCGCCCTCGCGCGCGCCGGCTATTCGACGCTACTGCGCCTGGCGACCCCGGCCTATCTGGCGCGCCTGTGGTGGCGCGGCCGGCACGAAGCGCTGTACCGCAGCGACTGGCGCCAGCGCCTGGGCGGCTTCGCCGGCGATCCGGGTTCGCAGCGGCTGTGGATCCATGCCGTCTCGCTCGGCGAGACGCGCGCCGCCGAGCCGCTGATCCAGGCCTTGCGCCGGCTGCGGCCGGAGCTGCGCCTGCTGCTCACGCATGGCACGGCGACCGGCCGCGCCGCCGGCACCGCGCTCGTGCGCGAGGGCGACCTCCAGGCCTGGCTGCCCTACGACACGCCGGGCGCGGTGCGGCGCTTTCTGCGCCGCCACCGGCCGGCGCTGGGCGTGCTGATGGAAACCGAGGTCTGGCCCAACCTGCTCGCCCAGGCCCGCGCCGCCGCGCTGCCGATGGTGCTGGCGAACGCGCGCCTGTCCGAGCGCAGCCTGGCCAAGGGGCGGCGCCTGCAGGCGCTGATGCGCCCGGCCGTGGCCGCGTTCGATTGCGTGCTGGCGCAGACCGCCCGCGACGGCGAGCGCCTGCGCGAACTCGGCGCGCCGCGCGTCGTCGTCGCCGGCAACCTGAAGTTCGATGTCTCGCCCGACCCGGTGCTGATGGCGCGCGGCCAGGCCTGGCGCCGCGGCCTTGCGCGGCCCGTGATCCTCGCCACGAGCACGCGCGAAGGCGAGGAGGAGCCGCTGCTCGAAGCCTGGAAGCTTTTGCCCGCTCCGCGCCCGCTGCTGCTGCTCGTGCCGCGCCATCCGCAGCGCTTCGACCTCGTCGCCGCGATGCTGGCGCCCCGCGGCCTGTCCTTCCTGCGCCGCAGCGGCTGGGGCGCGGCACCGCCGGCCGAGGCGGCGGCGGCCGATGTCTGGCTCGGCGACTCGCTCGGCGAGATGCCGCTGTACTACGCCGCGGCCGATGCCGCCCTGCTCGGCGGCAGCTTCGAGCGCCTGGGCGGCCACAACCTGATCGAGGCCGCCGCCTGCGGCTGCCCGCTCGTGATGGGCCCGCACACCTTCAACTTCGCCCAGGCCGCCGAACTCGCGCTGCAGGCGCGCGCCGCGCTGCGCGCGCCCGACATCGAGCAGGCGGTACAAACGGCGGTCGCCCTCGCGCTCGATCCGGCGCGCGGCGAATGGGCGCGGCGCGCGCTCGACTTCGCGGGCCAGCATCGCGGCGCGGCCGAGCGCATGGCGGCCGAGATCGTGGCCCTGATCCAGCGCCGCTGAATCGCCACCCCGCTGCGTTATGCTGGGTCGATCCCGCCCGCCCCGGGCCCCCGCCAGAGAGTTTGCGCGATGTACTCGAAGATCCTGGTCCCGATCGACGGCAGCCCGACCGCGTCCGAAGGCCTGGCCGAGGCGATCCGCCTCGCCCGCCTGAGCGGCGGCACGCTGCGGCTGCTGCACGTGATCGACATGCTGTCGTTCTCGATGATTCCCGACAACACCTACGGCATGACGGCCGAGCTGTTCGACGCCCTGAAGGAAGGCGGCGAGGCCGTGCTCGCGAAAGCCCGGGCCCAGTGCGAGGCCGCCGGCATCGCCTGTGAAACCAAGCTCGCCGAAGGCTATGCGAGCCGGCTCTGCGATGTCGTCGTCGACGACGCGCGCGCGTCGGGCGCCGAAGTCATCGTGCTCGGCACCCACGGACGGCGCGGTGTCGGCCGGGTGCTGCTCGGCAGCGACGCCGAGATGATCGTGCGCCAGGCGCCGGTTCCGGTGCTGCTGGTGCGCGGCGGCGCGGCGCCCAAGGTCTGAAATCCCTGTTACCGCTTGCGCGGCAGGCACTTGCGACATTTGTGAATTCCGCCGCAGCCGGTTTGGTGAAGCTGCGGCACAGTGCGCGCCATTCGCGTCAATCGCCTTCGAGGAGCCCCCGTGCGTCGTCCCCCCCTGTCCGGCCTGCTGGCCCTTGGCCTTTTCGCGTCCTCGATCGGCCATGCCGCGCCCGCCGGCCGGGCCGCCGAAGTGCTCGATCACGCCATCATCCACCGCACCGTCGAGGCGGCGGCCCAGGCCCGCGCCCGCGCCTCCGGTTCGGGCGCCGGGGCCGGCAGCAACCTGTACTACCACGGCGGCAGCAGCGGCATCGGCGTCGAGACCGCGCCCAAGATCTACCTCATCCTGTGGGGCTCGCAATGGAACAACAACGACCCCTCGGGCGAGTCGCTGCTGCTGCAGAGCTTCTACACCGATGTCGGCGCCAGCCCCTGGCTCAACAGCGTGACCCAGTACTGCCAGGGCGTGGCCAGCGGCACGGTGTTCTGCAACGGCGCCGGCACCCCGGCGGGCAACCAGCCCGCGATGCTCGCCGGCGTCTGGTACGACAACGCCACGGCGGCACCGACCCAGCCTTCGCAGTCGCAGTTGGCGGCCGAGGCGGTTCGGGCGGCCCAGTATTTCGGCCGCAGCTCGGGCAGCGCCAACGCCAGCGTGCAGTACGTCGTGGCCACCGCCCACGGCAACAACGCCTCGGGCTTCGGCACCCAGTACTGCGCGTATCACAGCTGGGTCAAGTCGACGCTCGGCAAGGTCGCCTACACCAACCTGCCCTACATCACCGATGCCGGGGCGAGTTGCGGCGCCAATTTCAACGGCCTGGGCGCGAACGCCGGCATCACCATGGTCGGGGGGCACGAGGCCGCGGAAACCATCACCGATCAATTCCCGAGCAGCGGCTGGCTCGACGCCAACGGCGCCGAGAACGGCGACAAGTGCGCCTGGCTTTCGAGCGGCAGCGGCGCCGCCGCCGATGTCACCCTCAATGGCGGCATCTTCCCGGTCCAGTCCTTGTGGAGCAACAAGGCGAACTCGGGCGCCGGCGGCTGCGTGCTGAGCTACTGAGCGCACCCAGGGCCGGGCTGCGCCCAGAGCCCGCCCCCCGTGGGGGTTCAACCAAAGTGGCAGGGCCCCATTGGCTCGTGATCGCGCTGCGGCCGGGTCCGGCCCGGCGCCTTCAGTGAACGAGCAGGGCGTCGATCGCGTCGAGGTCCGAGGCGCGCAATTCGCCCGCCGCCTGGCGCAGCCTTAGGCCGTCGACGAGCGCGTCGTAGCGCGAGCGCGCCAGGTCGCGCTGGGTCGTGTAGAGCTGGGTCTGGGCATTGAGCACGTCGAGGTTGACGCGCACGCCGACCTGGTAGCCCAGCTGCGTCGCCTCGAGGGCGAGGCGGCTCGACGACTCGGCCGCTTCGAGCGCCTTCACCTGCGCCAGCCCCGATTGCAGCGCCAGGAACGCGACCCGGGTCGCTTGCTCGACGGCGCGGCGCGCCCCTTGCAGGTCGTGGCGTGCCTTGTCCTCGAGCGCCAGCGCTTCCCCGATCCGGTTCTGCAGCGCGCCGCCGTCGTAGAGCGGCCAGTTGAGCTGGACGCCGATCGAGGCGGTCGTCAGGCGCCCCGGAATCGTCGTCGCCACGCCGTGGCTGTCGCCGACGCCGACCGAGCCCACCGCGTCCAGCGTCGGCAGGCGCCCGGCGCGCGCCTTCTCGGTTTCGAGCCGTGCCATCTCGAGCGCGAGGCGGGCCTTGCGAATCGCCGGGTGCGCGCCGTCGGCGGCGGCGACCCAGGCCTCGGCATCGGCCGGCAGCGGCGCGGCGAGCACGGCTCCGGGGGCGAGCGGCTCGGGCTCGACCCGGCTGCGGCCGACGAGCTGGTCGAGCGTGACCTGGCGCGTGCGCAACTCGTTCTCGGCCGCGAGCTGCTGCGCCCGGGCGAGGTCGTAGCGGGCCTGGGCTTCGCGGGTGTCGGTGATGGTGGCGCTGCCGACCTCGAAATTGCGCCGCGCCGAGGCCAGCTGCTCGGTGATGGCCTTCACGCCGGTGCGCTGGGCGTCCAGGCTGTCCCGGGCCGCGAGCACGCCGAAGTAAGCCTGGGCGACGCGCACGATCAGGTCCTGCTCGGCGCTTTCGAGGTCGAAGCCGGCCATCTCCTCGGCGCGGCGCGCCCGCTCGATCGTTGCCCGGTTGGCGCGGTTGAACAAGGGCACGCTGGCGTTGAGCGCGAGCTGGCTCGAATTCTGGCCGCCGACGCCAACGGCGGGGTCGTCGATCTGGGCGTGGTCGACGCTGCCGGCCAGCGTGGCGCTGGGCCGCGCCAGGGCTTCGCTCTGCGCGGCCTTGTAGGGCGCCGAATCGGCCAGCGCACGCGCCGCGAGCCAGCTCGCGTCGTAGCCGCGCGCGGCTTCGTAGAGCTGCTTCAGGCCCTGGGCCGCGAAGGCCGGCGCCGTGGCCAGGGCCGCCGCGACAAGGGCGCAGCGCGCGAGCGCGACGACGAGGCGGGGGCGCGGCGCAGCCATGGCGTCGGGGGAGCGGGCGGGCGGTACGAGGCGCGGAGCCGGATTCAGCCGGGCAACCGGTGCCTGCGGCGTCCGGCTGCGGGGGCGGTCTGCGTCAGAAGACGAAGCGCGGCAGCTCCGCGAAGCCTTCGAGGCGCGGGGCCACGGTATCGAACAGGTCGGCCTCGGACCAGGCGCCCTCGCCGACGCGGGTGAACAGCCGCGCCACCATCACCGGCTCTTCGCCGACGATCGCCGCCAGGCGCCCGCCGATCTTGAGCTGTTCGAGCAGCCCCTGCGGCACCCGGGCGACCGAGCCCGAAAGCAGGATCACGTCGAAAGGCGCCTCGCCCGGCAGCCCGCGCGCGCCCTGCTCGGCCGGCGCCTCGACCACCCGGGCATTGACGAGGCCGTTGCGGCGCAGGTTGTCGCGCGCCATCTGCGCCAGCGCCGGCCGGCATTCGAGCGTGAACACCTGCTGGGCGCGGTGGGCGAGCAGCGCCGCCATGAAGCCGGAGCCGGCCCCCACTTCCAGCACCTTCTCGTGGCGCTGCACGCGCAGCTCCTGCAGCAGCCGGGCCTCGACCTTGGGCTCGAGCATGCAGGGTCCGTCGGCTTCGCCCTCGATCAGCGGCACCTGGCTGTCGACGAAGGCCATCGCGCGCAGCCCGGCGGGAACGAAATCCTCGCGCTTGAGCGTGGCCAGCAGCGCGAGGACGTTCGGGTCGAGCACGTCCCAGGGGCGGATCTGCTGCTCGATCATGTTGAAACGGGCGGTTTCGATGTTCATGGCGGATGGGCTCGGGGGGTCGTTCGCGGCGGCACGGATTCTAGAGGCTGCACCTGGCGCGCCGGCCGGCGCGGCGGCGGTGCAGAATCCGGCCCGACCCGCCTTGCCGCCCATGCCCCGCTTGCGCCGCCACCTCCTTCTCGCCGCCGCCGGCGCCTTGCTCGCCGGTTGCGCGGGCTTCGTCGGCCCGACCACCTACACCCTGAGCCAAGCCGACCTGCAGCAGCTCATCGAGCGCAACTTCCCGCTCGAGCGGCCCTTGCTCGAGGTGCTCGAAGTCAGCGTCGAGGCGCCGCACGTGACCCTGCTGCCGGCGCGCAACCGCATCGCGACCGACTTCGACGTCGACACCCGCGACCGCCTGTTCGGCAAGCGCTGGCACGGCCGGCTGGCGCTGGAATCGGCGCTGCGCTGGGAGGCGAGCGACCAGACGCTGCGCCTGCAGAACGTGCGCGTCGACGACTTCACGCTCGACAAGGCCGGCAGCAGCGAGCGCGGCCAGGCCGACCGCCTCGGCGCCTTGCTCGCCGAGCGCGTGCTCGAAGACATGGTGGTCTACCGCCTGAGCGACGAGCGGCGCGACAAGCTGCAGCGCCTGGGGCTGGTTCCGGGCGGGGTCGAGGTCACGAATGCGGGCGTCGAGATCCGCTTCAAGCCGATGTGACCGCGGGCCGCGCCGGCGGCGTGGCGGCGATGGGGCTCGGTTGGCCGGTTATCGCCGACTATCATCCGCCCCCGTTCCCATTCACCGCGACCCCTCTTGGACACCTTGCTGCTCGCCCAGGCTGCGCTCATGGGCGTGGTCGAAGGACTGACCGAATTCCTGCCCGTCTCGTCGACCGGGCACCTGATCCTGGCCGGGCGCCTGCTTGGCTTCGGCGCCGGCATGGGGCACGAGAAGCTGGCGGCCTTCGAGGTCTCGATCCAGACCGGCGCCATCTTCGCCGTGCTCCTGCACTACCGGCAGCGGCTGGCGGCGGTGGCGCGCGGCTTCGCCCGCGATGCCGCGGCGCGGCGCTTCGTCGCGCTCGTCGCCATCGGCTTCCTGCCCGCGGTGGTCATCGGCCTGGCCTTCGGCAGCCGGGTCCAGGCGCTGCTGTTCAGGCCCGAGGTGGTGGCCGGCGCCTTCATCGCGGGCGGGCTCGTGATCCTCTGGGCCGAAGGCCGCGCCGGCGCGGCGCCGCCGCGCGTCACCGAAGTCGACGCGATGAGCGTGGCCGATGCGCTCAAGATCGGCCTCGTGCAATGCCTGGCCTTCGTGCCCGGAACCAGCCGATCGGGGGCGGCCATCATCGGCGGCATGCTCTTTGGGCTGTCGCGCAAGGCGGCGACCGAATACACCTTCTTCCTCGCGATTCCCACGCTCATCGGCGCCGGCGCCTACAGCCTGCTGAAGCTGCGCCACGCGCTGGGTGCCGGCGACGTGCCGCTGTTCGGCACCGGGCTGCTGTTCTCGTTCCTCGCCGCCTGGGCCTGCGTGCGCTGGCTATTGCGCTGGGTCTCGAGCCACGACTTCAGGCCCTTTGCCTGGTACCGCATCGGCTTCGGCCTGCTCGTGCTCGCGA
>JAGWTS010000493.1 GCA_028868875.1 Burkholderiales bacterium | reverse complement strand
ACGATGTTGTCGATGCCCTTCAGATGCAGCAGCTGGGACAGCATCAGCCCCGAGGGGCCGCCGCCGATGATGCACACGCTGGTCTTCATGCCTGTCTCCTTTGGAATGAATCGGCCCCGGGCCCTGCCGGCGCCGCGATCGGAAGCCGAAGCTTAGCGACAGGAGGGTGGCGGCGGAACGGCTGAATCCGCCCCATGCTTGTACGATTCGAACATGCCCCGCCTGGCCGAAAGCATCCGCCACTACGGCCTCTACGGCGAGTCCGGGCAGCTGCCGGACGTGATGCACTGCGAGACCATCGCCGAGCGCTCGGTGCTGCACGACTGGGAGCTCGCACCGCACCGCCACGACCGGTTGCACCAGTTCCTGCTGCTGCGCAGCGGGCGCGGCATGGCCCGGCTCGACGACACCGAGATCGCGCTGGCGCCGGGCTCCCTCGTCAACGTGCCGGTCGGGACGGTGCACGCGTTCACCTTCGAGCCCGGCACCGACGGCTTCGTGCTGACACTGGCCGACGCGATGAGGGACGAGCTGCTGGCGCGCGACCCCGAGGTGCAGCGCCGGCTCGGTCGATGCTGGGCGAGCGCAGCCGATGCCGCGGTCGACGCCGCGATGGCGCAGCTCGCCGCGGAATACGCAGGCCGCTCGCCGGCGCGCGCACTGGTGCTGCGCGGACTGGGCGGCGCGCTGCTGGGGCGCGCCGCGCGCGTCGCCGAGCGCGCCGATCCCGAGGCGCAGAACCTGGCCGAATCGCGGCTGCTGCAGCGCTTCGAGGCGCTGCTCGAGATGCACCTGCGCGAACATTGGCGTGTCGCCGACTACGCGGGTGCGCTCGGCGTCACGCCCACCCACCTGAGCCGCGTGCTGCGCAGCGCCACCGGCGCGCCGGCCTCGCGCCTGATCGACGCGCGCGTGATCCGCGAGGCCCGGCGCCAGCTCGCCTTCACGAACCTGGGGGTGGCGACCATCGCCTACACGCTGGGTTTCGCCGATCCGGCCTTGTTCAGCCGCGTCTTTGCGCGCGTTGCGGGGCGCTCGCCGCGGGCCTTTCGCGAGCAGTTGGCGCTGCGCCGCTGAGCGGTCGGCAGGCCGGTGCGGCCGCGCCCGGAACGCGATGCAGTTGCGCCCGGAACGCGGCCCAGCCCGGACTTCGACGGCCCGCCCGAGCTTGTGCAGAGGGGCCTCGATCCGGCATTGCCCGCCGGCCCGCAACCCGGCGCGAGGGCGGGGCGGGCGCGCTCAGAAGCGGTAGGTCGCGGCGAGGTAGAACAGGCGGCCGGTCGGGTCGTAGTAGCGCCCGTCGTAGCCGGCCTGGTTGCCGCCGCCGCCGGTCTGCAGCGACAGCGGCGGCTTGGCGTCGAGCAGGTTCTTCAGGCCCAGCCTGAGCTGGAGCGCGCGGTCGTAGTCGTAACGGGTCTGCCAGTCCAGGGTCGTGGTGGCCGGAACCTGGAGCCCGCCGAAGGCGGTCGAGGCGCCTGCGCTGCCGTCGGGGTTCGCCAAAAAGACGTTGCTGCCCACCGGATAGGCCTGGTCGCGGTAGCCCGAGCGGTAGTGCAACGTCAGCGCGTGGGTGAATTCGCCGCGGCGCAGGCTCAGCTCGAGGTCCATCAGCGTGCGGAAGACCACCTGCTGGTCCGGGCCGTAGAGGCCGAGGTCGCTCTTGTAGGGCAGGCCGGCACCGAAGTTGTAGCGCTGCACCAGCATCTGGGTGCCGCTCCAATGCGCGCCGATCTCGCCGATGGCGGCGCGCCACCTCCCGCTCACGTCCCAGTCCAGGCCCTGGTAGTTCGCGCGCCCGCCGTTCAGGGGCAATTGCTGGAAGGCGATGGTCGTGAAGCCGGCGGGGTCCTGGTACGGGTTCACGAACAGGGAGGCGTACTGGCGCGGGTCGGCGAACGCGACCTGCTCGGCCACGCCTTGCGACAGCACCTGGTTCCTGATCTGCACGTCCCAGAGGTCGAAGCCGAGCGAGAGCTCGGGCATCGGCTCGAAGCGCAGCCCCAGCGAGAGCTGGGTCGACGACTCCGGCTTCAGCCCGGCGCTGCCGCTGGCCGGATTGCCGCCCAGCATCAGGTCGTAGCTGCCGCTGCCGGGCAGGCAGCCGGGCGAGCCGGGGAAGGGGCAAGGGTAGGCGCCCGCGGTGACGCCGACGTAGGCGAGCGGGTTGGCGATGTCGGCCAGCCCCGGCGCCTTGAAGCCGGTGCCGAGCGAGCCGCGCAGCAGCCAGGCGCGGCTCGCGCGCCAGCGCAGGCTCAGCCGGCCGGTGGCGGCGGAGAAGCGGTTGCCGAGGTCGGCGCCGGGCAGCTGGTCCTGCAGCCCGGTCACGGGGTCCAGATTCGCGGGCGAAGCGAAGACCTCGTTGCTGTGGGTCTTCGAATAGGCGTCCCAGCGCAGCGAAGCCGTGGCCTCGAGCCGCTTCGTGATGGGCAGCAGCAGTTCGCCGAACAGGCCCCAGTTCGTGCGCGAGGCGTCGAACGGCACCAGGCCCGAGCCGCCGCCGATCGGAAAATCGCTCGACGTGCCCTGGCTCGAGAAGCCGCTGTTGTTGAGCGAGATCGGCGCATAGCCGATCGTGTAGTGGCTGCTCGACCATTCGGCGCCGAGCCCGAGCACGGCCGCGCCGCCCGCCATCTTGAACATTTCGCGCTGCGCCCCCAGGCGCAGGGTGTTCAGATCCGAGACGCTTTGCTGGAACTGGGTGTGCAACAGCCCGCGATCGAGCGCCGCGCTGCCCGTGTTCATCACCGGATCGAACGCGCCGCTGGACACCGCCGCGGCGAACACCTTGTAGTCCTCGAAGCCGCCCGCGGCGCTGTCGCCGAGCACGCTGTGGGAAAGGGCGAGATCGGCGTGGTAGTCCCAGCCGGCGACGCTGCCTTCGACGCCGAGCGCGAAGTGGCGCGCGTCCGACTCGTAGAGGTCGGCGCGGCCCCCGAGCGCGACCGCCCGGAAGCCGAGCCGGGCCTGGCCGACGAGGCTCAGGTTGTTGGCGCCGAGGTAGGGCGCA
>JAGWTS010000104.1 GCA_028868875.1 Burkholderiales bacterium | reverse complement strand
GATGCCGATGCCGATGCCGATGCCGATGCCGATGCCGATGCCGATGCCGATGCCGATGCGGGTGCGGGTGCGGGTGCGGGTGCCGATGTCGCTGCGGAAGCCGAGGTGGGTGCCACCGGCCCGGGCAGCCAGCGCAGCAAGGTGGCGTAGAGCTGCTCGGGGTCGACCGGCTTGGGCACGTGGTCGTTCATGCCGGCGCGCAGGCAGGCGGTGCGGTCCTCGCCGAAGGCGTTGGCCGTCATCGCCAGGATCGGCGGGCGGAACCCCGCGGCGCGCAAGCGCCGCGTGGCCTCGATGCCGTCGACCTCGGGCATCTGGATGTCCATCAGCACGAGCGCGTAGTCGCCGCCGGAGGCCATCTGCACCGCCTGGGCGCCGTCGCCGGCCAGGCCGGTCACGAGGCCCGCGGCCTCGAGCATCTCGACCGCCACCTCCTGGTTGATGAGGTTGTCTTCGGCCACGAGGACGCGCTTGCCGCCGTGCAGGCGCCGCAGCTCGGCCTCGGCGCTGCCGGGCGCCGGAGGGCCGGCTGCCGCGGGCGGCACCGGCGGCGGGCCGGCCAGGCGCGTGAACAGCGCCACCAGCGCGTCGTGCAGGGTCGAGGCGGTGAGGGGCTTGGCGAGCACGGACTCGAAGCCGGCGGCCTCGGCGCCGCGGTGCACGGCGAGGTCGTCGTAGGCGGTGACGAGCAGCGCCGGTGCGCCGCAGGCCGCGGGCTCTTCGCGCAGCCGCAGCAGGGTCGCGCAGCCGTCCAGCGGCTGCATCTGCCAGTCGATGAGAAGCACGTCGTAGCCGCGCCCGTCGGCCCGGGCCTGGCGCGCGAGCTCGACCGCGGCGGGCCCCGAATCGGCGGCCTCGACCTTCATGCCGAACAGGCGCAGCCGGTCCACGAGGGCGCTGCGCGCTTCCGCCAGGTCGTCGACGACGAGGGCGCGCCGGCCCGCCAGCAGCGCCGGTTCGGGCGCGCGCTCGGAGCCGTGGCCGAACCAGGCCGTGAACCAGAAATGGCTGCCGACGCCGGGCTCGCTCTGGACCCCGGCCTCGCCGCCCATCAGGCGCGCGAGGTGGCGCGTCAGCGCCAGGCCGAGGCCGGTTCCGCCGTAGCGCCGGCTGGTCGAGCCGTCGACCTGCTCGAAGGCGCCGAAGAGGTCGTCGAGCCGGTTGCTCGGCACGCCGATACCGGTGTCGTGAACGCCGAAGCGCACGAACACGCGCGTGCCTTCGTCGACGAGCTGCTCGGCGTGCAGCCGCACCGAGCCGTGCTCGGTGAACTTGACGGCGTTCGTGAGCAGGTTGAGCACGGCCTGCGACAGCCGGGTCGGGTCGCCGCGCAGGGCGTCGGGCACGTGGTCGGTGTCGAGCACGATCTCCAGGCCCTTGGCGCGCGCCTGTTCGGCGACCATCTCGAAGTTGCGCGAGAGCACCGCGTCGAGCGAGAAGTCCAGGCTCTCGAGGGCGAGGCGCCCGGCCTCGATCTTGGACAGGTCGAGGATGTCGTTGATGATTTGCAGCAGGTGCTGCGCCGCGGTCGCGACCTTGCCCAGCTTGTCGCGCACCGGGGCTTCGTGGACCTCGCGCTCGAGCAGGTGGGTGATGCCGATGATGGCGTTCATCGGCGTGCGGATCTCGTGGCTCATGTTGGCCAGGAAGGCGCTCTTGGAGCGGTTGGCCGCCTCGGCCCGGTCGCGCGCGAGCGCGAGCTCGGCGTTGATGTTCTGGAGCCGGGCCTCGGCCTGCTTGCGCGCGGTGACGTCCTGCGACAGGCTCACGTAGCCGGCAATGCTGCCGTCCTCGCGCCGGTCGGGCACGTAGACGAGTTCGTGGCGGGCCAGGGTCCCGTCCGGCTGTTGCTGCGCGACCTCGAAGCGCTGCACCTCGCCCGCGAGCGCCGCCTGCGCATAGGGCGCGAGTTCGGCGGTGTCGTCCGCGCCCATGATCTGCGGCATCGTCGCGCCGACCACGGCGCCGCCGTCCTGGCGCCAGGCCTGGACGAAGCCGCGGTTGGCGTAGATGCAGCGCAGTTCGCGGCTCCAGTAGGACAGGCGCACCGGCATGTAGTCGCTCACCATGCGCAGGAAGCGCTCGGTGTCGGCGAGCTGCGCATTCGCCTCGCGCAGGGCCAGGGTGCGCGCCTCGACCAGCGTCTCGAGGCCGTGGCGGTGGCGCTCGATCTCGTCGAGCATGCGCCGGCGCTCGCCGATGTCGGTGACGGAAGCGACGATGGCGAGCATGCGGCCGTCGCTCGGGTCGCGCACGGGCTGGGCATTCATGCTCAGCCAGCGGCTGGCGCCGCCCGGGCCGATCAGCTTCAGCTCGACCTCGCGCTGGGGCTGGCCGGTGGCGACCACGCGCCCGGGCGGCAGCTCGGCGTCGGCCAGTGGCCGGTCCTGCGCGTCCACCACCTGCCAGCCGGCGACGGCGCTCCAGCTGCCGCGCAGCTGATCGGACGGGACGCCGAAGAGGCGCGCCGCCGAGGGGTTGGCGTCGACCAGGCGCCCGCCGGCATCGAAGACGAACACGCCTTCGCCCAGGACCGAGAAGACCGAGCGGTAATGGGCTTCGCTTTCGCGCAGGGCCTGCTCGGCGCGGCGCGATTCGGTCACGTCCTGGGCGATGCCGAAGAGGCCGCTCATGCGGCCTGCGGCGTCGAACAGCGGGCCCAGGGTGGCGCGGCTGACGATGGGCTGGCCGTTGCCGAGGTCGATCACGGCCTCGACGACCCGGCTCGTTCGGCTCGTCGTCACCAGGGCGGCGTTGGCCTTGAAGCGCGCCGCCAGGGCCGGGGGGAAGAGCTCGTCGTCGGTCTTGCCGAGCACCTGCTGCGGCTCCAGGCCGACCTGCCTGGCGGCGGCGCGGTTGTAGAACAGGTAGCGGCCCTGCGGGTCCTTGGCAAAGATGGCGTCGCCGGAATGGTCGGCGATGGCCGCGAGCAGTTGCAGCCCCTGCAGCTGCGCGCGCTGGTTGCCGAGTTCGCGCTCGGCGCTGCGCAAGGCCTCGCGCTGGCTGCGCCAGCGCAGGCCGGCGCCGAGGGCGACGAGCAGGGCGGCCGAGAGCGCCCCGATCCAGCGCGCCGTGGCCCAGGCCGGGGCTTCGACCTCGGCTTCGTCGCGCTGCGCCACGAGCCACCAGGGGGTGCCGGCGATCGGCTGCACGACGCTGAGCGCATCGACGCCGTCGCGGTCGGGTTGGCGCAGCGGCGTGCCGGCAGCGGCCTCGCCGCGCATCACGCGCGCGAGCGCCGTGGGCGAGGTCCGCAAGGGCAGGTCCGGCACGGCCTGGCCGTCGACGGTCAGGCTCACGATGCGCTCGCCCTCCCGCTGGTACAGCCGGGTGCGGCCGCTGGCGCTGGGAACCGGCCAGCTGCGCAGGATCGGCAGCAACGTGTGGCGCAGGTCCATGCGCAGCACGACTGCGGCCTGCGCCGGCACGCCGGTGTGCACGAGCGGGGCAACGACGTCCAGGCGCGAGACGATCGCGCTGCCGGCGCGGTGGTAGAGACCGGTGTGCTCGACCCGCCCCTCGGCCAGGGCCTTGCGGGTGGCCTGCGCGAGCTCGGGAGCGACCGCGCCGGGGACGCCCCCCTCGCGCGCCACGGCCTTGGCCTCGGCGTCGAGCAGCAAGGCGGCGTCGCTGCCGCTTTCCTGGCGCAACTCGACCACGCGCGCCATCAGGCGCTCGATCGAAGCCTGGCCTGCCTGCGCCCGGCCTTGCGCGTAGAGGCTGGCGAGGGGCTCGCTCGTGCTCAGGAAATGCGCCTGGTCCAGGCGGCTGGCGAGCCAGGCGTCGATCTGGCCGCCGCGCAAGGCGGCCACGGCCTGCAACTCGGCCCCGGCGCGCGCGCGTTCAGCGCGCAGTTCGCGTTCGATGGCGAGGCCCGCGATGGCCAGAACCGCGATCGCCGCGAGGGCAAACGGCAACCAGGCTGTTGTCGCTCGAGGGGTGCCGGACGCGGAATTCAAAGGCATCGTCGACGGATGGGGCGGTGGCCCGCAGCGACATGCCCATGGCCTCGAGCCGAGGTTTTAACACGCGGCGCCTGCGCCCGATGGCCGGACGCCAAGCGAAGCGCGCCGCGTTCAGGCAACCGTTCTCGCTTCGCCCGGCCCGAAGAGGTTGGAGGTGCAGCGCCCGCACAGCCCCGGGTGCGCGGCATCGTGGCCGACGTCGGCGCGCCAATGCCAGCAGCGCTCGCACTTGGCCTGCGCCGAAGGCTTGACCTCGACGCCGAGGCTGTCTGCCGCCTTCACCTCGGCCGCCGAAGTGATGAGCACGAAGCGCAGGTCCGCGCCGAGCGAAAGCAGCAACTCGCGCTCGGCCGGCGGAGCGGCGATTCCGACCTCGGCCTGGAGCGAGGAGCCCACCGCGCCGGTCGTGCGCACCGCCTCGATCTCCTTGTTGACGAGGTCGCGCACGGCGCGGATGCGGGCCCAGCGTTCGAGCAGCGCAGCGTCGGGCGCGGCCAGGCTCGAGTAGGTCTCGGTGAAGATCGAGGGCGTCTTGCCGATCAGCGCCCAGACCTCCTCGGCGGTGAAGCTGAGGAAGGGCGCCATCCAGCGCAGCATCGCCTGGGTGATCTGCCACAGCGCGGTTTGGGCGCTGCGCCGTGCCGGCGAATTCGCGGCCGTGGTGTAGAGCCGGTCCTTCAGCACGTCGAGGTAGAAGGCGCCCAGGTCTTCGGAGCAGAACACCTGCAGCTTGGCCACCACCGGGTGGAATTCGTAGACCTCGAAGTGCGCAAGCACCTCGGCCTGCAGCTCGGCCGTGCGCGCGAGCGCCCAGCGGTCGATCTCGAGCAGGTGCTCGGGCGCGACGGCGTCGGCGACGGGGTCGAAGTCGGCGGTGTTGGCGAGCAGGAAGCGCAGCGTGTTGCGGATGCGGCGGTACGCGTCGACGACGCGGGCGAGGATCTTGTCGTCACCGGCGATATCGCCCGAATAGTCGCTCGCCGCGACCCACAGGCGGATGATCTCGGCGCCCAGCTTCTGGCTCACCGCCTGCGGCTCGATGCCGTTGCCCAGGCTCTTGCTCATCTTGCGGCCCTGGCTGTCGACCGTGAAGCCGTGGGTCAACAGGCCGCGGTAGGGCGCCCGGCCGTAGAGCGCGCAGGCGACGAGCAGCGACGAATGGAACCAGCCGCGGTGCTGGTCGTGGCCTTCGAGGTAGAGATCGGCCTCCGGGCCTTGCGCGTGATGGCCTTCGGGGTGGGTGCCGCGCAGCACGTGCTCGAACGTCGAGCCCGAGTCGAACCAGACCTCGAGGATGTCGCTGCTCTTCGTGTAGTGCGGCGCGTCGTCGGGGCCGAGGATGTGCTCGGTCGTCGCCCGGCTCCAGGCCTCGATGCCGCCGGCCTCGACGATGTCGGCGGCCTGGTCGAGGATCTCCATTGTGCGCGGATGCAGCTCGCCCGTTTCCTTGTGCAGGAAGAAGGGCAGCGGCACGCCCCAGCTGCGCTGGCGGCTGATGCACCAGTCGGGGCGGTTCGCGATCATGTCGCGCAGCCGGGCGCGGCCGTTCTCGGGGTAGAAGCTCGTCGCGGCGATGGCCTCGAGCGCGGTCTGGCGCAGGGTGCCGGGCGCCTTGTCCTTGGTGAACACGCCCTCGCCCTCGTCCATGCGGATGAACCACTGCGCCGCGGCGCGGTAGATCACCGGCGACTTGTGGCGCCAGCAATGCGGGTAGCTGTGGCTGATGGTCTCGGTGGCGAAGAGGCGGCCGGCTTCGCGCAGCGCCTCGATCACCACCGGCACCGCCTTCCAGATGCCCAGGCCGCCGAAGAGCGGAAAGTCCTTGGCGTAGGCGCCGTTGCCCTGCACCGGGTTCAGGATCTCGTCGGTCTTCATCCCGGCGGCGACGCAGGAGTTGAAGTCTTCGAGGCCGTAGGCCGGGGACGAATGGACGATGCCGGTGCCGTCGTCGGCGGTGGCGTAGTCGGCGAGCAGCACCGCGGCCGTGCGGTCGTAGCCGGCGTCGACTTCGGCCAGCGGGTGGCGAAAGCGGATGCCTTCGAGCCTCTGGCCCGCCGTCGTCGCGAGCACCCGGCCTTCGAGGCCGTAGCGCTTCAGGCAGTCTTCGACCCGGCTCGATGCGAGCACGAGCAGGCCGCGCGCGGTCTCGACGAGCGAGAACTCGATCGCCGGGTTCAGGTTCAAGGCCTGGTTCGCGGGAAGGGTCCAGGCGGTCGTGGTCCAGATCACCGCGAAGGCGTCTTGCGCCACGCGGGCCAAGCCGAAAGCGGCGGCGAGCTTCTCGGGCTCGGCGCAGCGGAAGCCCACGTCCAGGGTCTGGCTCTTCTTGTCGGCGTATTCGATCTCGAATTCGGCGAGCGAGCTCGCGCAGTCGAAGCACCAATAGACGGGTTTCAGGCCCCGATACACATAGCCGCGCTCGATGACGCGCTTGAAGGCGCGGATCTCGCCGGCCTCGTTCTTCGGGTCCATCGTCGCGTAGCGGTGTTCCCAGTCGCCGAGCACGCCCAGGCGCTTGAAGTCGGCCATCTGCTGGGCGATCTGCTCGCTCGCGTAGGCGCGGCTCTTGGCCTGCATCTCGTCGCGGCTGAGATGGCGGCCGTGTTTCTTCTCGATCGCGTTCTCGATCGGCAGGCCGTGGCAGTCCCAGCCCGGCACGTAGAAGGCGTCGAAGCCCGCCAGCTGGCGCGCCTTGACGATCATGTCCTTGAGCACCTTGTTCACGGCGTGACCCATGTGGATCGCGCCGTTGGCGTAGGGCGGGCCGTCGTGCAACACGAACAAGGGCGCGCCGCGGCGGGCGTCGCGCAGGCGCCGGTACAGGCCTTCGTCCTGCCAGGCCTTGACCCAGCCCGGTTCGCGGCGGGGCAAATCGCCGCGCATCGGGAACGGGGTGTCGGGCAGGTTGAGCGTGGACCGGTAGTCGGTGGACGGAGTCTTGTCGTTCATGGCCGGGGGTGCTGGCCGCCGCGGGGGCGGCGCTCGCGTGCGCAGTTCATCGGGGGGTGGGTCCCGGCGGGCGCCGGGCGGGCGAGGCGCGTTCAGCGCGCGCGCTGAATTCGGTCGCGCGTGGTCTGGCGCCGCGTCGCGGCCTGCCAGCGCAGCGGGTCGTCGATGACCAAGGACAGTCGCATGGGGCTCGATTCTACCGGGGCCTACCCCTCGCCGGCGGCGAGCCAGGCGCGGGCGTCCAGCGTGTCCTGCGCGATGCCGGCGCGCAAGGCATCGAGCGAAGGGTATTTGCGCTCGTCGTGGAGCTTGTGCAGCAACTCGACGCGCACGACCCGGCCGTAGCCGGCGTCCGCCGCGAACGGCCATTCGAGGCAATGCACTTCGAGCAGCACCCGCCCCGCGTCTTCCACGGTCGGGCGCACGCCCAGGCTGGCGACCCCGGCCAACGGCCCGGGGCCGAGGCCGTGGACGCGGGCGACGAAGATGCCGGCGGCGGCAGGGCGCGGATGGCCGAAGCGCAGGTTGAGGGTGCGAAATCCCAGCTCGCGCCCGAGCTTGCGCCCGTGCAGCACGTGGCCGCTGACCGAATAGGGCCGGCCCAGAAGGGTGGCGGCGTGCTTCATGTCGCCTGCGGCGAGCGCCGCGCGCACTTCGGAGCTCGAGACGCGCAGGCCGTGCACCTCGTAGCTGAGCATGCGCGCGACCTCGAAGCCGGCGGCGTCGCCTGCGGCGTCGAGCATCGAGTAGTTGCCGGCGCGGCGCGCACCGAACTGGAAGTCGTCGCCGACGAGCACATAGCGCGCGTCCAGCCCGCGCACCAGCACCTCGTCGATGAACTGCTGCGGCGTCTGCGCCGCGAAGGCGGCGTCGAAGCGGGCGATGACGACGCGGTCGATGCCGCAGCGCTCGAGCTCGGCGAGCTTGTCGCGCAGCCCGGCCACGCGCGCCGGCGCCGTGCCGGCGCCGCGGGCGGCGAAGAAGTCGCGCGGATGGGGCTCGAAGCTCAGCACGCAGGAGGGCAGGCTGCGATGGCGCGCCTCGTTCGTGAGCAGGGCGAGCATCGCCTGGTGGCCGCGATGCACGCCGTCGAAGTTGCCGATCGTGAGCGCGCAGCCGCCGCCGGGCAACGCCGGGTGATGAAAACCTCTGAAGACTCGCATGGGCGGGGTCGATTATCCGGCCGGCAGACCGAGCAGCCGCCGGTACAGCGCCAGGTACTGTCCGGCGCAGCGGTCCCAGTCGAACTGCGCGGCATGGGCGCGCACGCGCTCGGCCGCGCCAGGGGCAGCGCCGGCCTGCAGGCCCGCTTCGACGATGCGGCGCATCGATTGCGGCTCGAACTCGTCGAAGTAGAAGGCGGCATCGCCGCCGATCTCGGGCAGGCAGGTGCGGCGCGCCAGGAAGACGGGCTTGCCGAAATGCATGGCCTCGATCGGCGGCAGGCCGAAGCCTTCGGTGAGCGAGGGAAAGAGGAAGCCGGCGCAGTGGGCGTAGGCCCAGGTCTTCTGCTCGTCGCTGATGCCGAGGTGGAACTGCAGGTTCGGCAAGGTGTTGGAGGCCTGCAGCGCCTTGGCACTGTCGCTCGGCGCTCCGCATAGGACGAACTGCATCTCGGGCCAGACGCGCGCCAGCGCGACCAGTGCCTGCGGATTCTTGGAGGCGCTCATGCGGCTCAGGTGCAGCAGGAAGGGGCGGCTGGCATCCACCCCGGGCAGGGGCGCCTGGGGCGCGCCCACGAGGCTGCGCGCTCCGTTGTGGATGACCTCCAGCGGGCCCTTCCAGCCCAGGTGGCTGCGGACATCGGCCGCGGTGTAGTGGCTGACCGCAGTCAGGTGGTCGAAGCGGTGCAGCAAGCGGGCCATGCGGCGCTGGTTGCGCCAGGTCGACCAGGCATTGCGGCCGTACAGATAGTTCAGGTCGTGCACGGTCAGCAGCCGCGCCGCGCTCGCCTGTGGCGGCTTGTACTTGGTGAGCTGGTGCGTCGAATGCCAGAGTGCGAAGCGGCGCCCGGCGAGGTGGATCAGCCGCTGCACGGGCGCGAGCGGCAGGTAGTGCACCGTGGGGCCGAAGCAGCCCTGCAATTCGGGCCGGACGTGGAAGCTGAACTGGACGCCCCAGCGGGCCTGCCATTCGGGCGCCACCCGCACGATTCGTTGCGCGAGTTGCGACGAGAATTCGAAGAGGCCGCCGTCGCCAGGCGATGACTTGCCCAGGCTCACGCCCACGTGCAGCGCAGCGGCTGGGCGCGCGCTCACCCGGTGGCCCCGCCCGCCGCGGGCGTTGCGGTGGCGGCCGATCGCGCGCCGGCGGATTCGGTCACGCGCTCGAGCGCGGACAGCCATTCCTGCTGCACCCGGGTCCATGAGTAGTGCTGCGCCACGTAGGCACGACCCGCTCGACCGAGGGCAAGGCGCTCGGCCTCGGGCCGCTCGGCCATGCGTCTGAGCGCGCCCGCGAGCGGCCGCATCAGGCTGTAGGCTTCGCCCGCCCCCGAGTCCTGCGCATGGGCGCGCAACACCGGGGAGCGACCGTTCACGATCACCGGCGTTCCGGCGGCCAGACTCTCCAGCGTCACCAGCGACAGGCTTTCGTGCTTGGAGGTGACGACCGTGGCGAGCGCGCCCGCCATCAGCGAATCGCGTTCGGCGTCGCTCGCGAAGCCGGCGTAGACGATGTCAGGATGCCGAGGCAGCGACGGCATGAATTCCTGGCCGACGACGACGAGCTTGACGCGGCCGTCGCGACCGCGTGCAAAGCGCCTGAAGGCCCGTGCCAGCGTGTCGAATCCCTTGGACCGGGTGATGCGGCCCACATAGAGGAAGTACGGCCCGAGCAGCTTCAGGCGCGAGCGGGTCGCAGCCAGCGCGGCGGCATCGGCGCGTGGCGCGTCGATGCCGACGCCGCAGAGGCTGCCCGGCGCGACCTGCGGGCCGTACAGATCCACGGCGAGGTCGCGCTCGGCGCGGCAATTCCACAGCACCCAGTCAGGCCGCGTGAACACGGCGCGGTAGACCGGGTGGTACATCGAACGCTCGTCGTGCAGCGTGGGCACCAGGACCGTCGGCACGGGAGTCAGGGGCAGTCCGCTCGCCGTCGGGTAGTACAGCGCGGTGAAGAACACGACGGCATCGTAGTGGCCGGCGCATTGCGCCAGGTGCTCGAGCAGGCCCGGGCAGAACGGCCCCTGGCGCTCGAGGTACGACTGGCCGTCGCGGGCCGCGTCGCCGCTCGCCGCCGCGACGCGCTCGACGCCCAAGCGGCTCAGCAGCGCGCCCAGGCGATAGCGAAGCAGATGGCGCCGTGGCACGCGCGCGCGACCGGAGTGGCCGCGCGGCGGATGGTCGAAGCGGATCACGGGCGTGCCGTCGACCTGGCCGGGCCCTTCCGGATAGAAGCGATCCCAGCTCGTGTAGTCCTTCGCGCGCGTGGTCAGGACCGTGACCTCATGCGCATGGCGCGTGTGCTCCACGAACAGCCGGGCATGCACTTCGGCCCCGCCATTCACTTCCATCCCGTAGCGCTGGACCACGACGGCGACCCGCAGACGGCGCGAGGGGCTCGGGAGATCGACAGGTTGCGGCAAGGAATCTGGGGTCATCGTGCGACGCGAAGCGTCAGGCGCCAGCGTACCGGGCCGCCGCGTCGGGGCGCGAGGGTAGCACGCCGACCTGCGCCGACGCGGACCCGGCTCGATGCCGCTCGAGCGTGGACCGGGCATCCCGGCGCGCCTGTCCGGCGGGGCCAGAATACGCCCCATGCCTTGTGAAAATCCCTGGCCGACGCCGATCGATCGCCTGGGCCCCAGCGTCGATGGCTCGCGCCGAATCGAACGCGGCCGGCGCATCGATGCCGCTCGCGTGGCGCGCAGCGCTCGCGCGCAGCCGCTGGTCACCTACCTCACCGTGGTGCGCAATGGCGCCGCGACAGTCGAGCGCGCGCTGCGCAGCGTGCGCGACCAGACCTGGCCCCATGTGGAGCACATCGTCATCGACGGCTTGTCCGGCGACGGGACCCTGGACGTGCTGCTCGAGCATGTCGGGCAGATCGACTACCTCGTCTCGGAAGCCGATGCGGGCCTGTACGCCGCACTGAACAAGGCCGTGCCTCTTGCGCGGGGCGATTTGATCTGTGTGCTCAACGCCGACGATTGGCTCACGCGCGATGCCGCGGCGCTGGCCGCCGGCGCCTATCTCGCGGCCGGCGCCGATGAATCGCGGCTGATCCTCAGCGCCGCCTGGGTCGAGGGCGGATCGCGGCGCCGGCTGTGGTCGCCCGCGCGCCTGGATCTCGGCGGCTACCTGACCTGTGCCAACATTTGCCACAACGGCGTCTACGCAACGCCGGGCGCATACCGAGCCAGCGGCCCGTACGCCACCGACCTGCGCATCGCCTCCGACTTCCGCTGGTTGATGCGTTGTGTCGACGCTGGTGTCGAAGTGTCGAGCCTCGATGTCCCGACCGTGCACTACGTGCTGGGCGGGTTGTCGAGCGACACGCGGCGCCACGTCGAGGAATGCGCGCGCATTCTGGGCGAGCGCTTTCCCTTCCTGTCGGACGCCGAGGTCTGGGGTCTGCTGCACGCCTTTCACGTATTTCGCGACCACTTGCAGCCGTTCGCGGCGGCGCGGCCGCCTCAGCTCGGACGCTTCTTGCGCGACCTGGCGCGTGCGCACGCGGGCGACCCCGACTTTGCGCGCGCCCTGGCCCTGGCCAGCACGGCGCTCCTGCGTCATCCGGACGACGGTGTCGGGCCCGATCGGCTGAGCCGCGCTGACAAGGCCAGGCGCAGCCTGCGTCGGCGCTGGATGGCCGCCCGCAACCTGCTGTTGCGTTGAGAACTTCCTGGCCTCCCGCCCCCGCTTCGCCTCAGGCCCGCTAAGACGGCTTCACGCTCGAGGAACGCGATCGCGCCGGGGCCTGGCACGAGGGCATCATTCCCGAGACGGCGCTGCGCGCCCATAGCTGTCGAGCGCCGATTCGAGTGTCGCCGAGTCGCGGTCCGTGCCGGCGAGGATGTCGCAGTAGTAGAACGTGCGCGTCGCGAGCCCTTCGTCCTGGCGCCTGACGTAGGCCATCAACTGCTCGATCTGCGCCGGCTCCACCTGGCGCAGCATCAGTTCGCCGTAGTTGTCGAAGGCGGCCCAGCGCGTATAGCCGGCGCTTGCCAGGCGCGCCACGGTGGCCGCGAAGCCGGCCATCTGGTCCGCGCTGAGGGGCTGGCACTCGAAGAAGAGCGCGGGCTGATGGCGCGCGATGATTCCTTCGGCCGAGTCGATGACGTCGTAGTCGAATCCATCCACGTCGGACTTGAGCAACCAGGGCGGCGGTAGGCCCGAGCCTTCGACGATACGGTCCAGGGTCGTGCTGGCATGCCCCGCGCTCGCTTCGCGCGCGTGGCGCGTGCCCGAGTGGCCTTCGAGGCTGGCGTGCTGCACCTGCCTGCCCACCAGCGCGCGCTCCACCTTCACGCGCAGACCGGGGCGCGCCGCTTCGAGGCGCTTCAGGTTGCGCTCGAGATAGCCGAAGAAGGCGGGATCGGGCTCGATGCAGAGGTAGTGGGGCCGGGGGTTGGCGCCGGCCATCGCCGCGACGGTATCGCCGCAATTGGCGCCGACGTCGATGACGGTCGAATCATCGGGGACGAAACGCGCCAGATGCGGCAGGAAGCGGTCGTAGCGCGGATGCCGCCGCTGGTACTCGGGCAGCTTGTGGTCCGCGGGAAGGACGATGCTGCAGGGGCCGCAGGGGTACTCCTGGTCTGCATCGCGGCGGGTCCTCGAACGTTTCAGAAGGCGGACGAGGGACGACAACATCGGGGTTCACTCCAAACTGCGCAACAGGCGCCGGATTTCCTTGCTCGCCTGTTTGCCGAACGACAAGCGGAGCAGGGCGCGGAACCAGAGTCTGCGGGACGTTTCGCGAATGTGCCGGTATTCGGGCCAGTAGTGGTCGAGGTGCTCGGCGCCGGCGTTCACGAGGCGGGGATTGATGAAGAGGCGCCCGCCCCGGGCGCGTATCTGGGCGTGCACCGACACGTGCTCGCAGACCTCGCCGCCATCTGCCGTCAGGCCTTCGTAGCGACACGGCAGCAGGGCGTCAGCGCGGTAGACCGCAAGGCCGCCGAAGGCCGAGTCGACCTCGATCCACTCGCTGTCTGCCGGGATCGAGACCATGCGCGCGTACACCGCCGCCATGCGGGCGCGATCGGGTTCGATGCCGTGGCGGCTGAGGAACTCGTACTCGCGCCAGCAGTCGCCGGCGCACCATTGCGGGTGGCGCAAGGCCCAGATGTCGTAGTAGTGCGCGGGCTGGTTGGCGGCGCAGACGCTCCAGTCGTCGCGCGTCCAGCAGCTGAGGAGATCGGCCGCGGCCACGCCGTCGTTGACGCCATCGAGATCGGCCACGATGACGTGCGACGACGGCGCGAGATCGGCTTGCTCGCGCAGCCAGTCCAGACAGGCGTTGCGGCAATGAGCGATGCGCTGGGTACGCGCCGGGAGCCGATCTCGCAGTGACCCCAGCGAGCGGAAGGCGAAGCCCTCATGCGTCGCCTCCAGCCGCTCGAGCACCCGGACCGTGGCGTCGCTGCTGTCCGACTCGACCACGAACCAGCGCACGCGACGTGCGGGGGGCGCCACAGCGCTCAACTGAGTCACGGCGTTGTGCAGGCTGGCTTCGCAGTCGCGCGCAAGCCCGACGAACACCAGATCCGCGGACGGATCGGGGCCGGCGCGGCGACTGGGTTTCGATTCCGGTGGGTTCAAGCGGGCAGGGTCGAAGACGGCGGAAGGCCCGCGATGGCGACGCCCGGCAGGCGGCATCGCGGGCCGATTTCGCACCGATTGTGGCCGATGGTCGGCGCCGCCCCGCCCGCTCAGCCCCGCTCAGCCGAGCGCCGGCCGCTCTTCGGCTCCGATCCAGCGCCAGCGCCCCGGCGCGAGATCCTCACCCAGTTCGAGCGCACCGATGCGGCTGCGGTGCAGCGCCTCGCAGCGGTTGCCCACCGCCGCGATCATGCGCTTGACCTGGTGGTACTTGCCTTCGGCCAGCGTCAGCTCGAGGGCGTTCTCTCCCCGGCGCTCGGCCGCGAGCGCGGCCACCGGCCGCGGTTCGTCTTCGAGCGCGACGCCGGCGCGCAGGCGCTCGAGCTGCTCCTCGCTCACCGGGTGCCTGGCCTGCACCTGGTAGACCTTGGGCACGTGATGGCGCGGCGAGGTCAGGCGGTGGATGAGCTTGCCGTCGTCGGTGAGCAGGAGCAGCCCGGTTGTGTCCTCGTCCAGGCGCCCCACCGGCTGCAGCCCGCGCTGGCGCAGCGGCGGCGGCAGCAGGCTCATCACGCTCGGATGGTGGCGGGGCTTTTGCGAGCACTCGTAGCCCGCCGGCTTGTTCAGCATCACGAGGGCGCTGGCCTGGTAGGGCCAGAGTACGCCCTCGACTTCGAAGACGAAGCCGTCCGCGTCGACCTCGAGCCCCGGGTCGTCGACGACGGCCCCGCCGATGCGTACCAGGCCGGCTTCGACGAGTCCGGCGCAGACCCGGCGCGTGCCGAAGCCCTGGGTGAACAGCAGATGCGCAAGCTGCATCGCGGAGTTCGGCCGGCGCCGGCGCTTCAGCGCGCGCCGAGATCGGCGGCCGCGGGCAGGTCGGGGCTTGCCAGCCCGCGCGCGGCGCGCACGCCGTTGAGCACGGCGCGCGCCACCGCCTCGGCCGCGAGCACGCCCAGCACCGTCAGGTCGAAGGTCCTGCCGCTGGCGCCGGTGCCCAGCGCGAACAAGGTGTCGCCGTCGGCCATGGTGTGCACCGGGGCGATGGTGCGCGCCAGGCCGTCGTGCGCCATGGTCGCAAGCTTGTTGGCCTGGGCCTTGGTGAGGACGGCGTCGGTGGCGACGACGCCGATCGTCGTCGCCGTGCCGGCCAGCGCCCGCGCCGGCAGTTCGCCGCGCAGGATGGC
>JAGWTS010000103.1 GCA_028868875.1 Burkholderiales bacterium | reverse complement strand
GTTGAAGAACTCCTCCTGCGTGCGGTCCTTGCCGGCGAAGAACTGCACGTCGTCGATCAGCAGCAGGTCCAGCGAGTGGTACTTGGCCTTCAGCTCGTCGAAGGTCTTGCGCTGGTAGTTCTTCACCACGTCGCTGATGAACTGCTCGGCGTGCAGGTACAGCACGCGTGCGTCGGGCCGGTCCTTGAGCAGGGCGTTGCCGACCGCATGCACGAGGTGGGTCTTGCCCAGGCCGACGCCGCCGTAGATGAACAGCGGGTTGTACATCTGCCCGGGCTGGCCGGCGACGTGCAGCGCCGCGGTACGGGCCATCTGGTTCGCGCGCCCGGCCACCAGGGTGTCGAAGGTGAGCGCGGTGTTCAGGCGATGGCGCGAGGCGGCCGCCGAGGCCAGTGCGCTCGCGGTGGCCGCCGCAGACTGGGTGGCCGTCGCCGCCTGGGCTGGCGCCGCGGCCAGGACGGCAGACAGCGACTGGGCCTGGGCGTTGATGCGCAGCGCCGGCGCGGCCGGCGTTTCCGCAGGGCGCGGCGCCAGGCTCAGTTCCAGCCGCACCGGCTTGCCGGCGATGTCGGCCAGCACCGATTCGATCCGGCCCGCGTACTGGGCCCGGATCCAGTCGAGCTTGAAGCGGTTGGAGACGCGCAGCGAGACCCGCGCATCGGCCGTCTCGTCGTCATCGACGATCTCGGGCGCTGCCAGCGGGCGGATCCAGGTATTGAACTGGTGTTCGGGCAACTCGGTTGCGAGGCGTTCACAACCACGCTGCCAGAGGTCGACACTCATTGTGGAGATCTTCTTTTCAAGGGCCCGGATTCTATGTCCCCCGGAATCCGGCGAGCCGCAGTTATCCACAGTTTCGGGCCCGGGGTCAAGCCCCGCCCCCGCCCGCATGTCGTGGTGCAAGTGTTTGACCGGGAAAGGGTTTTTTGCTCTAATCGCGGGTTTCCCGAATTTTCCAGCTGACCCAGAAGAGAGCGAGCTTTGCCATGGCCATGAAGCGCACCTACCAACCGTCGAAGATCCGCCGCGCCCGCACGCACGGCTTTCTCGTGCGCATGAAGACCCGGGGCGGGCGCGCCGTCATCAACGCCCGCCGCGCCAAGGGCCGCAAGCGTCTCGCGGTCTGAGTCCGGGGCCCCATCGCCCGATCCCGCCGGTCTGTATCGACGTCCCGAGCGTCCTGAACACCCCGATGGCCGCCGCGGCAGTGCGGCCGCTCCAGCAGCGGGCCGATTTCGAGCGGGTGTTGGCAGCGCCGGCGCGGTCGCGAAGTGCTCACTTCGCTGTTCACCACATGTCCAGCAGGCCCTTGCCCGCCCGCAAGGCGTCGCAACGGGCTGGAAAAAGCGAATTGTCCACAGGCACTGCACCGATTCTTTCCGGTATTGTGGATAACCCCCTGCTTCCGGACCAGCACTGGCTCGGCTGCGTCGTGCCCAAGCGCCATGCGCGGCGCGCGGTCACGCGCAACCTGCTCAAGCGCCAGATCCGCTCGGCGATGGCACGCCACGCCGCGCGCCTGGCCCCCGGCATCTGGCTCGTGCGGTTGAAGGCGCCCTACCCCCGTGCCGAATTCGCTTCGGCGGCTTCGGACGCCTTGCGCGGGGCGGCGCGCGCCGAGCTCGAGCAGCTCTTCGAACGGGCGGCGGCGTAATGCAGCGTCTCGTCGACTTGCCGCGCGCGTTGCTGCTGCTGCTGGTGCGCGCCTACCGTTACCTGCTCAAGCCCTGGCTCGGCAACGCCTGCCGTTTCGAGCCCAGCTGCTCGCAGTACGCGCTCGACGCCTTGCAACGCCACGGCGCGGCGGGCGGCAGCCTGCTCACCGGGGCCCGGCTGCTGCGCTGCCACCCCTGGTGCGACGGCGGCATCGACCCCGTTCCCGAGCGTTTCCCCAACCCCGCCCAGGGACTGTTCACGCGCTTCGTCCGCCCGCGCGGCGAGGCCGAATCCCGGATCACCGAGCTTCCATGACCGACTTTCGCCGCACCCTGCTCTGGGTGGTGTTCGTGACCTCGCTCGTCCTGTTGTGGGACGGATGGCAGAAGGCCAACGGGCACCCCTCGCTGTTCGCCGGCTTCGGCCACCCACCGGCCGCCGCACCCGCCAGCGCCGCGGCGGGCGGGACCGGGGTGCCGGCGGCGATGTCGCAGGGGGTCGCTGCGGCCCCCGCGGCCGCGACCTTGCCCAGCAACGCCGCGACCCCGACCGGCCAAACCTTCGAGGTCAGCACCGACGTCGTCAAGGCCACTTTCGACAGCCTGGGCGGCAGCCTGGTGCGGCTCGAACTGCTGAAATACCGCGACGAGCTCGACCACGAGCGCGATGTCGTGCTGTTCCAGCGCAACGGGGCCGACGACTACGTCGCCGAGACCGGCCTCATCACCTCCCAGCCCGGGGTCACGCTTCCGACCCACCTGACGCCGATGACGCTGGCCCCGGGCCCGCGCACGCTGGCGCCGGGGGTGAACGAGCTCACGCTGCGCTTCGAATCGGCGCCGATCGACGGCCGCCAGCTCATCAAGACCTACACCCTCAAGCGCGGCGAATACACGATCGCGGTGCACCACGAGGTGATCAACAACGGCGCGACGCCGATCAAGCCCGACCTGTACCTGCAGCTGGTGCGCGATGGCCGTCCGCCGCCCGGACAGTCGTCGTTCTATTCGACCTTCACCGGCCCGGCGATGTACACCGAGTCGAGCAAGTACAAGAAGATCACGTTCAAGGACATCGCCGCCGGCGACGACCACGACAAGAAGAGCGACAGCGGCTGGATCGCGATGGTCCAGCATTACTTCGCCTCCGCCTGGCTCGTGCCGACACCGGGCCCGCGCGAGTTCCGCACCGCCAAGATCGGCCCCGACCTGTACTCCATCGCGATGGTGTTGCCGCTGGGCGAGATCGCACCGGGAGCGAGCAAGTCCGAGGACGCGATCCTCTTCGCCGGCCCGCAGGAAGAGAAGAAGCTGGCGGCGCTCGCCCCCGGGCTCGAACTCGTCAAGGACTACGGCATGCTCATGCCGCTGGCCAAGCCGCTGTTCTGGCTCCTGACCGAACTCCATGCGTTTCTAGGCAACTGGGGCTGGTCCATCGTCTCGCTCGTCGTCATCCTGAAGGCCGCATTCTTCTGGCTCAACGCCAGCGCCTACAAGTCGATGGCCAAGATGAAGGCGATCAACCCGCGCGTGATGGAGATGCGCGAGCGCCTGAAGGACAAGCCGCAGCAGATGCAGCAGGAGATGATGCGCATCTACCGCGAGGAGAAGGTCAACCCGCTCGGCGGCTGCCTGCCCATCGTGGTGCAGATGCCCTTCTTCATCTCCCTGTACTGGGTGCTGCTCTCGAGCGTCGAGATGCGCGGTGCGCCCTGGATCGGCTGGATCCACGATCTGTCGGTGCGCGATCCCTACTTCATCCTGCCGCTGCTGATGACGGGCACCTCGCTCATCCAGGTCGCGCTCGGTGCCAAGCCGCCCGACCCGGTCCAGGCCAAGATGATGTGGATCATGCCGCTCGCGTTCTCCGTGATGTTCTTCTTCTTTCCGGCCGGCCTCGTGATGTACTGGCTCACGAACAACATCCTGTCGATCACCCAGCAATGGGTCATCAACAAGCGGCTCGGGGTGTCCAACCGCTGACGGCGCCCGTGGCGCAGGGCCGCGGCGTGACATGCGCACGCCGCGCCGCCCGGTCCCCTCGAGAAGGGGGTTGAGGCGGGCGGACTAAGCGCCGACGATGCAGGGCATGCGGGCGACCCGGCCCAACAGCCGGCTCAGGAGCCCGCGAGCAGGCGCGCGGCGCCCGCTCGCGACTCCACCCGCGCCATCCATTCCCGAACCGGGCGGCGCGCCACAATTCGAAGACCATGTGCGCTGCTCCCATCGGCTCGCTCGCGCGAGCGCGCGAGCCCATCGCCGCCATCGCCAGCGCCCCCGGGCGCGGCGCGGTCGGCATCGTGCGCGCCTCGGGCGCCGACCTGGCGCCGCTGGTGCGGGCCTTGTTCGGGCGCGATCTGCTGCCGCGCCAGGCCACCTTGCTGCCTTTCAACGCGGCCGACGGCAGCCTGCTCGACCGCGGCCTCGCGATTCACTTCCCGGCCCCCCATTCCTACACCGGCGAGGATGTGCTCGAACTCCAGGCCCATGGCGGGCCGGTGCTGCTGCAACTGCTGCTCGCGCGCGTGCTCGAGGCCGGCGCCGCGATCGGCCTGCGCCTGGCCCAGGCCGGCGAGTTCACCGAGCGCGCCTTCCTCAACGACAAGCTCGACCTGGCCCAGGCCGAGGCCGTGGCCGACCTCATCGACGCCAGCACCGAGGCCGCGGCGCGCTCGGCGGCGCGCTCGCTCTCGGGCGCCTTCTCGGCCGAGATCCAGGCGCTGGCCGGGCGCATCGTGCGCCTGCGCACCCTGGTCGAGGCGACGCTGGACTTTCCCGAGGAGGAGATCGACTTCCTCGAGAAGGCCGGGGCCCGGACCGAACTCGATGCCATCGCCGCCGCGGTCGACGCCGTGCTCGCGCGTGCGCGCCAGGGGGCACTGCTGCGCGAAGGCTTGCGCGTCGTCATCGCGGGCCAGCCCAACGTCGGAAAAAGCTCGCTGCTGAATGCGCTGGCCGGTGCCGAGCTCGCGATCGTGACACCGCACCCGGGCACGACGCGCGACCGCATCGGCGAGACGATCCAGATCGAAGGCGTGCCGCTGCACGTGGTCGATACCGCCGGCTTGCGCCCGGCCGAAGCCGCCCACGACGAGGTCGAGCGCATCGGCATCGGCCGCAGCTGGGAGTCGATCCGCGACGCCGATGCGGTGCTCTTCGTGCACGACCTGACGCGCGCGGCCGACCCCGCCTACCGCGCCGCCGAGCAGGCGATCGCGGCGCGCCTTCCGGCCGACGCGATCCAGGTCCACAACAAGAGCGATGCCGCGCCGGCGCCGCCGCCCGAGGGCATCGCGATCTCGGCCCGCACCGGCGCCGGCCTCGAGGTCCTGCGGCGCGAACTGCTGCGCCGCGCCGGCTGGGAGGCCCGGCCCGAAGGGCTGTTCATCGCGCGCACCCGCCACGTCGAGGCCTTGCGCCGCGCCCGCCACCATGCCGGCCTGGCGCAGCAGCACGCCGCGCAGCGCGATGCCGCGCTCGACCTGCTGGCCGAGGAACTGCGGCTGATGCACGGCGCGTTCGGCGAAATCACCGGCGCCTTCGGCAGCGAGGACCTGCTGGGCGAGATCTTCGGGCGCTTCTGCATCGGCAAGTGAGCAGACTGTCCGCCGCCGGATCGCTCAGCCGCGCAACAGCTTCTTCTCGGCCAGCGCCAGCGCCTCGGCCGTTCCCGACAGCACCAGGGTGTCGCCCGCGCCGAGCCGCGCCGCATCGTCGGGCGCCGCAGTCGCGCCGGTGGCGCTGCGCAGGCTGAGCACGCTCACGCCGATCGAGTGCAGCGCCTGGTCCGCGAGCCGTTCGCCGATGGACGCGGCGGCCGGCGGCAAGGTGATCGAGCCCAGGCGTTCCTGGTGCATCTCGTCGGCGGTGTCGTCGTCGGCGCCGTGGAAATAGCCGCGCAGCAGGCTGTAGCGCGCATCGCGCGCGTCGCGGGCGAGGCGGATCACCTGGCGCATCGGCACGCCCACCAGCGCCAGCGCATGGGCGGCGAGCATCAGCGAGCCTTCGATCGCCTCGGGCACGACCTCGGTCGCGCCGGCGGCGCGCAGACGCTCGAGGTCGCTGTCGTCGATCGTGCGCACGATCACCGGCACCGCGGGCGCGTGTTCGCGCACGAGGTTCAGGATCTTCAGCGCCGAGGCCGTGTCGGGGTAGCTCACGACCACGGCGTTGGCGCGCGCGAGGCCGGCGGCCATCAGGCTTTGCAGCCGCGCGGCGTCGCCGAAGACCACGCTCTGGCCGGCCGCGGCGGCCTGGTGCACGCGGTCGGGGTCGAGGTCCAGCGCCATGTAGGGGATGTGCTGGGTGTCGAGCATGCGCGCCAGGTTCTGGCCGCTGCGGCCGTAGCCGCAGATGATGACGTGGCGCTCGGTCCGGATCGAACGCTTGGCGATCGTCGTCAGCTGCACCGACTGCAGCAGCCAGTCGGTGGACGACAGCCGCATCACGATGCGGTCGCTCGCCATCACGATGAAGGGCGTGGCCAGCATCGACAGCACCATGCTCGCGAGGATCGGGCTTTGCCAGGACGCGGCGACGACGCCGTGGTCGGCCCCCAGCGCCAGCAGCACGAAGCCGAATTCGCCGGCCTGCGCCAGGTACAGCCCGGTGCGCAGTGCCACCCCCGGCGGGGCGCGGAAGGCGCGCGCCAGCAGCGCGACGAGGCCGAACTTGGCGAGCACCGGCAGCGTCGTCATCAGCAGCACCAGGAGCCAGTGTTCCAGCACCGGGTGCCAGTCGAGCTTCATCCCGATCGTGATGAAGAACAGGCCGAGCAGCACGTCGTGGAAGGGCCGGATGTCGGTCTCGACCTGGTGCTTGTATTCGGTCTCGGCCACCAGCATGCCGGCGACGAAGGCGCCGAGCGCGAGCGACAGGCCGGCGTGCTCGGTGAGCCAGGCCAGCCCGAGCGTGATCAGCAGCAGATTGAGGACGAACAGCTCCTCGCTGCGCCGGCGCGCGACGATCGTCAGCCACCAGCGCATCACGCGCTGGCCGCCGACGAGCAGGATCGTCAGCAGCACGGCGGCCTTGACGAAGGCGAGGGTGAGCGACTGCAGCAGCTCGGCGGCGCTGCTGCCGAGCGCCGGAATCAGCACCAGCAGCGGCACCACCGCCAGATCCTGGAACAGCAGCACGCCCATGACGCGCCGGCCGTGCTCGCTCTCGAGCTCGAGGCGCTCGGCCATGAGCTTGACGACGATCGCGGTCGAGGACATCGCCATCGCCGCGCCGAGCGTGAACGCCCCCTGCCAGGACATCTGCCAGGGCCGGCTGGCGAAGCGGTGGTAGACCCAGGCCAGCAGCAGGTGGCCCGCGACCGTTCCCGCCACCGTCAGCACGACCTGGCTCAGGCCCAGGCCGAACACCAGCGTGCGCATGCTGCGCAGCTTGGGCAGGTTGAACTCGAGCCCGATGACGAACATCAGGAACACGACGCCGAACTCGGCCAGGTACTTCACGCCCGCGCTGTCGTGCGCCAGCGCCAGCGCGTTCGGGCCGATGACGACGCCGACGACCAGATAGCCCAGCATCGGCGGCAAACGCAGCCAGCGGCATCCGGTCACCCCGATCACTGCGGCGACGAGGTACAGCAGGACGAGTTCGAGCGTGGTGGCCATCTAGAATGCCCGATCCTAGTCGACGCCCCGGTGTTCATGAACGCGCCCAGCCCCTTCGATGCCGCGCGCGCCCTCGCGCTCGCGGCGTCGACCTTCGAGATCGAGGCGCGCGCGCTGCTCGGCCTGGCCGCGCGCCAGGGCGAGGGCTTCGCGAAGACGGTGCAGGCGATGCTCGAATGCCGCGGCCGGGTCGTCGTGATGGGCATGGGCAAGAGCGGCCATGTCGGACGCAAGATCGCCGCCACCCTGGCCTCGACCGGCACCCCGGCCTTCTTCGTCCACCCGGCCGAAGCCAGCCACGGCGACCTCGGCATGCTGATCGGCGGCGATGTCGTGCTCGCGATCAGCAACAGCGGCGAGAGCGACGAACTCGCCGCCATCCTGCCGGCCCTGCGGCGCCTGGGCGTGACCCTGGTGGCGATGACGGGCGTGGCCGACTCGACCTTGGCCCGCCACGCCGACCTCGCGATCTCGAGCGCGGTCGACCAGGAGGCCTGCCCCTTGAACCTGGCCCCGACCGCGAGCACGACGGCGCAGATGGCGCTCGGCGACGCCCTGGCCGTGGCCCTGCTCGACGCGCGCGGCTTCCACGCCGAGGACTTCGCGCGCTCGCACCCCGGTGGCAGCCTCGGGCGCAAGCTGCTGATGCATGTGCGCGACCTGATGCGCAGCGGCGACGCGGTGCCGCGCGTCGGCCCCGAGGCCGGCTTCAACGAACTGCTGCGCGAGATGACGGGCAAGGGACTGGGCTTCGCCGCGGTCGCCGATGCCGAAGGCCGGGCGCTGGGCATCTTCACCGACGGCGACCTGCGGCGCCTGATCGAGCGCGGCGCCGAACTGCGCGAACTGCGCGCCGCCGATGTGATGCACCACGGCCCCAAGCTCGTGCGCGTCGACGCCCTCGCGGTCGAGGCCGCCGACCTGATGGAACTGCACCGCATCACGAGCGTGCTCGTCGTCGATGCCGAGGCGCGTATCGTCGGCGCCCTCAATTCGAACGACCTCATGCGCGCGAAGGTGATCTGATGGCGCCGGCCCTGAGTTTCGCGCCCACCCTGCTGCTGCGCGCCCAGGGCCGCGGCCTCGGCATGAAGGCGGCGATCTTCGACGTCGACGGCGTGCTCACCGACGGGCGGCTCTACATCGGCGAGCAGGGCGAGACGGTCAAGGCCTTCTCTTCGCTCGACGGTCACGGCCTGAAGCTGCTGCGCCAGGGCGGGATCGAGCCGCTCGTCATCACCGGCCGCGATTCGCCCGCGGTGCGCCGGCGCATCGGCGACCTGGGCCTGGGCGAAGCGCTCTACGGCGTGGTCGACAAGCTCGCCGCGGCGAACGCGCTGCTCGGGCGCCTCGGCCTCGATTGGCCGGATGTCGCGGCGATCGGCGACGACTGGCCCGACCTGCCCCTGCTCGGCCGTGCCGGCTTTGCCTGCGCCCCGGCGAACGCCCATGCCGAAGTCAAGGCCGTGGCCCACCATGTCACCGCCGCCGCCGGCGGCCATGGCGCCGCGCGCGAGTTCTGCGACCTGCTGCTGATTGCGGCCGGGCGCTACGCCGGCCTGCTCGCGAGCCAGTGCGTCAGCCTCGACCGCTGAGCCCCGGCGGCGCCACGCGGACCGGGCCGGACTGAAGCGATGCCGGTCGAACTCCACCTGCCCGACCTGCCCGAGGTGCCGATTGCCCTCGGCCCGGCCCGCGGGCGGGCGCCGCGCCCGCCCATGCCCTGGCATCTGCGCCTGCGCGACCTGGTCTCGTCCTATCTGCCGCTGCTGCTGATGGCCTTGCTGGCGCTGTTCACCTGGTGGCTGGTGAAGAACTCGCCGGTCGCCCCGCCGGCGCTCGAGCCGAAGGTGCTGCGCCACGACCCCGACTACACGATGGAGCAGTTCTCGATCGAGCGCTTCGAGCCCGGCGGCCGTCTCGAAGCCCGGCTCGCCGGCAGCACGATGCGCCACTTCCCGGACAGCGACCGGATCGAGGCCGACGATGTGCGCTTGCGCGCGATCGCGCCGGACGGCCGCATCACCGTCGCCCGGGCGCAGCGCGCGATCAGCAACGGCGACGGCAGCGAGATCCAGCTCTACGGCGACGCGCATGTCGTCAGCGGCGAGGGCGGCCCCGATCCGATCGAGATGAGCGGCGAGTTCCTGCAGCTGTACGTCGTCGCCGAGCGCGTGCACAGCCCGTTGCCGATTACGGTGCTCCAGGGAGGGGCGCAGATCAGCGCCGCCGGGCTCGACTACGACCAGGGTACGCGCGTGCTTCAACTCGCCGGGCCGATGCGCGCGGACTATCCGCCGAGGCCGGCGAAGTGAGGCCGCGCGCGGCCCCCTTGCCCGGCAGGCCCGGGTCCTTGCGCGACGCGCCGGGGGCCAGCGGATGAGTGCGCCGCTGGTCTTCGTCACCGGCGCGTCGAGCGGCATCGGCCAGGCCCTGGCGGCGCGCTACGCGGCCGCCGGCTGGCGCCTCGCGCTCGTCGCGCGGCGTGGCGCGGAGCTCGAGGCCTGGGCCCGCGCGGCCGGCCTCGGCCCGGAGCGCTGCGCCGTCTACCGCGCCGACGTCGCCGTCACCGACAGCATCGTGGCCGCCGGCCATGCCTGCCTCGCGGCGCAGGGCCTGCCGGACGTCGTGATCGCGAATGCCGGCATCAGCGTCGGCGTCGACACGGCCGAGCGCGGCGACCTGGACGTGATGCAGGACATCCTGGCGCTCAATCTCATGGGCGTCGCCGCGACCTTCCATCCCTTCATCGCGCCGATGCGCGCGCGCGGTTCGGGGCGGCTCGTCGGCATCGCCAGCGTCTCCGCGATCCGCGGCCTGCCTGGCCATGGGGCCTATTGCGCCAGCAAGGCCGGGGTCGTCGCCTATTGCGAGAGCCTGCGCGGCGAATGCCGCGGCAGCGGCGTGCGCGTCGTCACCTTGCTGCCGGGCTATGTCGCGACGCCGCTGACCGCGGCCAACCGGTATCCGATGCCGTTCATGATGAGCCCCGAAGCCTTTGCCGAAAAGGCTTGCCGGGCGATCGAGGCGGGCGCGAGCTGGCGCGTGATTCCCTGGCAGATGGGGGTCGCGGCCCGGTTGTTGCGCGTGCTGCCGAACCCGGTCTTCGACCGGTTGCTTCAGGGCCGCGGGCGCAAGGAACGGCGCGCCCAATGACAACAGCGGCGCGTGAGGCGCGCCGCTGGAAAATCTCGAACCCGATCAGGCCCGCCGCAGCGGGCCCCAAGCGCAGTGGATCAGTAACCGCCGCGGCCACCGCCGCCGCCGCCACCACCGTAGCCACCGCGACCACCGCCGCCGCCACCGCTGCCGTAGGGGCTGCGGCCACCGCCGCCGCCGCCACCACCGTAAGGGCTGCGACCGCCGCCGCCGCCGCCGGCACCACCGCCGCTGCCGCCGCCACCACCGTAGCCGCCGCGGCTGCCACCACCGCCGCCGCCGAAGCCGCCGCCACCGCCGCGGTCTTCACGCGGACGCGCTTCGTTGACGACGATCGCACGGCCTTCGAGGGCCTGACCGTTCATGCCGTTGATGGCTGCCTGCGCTTCGGCGTCCGACCCCATTTCGACGAAGCCGAATCCTTTGGAACGGCCGGTGTCGCGGTCCATCATGACCTTTGCGGAGGTCACGCTGCCATATTGCGAAAACGCCTGATGCAGCGATTCGTCGCGCACCGAATAAGCCAGGTTGCCGACGTACAGTTTATTTCCCACTGAAAAGCCCCTCGAACGAGTCTCAAAAAACCATGTGGTGCTTCAACCCTGCATGACCCATTCAGGCGAAAGGCGCGGCATCCAGACACAGACTCGGTATTATGGTCATTCTCGGCGGCAACTTGTAAAGCGCGGGCTGACAATTTGTTGTTTTGGCGCCCCGGGGCAAACCCGCGCTTTGAGGTTGCCGCGCAACGCCGGTGGGCCACTACCATCGGTCCCCATGGATCTGCTCGAGCCATCGATCGCGTTGCCGGCCGGGCCGGGCGGATCCTGAGCGTTGCGGAGCGCAGCGTGGACTACGACTTCATCATCGTCGGCGCCGGCACGGCCGGCTGCCTGCTCGCGAACCGGCTCTCGGCCGACCCCGCCTGCCGGGTCCTGCTCGTCGAGGCCGGCGGGCGCGACGACTACCACTGGATCCACATCCCGGTGGGCTATCTCTACTGCATCGGCAATCCGCGCACCGACTGGCTTTATTCGACCGAGGCCGACCCCGGACTGAACGGGCGCCGCCTGCGCTACCCGCGCGGCAAGGTGCTGGGTGGCTGTTCGAGCATCAACGGCATGATCTACATGCGCGGCCAGGCACGCGACTACGACGGCTGGGCCGCCTCCTGCGGCGACGCCGAATGGCGCTGGGAGCGCTGCCTGCCGTACTTCATGCGCCACGAGGACCATTGGCGCGGCGCCGACGAGGTGCACGGCACCGGCCACGAATGGCGGGTCGAGCGCCAGCGCCTGTCCTGGGAGATCCTCGACGCATTCGCCGCCGCGGCGCGCGAAGCCGGCATCCCGGCCAGCGACGACTTCAACCGCGGCAACAACGAGGGCGTGGGCTATTTCGAGGTCAACCAGCGCCGCGGCGTGCGCTGGAACACCTCGAAGGCGTTTCTGCGTCCGGCGCGGGGCCGGCCCAATCTCGAGATCCGCACCGGCCAGCTCACGACCCGGGTATTGATCGAGAACGGGCGCGCCGTCGGCGTCGAGCTGCGGCCTACGGGAGGTGGAGCGCCGCAGCAGCTGCGCGCACGGCGCGAGGTGGTGCTGGCGGCGGGCGCGATCGGCACGCCGCAGCTGCTCCAGCTCTCGGGCATCGGCCCCGGCGCCTGGCTCCAGCAGCAGGGAATCGAGGTCCGGCACGACCTGCCCGGCGTCGGCGAGAACCTGCAGGACCACCTGCAGATCCGCGCCGTGTTCGCGGTCCAGGGAACGCGCACGCTCAACCGCCTGGCCAACTCCTGGTCCGGCAAGGCGCGCATCGCGCTCGAATACGCCTGGTCGCGCAGCGGCCCGATGAGCATGGCGCCGTCGCAGCTGGGCGCCTTCACGCGCAGCGCCCCCGGGTACCTGTGGCCGAACGTCGAATATCACGTGCAGCCGCTCTCGCTCGACGCCTTCGGCGAGCCGCTGCACCGCGACGACGCCTTCACCGCCAGCGTCTGCAACCTGAATCCGGGCGCGCGCGGACGGGTGCGGATCCGCTCGCCGCGCCCGGAGGATGCGCCGACGATCGAACCGCGCTACCTGTCGACCCCCGAAGACCGCCAGGTCGCCGCCGATTCGCTGCGCCTGACCCGGCGCATCGCGGCCATGCCCGCGCTGGCGCGCTTCGCGCCGCGCGAGATCCGGCCCGGGGTCCAGTACCAGAGCGACGACGAGCTGGCACGGCTGGCCGGCGACATCGGCACGACGATCTTCCACCCGGTGGGCACCTGCCGCATGGGGCCGGCAGGCGATGTGCGCGCGGTGGTCGATTCGCGCCTGCGCGTCAACGGCGTCGCTGGCCTGCGCGTCGCCGACGCGAGCGTCATGCCTACGATTACCAGCGGCAACACGAATGCGCCGACGCTGATGATCGCCGAGCGCGCCGCCGAGTGGCTGGCGGCGGGAAAGCCCTGATGGCAGGGCGCGAAGCCGCCTGTACATTGCGCCCCACTCGCGGCTGCCCGTGCTTTTCTGCGAAGGCACCAGGCGGTCGGGCGGGGGACTGAGGAGACTTTGACGCAAAAGACGATCGTCCACGATCGATCGACGGGCCCCGGTTGAAGGGCATGGGCAGGCGCCGCGCAGACGGCGCCTTCTCTTTTTTGGGGCGCCGATCTGGCCCCGGAAGACGCAGCTTTTGCCCTCATCGCCGCGCCCGGGCCGGCCCTAGCATCGGCGAGCCCCCCGACCGCCTCACCACGCCGCCCCATGTCCGTCCAGCCCGAACTGCGAAGCCTCGAAATCGACATCCCGAGCCAGCCCGAGGCGCTGGTCAAGCTCTCGCTGCTGTTGGCCGAGGACGACGTCAACCTGCAGGCCGTCGGCGAGCTGATCGAATCCGACATGGCGCTCGCCGCCGCCGTGTTGAAGGCCGTGAACTCCTCGCTCTACGGCCTCAAGGGCCGGGTCCAGAGCGTGCTGCAGGCGGTGACCTACCTCGGCATGCGCGAGGTCGCGGCCATCACCTTCGAGATGGGGCTGCGCGCCGCTTTCCCGCCCGCGGCCGAGCTCGAGCCGTTGTGGCAGCGCGCGGCGCGGCGCGGCCTCGTGATGGGGCGGCTCGGCCAGCGCCTGTCGCTCGACGCCTGGGCCGCGCACTCGGCCGGGCTGTTCGAGGAGTGCGGCAAGGCGGTGCTGTTCCGCCATGCGCCCGACCACTACGGCTCGATGCTGCGCGCCGCCGGCAGCGATGTCGAACTCGTCACCCTGGAGAAGACCGGCTTCGGCGTCAGCCACGATGCGCTCGGCGCCGCCCTCTGCGAAAGCTGGGGCCTGGGGCCGGCCGCGGTGGCGAGCGTGCGCCACCACGTCGCGATCCAGGCCGAGGGCCGGTTCCCGGTGCAGATGACGCGGCGCGCCATCGGCGCACTCTCGGCGATCGCCAAGGTCCTGATCGACGATGCCGAGCGGCTGGACGAGGTCGCGGCGGCGGTCGCCCCCGAGGCCGACCTGGACCAGACCCTGGCCTTGCGCGGCGCGCGCGCGGTGGCCGAGCAACTTGCCGAGGCCCTGGGCCGCGGCCGCTGAACCCGCGTTCGCGGAGCCGGGCTCAGCCCTGGATCACGCCGCCGCCGAGGCAGACCTCGCCGTCGTACAGCACGGCGCTCTGGCCCGGCGTCACGGCCCATTGCGGGGTCTCGAATTCGAGCCCGAAGCCGCCGTCCCTCGAGGAAAGGGGGCGCTGCGACTTTTCTTGACCCCCGCGGGGCCCTGGGGGTGCTCGGCGGTGCAGGCTGCAGGGGGCGTTGGCCTGGCGGTAGCGCGTCTTCGCGGCATAGCGGCCTGCGGCGGGGGCCGCGCCGGAGATCCAGCTGCAATCGGCCGCCTCGAGGCTCGAGGCGAGCAGCCAGGGGTGGTCGCGGCCCTGGACCACGCGCAGCACGTTGCGGTCGAGCTCCTTGCGCGCCACGTACCAGGGCGCATGCTCGCCCCCGCCCGAGGCCACGCCGCCGATGCCCAGGCCCTGGCGCTGGCCCAGCGTGTAGAAGCTCAAGCCCAGGTGGCGGCCGAGTTCGCGCCCGGCCTCGTCGAGCATCGGGCCCGGCTCGTGGGCGAGGTAGCGATTGAGGAATTCGCGGAACGGGCGCTCGCCGATGAAGCAGATGCCGGTCGAGTCCTTCTTCCTCGCGTTGGGCAGGCCGATGCGCTCGGCGATGCGGCGCACCTCGGTCTTGTGCAGGTCGCCGAGCGGGAACAGGGTGCGCGCGAGCTGGGCCTGGTTCAGGCGGTGCAGGAAATAGCTCTGGTCCTTGGCCGGATCCAGCCCCTGGAGCAGCTCGAATCGGCCGTCGGCCTCGCGCACGCGGGCGTAATGGCCGGTCGCGATGCGCTCGGCGCCCAGGCGCAGGGCGTGATCGAGAAAGGCCTTGAACTTGATCTCGGCGTTGCACAGCACGTCGGGGTTGGGCGTGCG
>JAGWTS010000492.1 GCA_028868875.1 Burkholderiales bacterium | reverse complement strand
GCCTACATGCCGCACGCCTTCCAGGCCCATGTCGGCGCGGCCAAGGCCGGCATCGACATGCTGATGAAGAACCTGGCCATCGAATGGGGCCGCTACGGCGTGCGCGCCAACTCGATCGTGCCGGGGCCGATCGAAGGCACCGAGGGCATGAAGCGGCTGTCCGATCCGGCGCAGAAGGACCGCTTCCTGCAGGCCGTGCCGCTGCGCCGCATGGGCACGGTCGACGACATCGGCCAGACCGCCGTGTTCCTGGCCTCGCCGCTGGCGTCCTACATCACCGGCTGCGTCCTCGTCTGCGACGGCGGGCAGAACCTGGTGGGTTCGGCGTTGTTCAACCTCGGAGCGGAGCAGATCCTGAACGCGCAGGCCAAGGGCTGAAGCCCGCGCGGACTGACGCAGCTCAAACCGCCGCGCGCGGGGGCGCTGGCATGATCGCGCCATGCATGTCGGAATCCTCACCGGCGGGGGCGATTGCCCCGGCCTCAACGCCGTCATCCGCGCCGTCACCCTGTCGCTCATCGACCAGGGCGCCGCCGAGGTCACGGGCATCGAGCGCGGGTTCCTGGGCCTGCTGACGCGCGCGTCGCGGCCGCTCGACCGCCAGGCGGTGGCCGGCATCGTCGCCGAGGGGGGCACCATCCTCGGCACCCACAACCGCTGCGACCCGTTCCGCTACTTCGGAGCCGGCGGCGCCGATCGTTCGGCCCAGGCGATGGACTACGCGCGCGAGCTCGGGCTGGACGCGCTGGTCGCGATCGGCGGCGACGGCACGATGGCCATCGCCGATCGCTTCGCGGCGCTCGGCCTGCCGATGGTGGGCGTGCCCAAGACGATCGACAACGACCTCTTCGGCACCGACCGCAGCTTCGGCTTCGACAGCGCGGTGGCGGTGGTGTGCGAGGCGCTCGACCGCCTGGGCACCACGGCGCGCAGCCACGGCCGGGTGATGATCGCCGAGACCATGGGGCGCTACGCCGGCTGGATCGCGCTCGAGGGCGGCCTGGCCGGCGGCGCCGACGTGATCCTGCTGCCCGAGATTCCCTTCAGCGTCGAGGCCGTCGCGGCGCGCTGCCGCGAGCGCGAACGGCGCGGCCTGGCCACCATCGTCTGCATCGCCGAAGGCGCGGCCGCGATCGGCGCCGGGCTCACGGTGCAGGACCGCATCGCCGACAGCCCCGATCCGCTGCGCCTGGGCGGGGTCGGGCACTGGCTGCAGCACGAACTCCAGCCGCAGCTCGAGAGCGAGGTCCGCACCACGCTGCTCGGCCACACCCAGCGCGGCGGCTCGCCGACCGCGTTCGACCGCGTGCTGGCCACGCGCTTCGGCTGGCAGGCAGCGCAGCAGTTGCGCGCCGGGCGCTTCGGCGAGATGGTGGCCTTGCGCGGGGACGAATGTACGAGCGTGCCGATCGCCGAAGTCGCGGGCCGCAATCGCTGCGTCCCGCCCGATCACCCGCTGCTTCAGGCGGCGCGCGGCATCGGGGTTTCGCTCGGCGTGGCCTGAAGCGCACCCAGCAGCAGACGCGCCGACGACAGGTTGGTGGCGCAGGGCACGTCGTGGACGTCGCAGGCGCGCACCAGGGCGTTGATGTCGGGCTCATGCGGCTGCGGCGTCATCGGGTCGCGCAGGAAGATCACCGCGTCGATGCCGCCCGTGGCCAGGCGCGCGCCGATCTGCAGGTCGCCGCCGCGCGGGCCGCTCAGCAGCCGCTCGACCTCGAGCCCGACCTCGTCGACGAGGCGCCCGCCCGTCGTACCCGTCGCGCAGAGCGCGCAGCGGCGCAGGAAGGGCGCGAATTCGCGCGCGAGCACGACCATCTCGTCTTTCTTGTGATCGTGGGCGATGAGGGCGATGCGAAGGGGCATGCGGACTGCCTGTGGAGTTGCGGGCGTGGAAGGAGGGGGGTCAATCGTCGCGCACGTCGGCGATGGCCTGGCTGCCGAAATCGGCGCGTTCGAGCCGCGCCAGCAGGCTTGCCGCGGCTGCGGCCGGGCTCGACAGCAGGCCCTTGGCCTGAAGGCCGACGAAGTTCGCGCGATCGGGGAAGGCGGCGCCGTCGGCACTGCGCAACTGCAACTGCATGTCGGTATCGACCACGCCCGGCGCGATCGACACGACCCGGGCGCCGTTCGGCTCGAGGGCCTGCTCCAGCGCGAGCGCGCGCGCCAGATGGTCGAGCCCGGCCTTGACGGCGCAGTAGGCGGCGGCCGAGGCCATGGCGCGCCGGCCCAGGCCGGACGAGATCATCAGCAGGCGGCGCGGCCGGGTCCAGCCGGCAGTGGCTTTGAGGAACGCGGCGCTCAGCAGCAGCGGCGCTTCGAGGCCGACGCGCACGGCGCGCGCCAGATCGGCGGCCGCGGTCTGCGCCAGCGGCGCCGGGGGCGTGATGACGCCGGCGTTGTTGATCAGCGTGACCGAGGCGGCGCCGTCCACGCCGACGGCCTGCAGCCATGCGCCGAGCTGGCGCGCCGCCGCGGCAGGCTCGGCAAGGTCGGCGTGCCAGACGCTGAGGCGCTCGTGGCACAAGGCAGGGGCCTGGCGCGAAATCGCGAGCACGCGATCGCCGCGCGCGAGCAACTGCTCGGCCAGCGCGAGGCCGAGCCCGCGCGAAGCGCCGGTGACGATGGTGAGGGCGGTAGGCATGGGTGCGGAGCATAACCAGCGCGGCGCGCCCCGGTTGCGCGGCGCCATCGGATCTGGCTTCATGCCGGGGCACTAGAAATCCGGCGCGCTCTCGAATTCGAGGGCCAGTTCGCTGAAGGGATGGCGCAACCCGAGCCGCCAGGCGTGGAGCAGCAGGCGCGGCGCAGCCGCCAGCGCCTCGGCTTCGGCATAGAGCGCGTCGCCCGCGATCGGGTGGCCGATGGCGGCCAGATGCACCCGCAGCTGATGCGTGCGCCCGGTGAGAGGTTCGAGTTCCAGCCGCGCGCAGCCGGGCGCGGCGGCGCCGTCGATCCGGCGCCAGATCGTCGTCGAGGGCTTGCCTTGCTCGCGGTCGACCTTCTGGCGCGGTCGTCTCGGCCA
>JAGWTS010000491.1 GCA_028868875.1 Burkholderiales bacterium | reverse complement strand
TGGCCTTCGCGCGCACCTGGTTCGACGCCGTCAAGCAGGTCGACCTGCGCATCGAGACCGGCGAGACCCTGGGCCTGGTCGGCGAATCGGGTTCGGGCAAGAGCACGCTGGCCAAGGTCTGCCTCGGGCTGCTGCGGCCGAGCCAGGGCCGGGCCCGGCTCGAAGACGAAGACCTGTTCGGCATCGGCCGGCGCCGCCCCGGCAGCCTGGCGGCCGTGCTTCAGCATCCGGAATGGTCGCTCAACCCCAAGCTCTCGATCGGCCGCTCGATCGCCGAGCCGCTGGGCGTGGCCGGGGTGCGCGGCGCCGAGGCGGCGAATCGCGTCGCGCAGATGCTCGACAAGGTGGGCTTGAACGCCGCCTACGCGAAACGCCTGCCGCACGAGCTCTCGGGCGGCCAGCGCCAGCGCGCGTCGATCGCCCGCGCCCTGGCGACGATGCCGCGCTTCATCGTCTTCGACGAAGCGGTGAGCGCGCTCGACGTGTCGATCCAGGCCCAGATCCTCAACCTGCTGAAGGCGCTGCAGCAGGAGTTCCGCTTCGCCGCGCTCTTCATCTCGCACGACCTGGGCGCGGTGCGCTACGTCTCGCACCAGGTCGTCGTGCTCAAGCAGGGCGTGGTGCAGGAGCGCGCCCCGGCGCGGGCCTTCTACGAGCCGATGGCCAACCCCTATGTCCGACAATTGCAGACCGACAGCGGCCTGATCTGAAGCCGGATCCGAAGTTCGCACGATCTCAGAGGACCGCCCGATGACCACCCCCACCGCCTCCCCGTTCGAACCCTCGGCGCTGCCCGACACGGCCTGCCACGGGCGCGAACTCGAATTCGACTTCCCCGGCCTGCGCATCGGCGTGGCCGAGTACCCGCGCGGGCCGACCGGCGTCACGGTGTTCCACTTTCCGCGCCGCGCCAAGGCCGCGGTCGACGTGCGCGGCGGCCTGCCCGGCACCTACAACGTCGACGTGCTGCGCCTGGGCTACGACGTGCCGCTGCTCGACGCCATCGGCATCAGCGGCGGCTCGTGGTACGGGCTGCAGGCGGCAGGCGGCATCGCCCAGGCGATGAAGGAAGACGAGCTGCGCAGCGGTGGCCTGGGCGACCTCGCGAACGTGGCCGGCGCCATCATCTACGACTTCGGCGACCGGCGCCTGAACGAGATCCACCCCGATGCGGCGCTCGGCGCGGCGGCCTTGCGTGCGGCGCGCGAAGGACGGTTTCCGCTCGGCGCCCATGGCGCGGGGCGCATGGCGGTGCAAGGCCATTACCACGGCCTGCCGGTACACAGCGGCCAGGGCGGCGCGTTCCGCCAGATCGGCGCGGTCAAGATCGCGGCCTTCGTCGTCGCCAACCCGGTCGGCCTGATCGTCGACCGCGAAGGCCGCATCGTCGCCGACCCGCGCCTGCTGCCGCCCGGCGTGACGCACATCCGCCAGCTGCTCGCCGACCTGCCGATCGAGCGCGACGAGTTCGGCATGGCGCGCGCCACGGCCTGGAACGGCCATGCGCGGCGCAATCCGGCGAACACGACGATCAGCGTCGTCGTCACCAACGCGCGCCTGCCCTTCGCCGATCTGCAGCGCCTGGCCTACCAGGTGCACGGCTCGATGGGGCGCGGCATCCAGCCGTTTGCCACGGCCTGGGACGGCGACGTGCTGTTCGCCGCCAGCACCGACGAGGTGGAGCTCGGCTCGCTGCACGCGATCGAGCTCGGCACCATTGCCAGCGAAGTCATGTGGGATGCCTTGCTCTGCGCCCACACCCCGCGCCACGCCGAGCCACCGCGGTTGCTCGCGGCGGCCGCCGTCTCGCCGCTGGATGCAAGCTTCGAATTCGACCGCCATTCGCGCCTGCACCTAGAGGTGGCGGGCGAGCAGGTCGAGATCGAGGTCACCGGCTCGCGCCCGGTCTTCGGCCTGCCGCAAGGCAGCCGCATCGAGGCCCGGCTGCAGCCCGACGGGCGCTTCGTCACCACGGGCAACGCGGGCCGCGCCTTGAGGGATGGCGGCTTCGGCGCCGGCTCGGGCGATGAGGGCCGGCCGCAACACCTCGTCGTCAATTTCGGGGCCTGGCAGCAGGTCGGGCGCAGGCTGGATTAAAACCGCGCACCATGAAGCTGTCGATGCGCCAGATCCGCTACGTCTGCGAGGTCGCGCGCCAGGGCAGCATCCAGGCCGCCTGCGAGGTGCTGCACATCTCGCAGTCTTCGGTGCTGGCGGCAATCGAACTCGCCGAGGTGCAGCTCGATGCCGCGATCTTCGAGCGCCGGCCATCGCGCGGCGTGCAGATCACGCCGGCGGGCGAGCGCTTCGTCGTCGCCGCCCGCGTGATGCTCGAAGCCGAGGCCGAATTCGAACGCGCCCTCGGCGGCATCTCGCAGGGCACGCCGCCGACCCTGCGCGTGGGCTGCTTCGAGCCTTTCGGCTCGCTCTTCATGGCCGAGCTGCTCAAGCAGTTCTGCGCCGACACGGGCTCGGCCGGCATCGTGCTGTTCGAAGGCGACCAGACCCAGCTCCACGAATGGCTCGTGAACGGCGATGTCGACCTCGTCGTGACCTACAACATCGGCTCGAATTTCGGCAACGAGGGCTTCACGCGGATCTGCCTGATTCCGCCCCACGTCATCCTGCCGGCCGAGAGCCCGCTCGCGGCGCGGGCTACGCTGTCGATCGCCGAGTTGTCGCAGCAGCCTTTCGTGCTGCTCGACCTGCCGCAGACCTCGACCTACCTGCTCACCTTGTTCGACGTGCTGGCCCAGCGCCCGCCGATCGCCTTGCGCACGCGCTCGTATGAGACCGTGCGCACCGCGGTCGCCGCCGGGCTGGGTTTCTCGATCCTCAACATGCGGCCCACCGGCCGGGCCATGCCCGACAGCGACGACGTCGTGCGACGCCCGCTCGCCGACAACCTCGCCGCGCCCTGCCTCATCGTCGCCGACGTCTACGGAGACCGCAAACCGGTGTTCGTGCGCCGCTTCATCGATGCGATGAAGCAGTACTTCATCGACCTCGGCGCCGAGCGCTTCTCGGTCACGACCGC
>JAGWTS010000102.1 GCA_028868875.1 Burkholderiales bacterium | reverse complement strand
GGCGAACCACCCAAGGAGTCGCAGGACGGTGGCGGGCCTGTGGGCGCAGGCCCCATTCGCGGTCGCGTCGTCGTTTGAGGGCTCGGGCGGTGTTGATGCCGCGGTGGTGGCGTTGAGCAGCCGGTCGCCCGCGAGGCGGGCCGGAGAACTCAGGCTCGCCGCCGGCCTGCTGCCTCCACGCAAGCGCGAGATTTTGACGTTCCGCAGATGCAGCGAACGCACCGATCGCACGGTGGCATGTCGCGTCCCTCCGCAGCAGGTTACCCGCAGCCGGATGCAATGCCCGCAGAATCCCGCCACCGATCCGGACTCATCGAGCCAAAGAGACCAAGAGACAAACCATGCAGCATCCGCACCCCGAGCCCGATTTCCACGACCGCGAATTCCTGCGCCGCCATGCCTTGTGGGTGATGGATTTCTACAAGGACCGCTGCGTCGATGCGAGCGGGGGCATGTTCCACTTCTTTCTCGACGACGGCCGGGTCTACGACCGCCGCACGCGCCACCTGGTGAGCGCGACGCGCTTCGTCGTCACCCATGCCATCGCCCACGAACTCGGCGCCGGCGCCGAATTCAAGGACCGCGCCGAACACGCGTTGCGCTTCGTCGAGCAGGGTTTTCGCGACCTGCAAAGCGGGGGCTTCGACTGGCTCATCCGCTGGGAGCAGGGCCGCGCGACGCCGCTCGACCGCACGCGCCACATGTATGGCCTGGCTTTCGTGATGCTGGCCGCGGCGCGTGCCGCGCGCATCGGCATCTCAGGCGCTTCGGCACTGCTGGGCCGGACCTTCGAACTCGCCGAACAGCGCTTCTTCGACGCCGTGGCCGGGCTCTACGCCGACGACGCCGCGGCCGACTGGCAGCTCTCGGGCTACCGCGGCCAGAACGCCAACATGCATGCCTGCGAGGCGATGATCGCGGCCTTCGAGGCCAGCGGCGAGGCGCGCTATCTCGAACGCGCCGAATTGCTCGCGCACAAGGTCACGGTCGAACTCGCGGCGCTGGCCGGCGGCGGCGTCTGGGAGCATTACCGCGCCGACTGGTCGATCGACCCCGACTACAACCGCGACGACCGCAGCAACATCTTCCGCCCCTGGGGCTTCCAGCCCGGGCATTTCACCGAATGGGCCAAGCTGCTGTGCCAGCTCGACCGCCATCTGCCGCGGCCCTGGCATCTGGCGCGGGCGCGGGAACTCTTCGACCGCGCCGTCGCGACGGCCTGGGATGCCGAGAACGGCGGCCTCTTCTACGGCTTCGCGCCCGACGGCAGCATCTGCGACGACCATAAATACCACTGGGTGCAGGCCGAATCGCTGGCCGCCGCCGCGATCCTCGCGCGCCGCACCGGGGCGGCCGAATACGACGCGTGGTACCGCCGCATCTGGTCCTACGTGTGGGCGCATTTCGTCGACCACGAGCAGGGCGCGTGGTTTCGCATCCTGACGCGCGAGAACTTCAACCTCACGCGCGAGAAGAGCCCGGCGGGCAAGGTCGATTACCACGACATCGGCGCCTGTTACGACGTCTGGCGCGAATGGGAGGCGTAGCCGGCGCTCGACGCCTGGTGCCGATGCGCCAGGCGCGTCGGGGCGTTGCGCCTCAGGCGATCATGAACACCCGCCCGCCCTGCACCGTGCCGCAGATGCGGACGTCTTTCAGTGTCTCGGGCACGACAGCGGTCGGGTCGTCGGCCAGCACGCAGAAGTCGGCCCGCTTGCCGCATTCGATCGAACCGATCTCGCCGTCCAGCCCCAGGCTGTAGGCCGCGCCCAGGGTGATCGCCTGCAGCGCCTCGGCCACCGAAATGCGCTCGGCCTCGCCCAGCACGCGGCCGGTGGCGGTGCGGCGGTTGACCGCGCACCAGGCTGTGAACAGCGGCCCCAGCGGGGTGATCGGGGCGTCGCTGTGGATCGCCATCGGCACGCCTTCGCGCAGCGCCGTGGAGCAGGCGTTCATCCGTTCGGCGCGCTCCGGGCCCAGGGTGATGTCGCGGTGCTGGTCGCCCCAGTAGTAATGGTGGTTGGCGAAGAGGTTGACGCCCATCCCCAGCGCCCGGATGCGGCGGAACTGCGCGGCGTCGGCCAGCTGCACGTGCTGCAGCATGAAGCGGTGGTCGCGCGCCGGATGCACGCGCAAGGCCTGCTCCATGCAGTCGATCGCCAGCCCGGTGGCTTCGTCGCCGTTGGTGTGGGTGTGCACCTGCACGCCGTGCTGCAGTGCCAGCGTGTAGGCCTCGCGGATCGCCTCGGGCGCCGTGTACCACAGGCCGTTGGGGGCGCCGTTGTAGTAGCCCGGCCAGCGCAGCCGCGCGGTGAAGCCCTGGATCGAGCCGTCGGCGGTGATCTTCATGCGGCCCAGGCGCAGGCTGTCGCTGCTGCGTTCGCGCAGTGCCACGGCGCGCGCCACCGCCGCCTGCGGGGTCAGGCCGCGCATCTGCAGCAACGGGACGAGGCGAACGGGGTAGTCGTCCGCGCCGACGACACGGGACAGCATCTCGACTTCGGGGTCGGTCAGCGACGCGCCCAGGTCAGTCGCGGTGGTCACGCCGGCGCGCAGGCACAGCTGCGCGAAGGCCCGGATGCCCGCCTCGCCGCCGGCCAGCACCGAGCGACTCAGGCCGACATGCTCGAGCACCGGCCCGAAGGCCTCGGGGCCGCGCAGCTCGCCGGTGGGCAGGCCGTCCTCGCCCAGCGGGATTCCGGGGTGGTCGATGCCGGTGCGCAACAGGCCGGCGCGTTCGAGGGCGCGCGTGCTGGCGTTGAGGATGTGGCCGCTGGCATGCATCAGGCCGACCGGGCGCGTCGCGCTGACGCGGTCGAGGTCGTGCCGGCTCACTGGACTACCCTGCGCGCGGGCGCGCTCCGGGATGAGCGCTTGGGAGCGGCCCGGCGCGCTCATGCGGCGCGCGCCGAAGTAGATCGGATCGAAGCCCCAGCCGCACACCGGCGCGGCGCCCGCGGGCAGGGCGGCCGCCGATTCGCTCAGCGCCGCGATCACTTCGTCGAGCGATTTCGCGCCCGGCCAGAGCCGGCCTTCGTGATCGCTGGCCGGAAAGTAGCCGCAGTAGCGCCGCAGCCAGGCCGTGCCCGCGCCCATGTGGCTGTGGCCTTCGACCAGGCCGGGCATCAGCACCCGGTCGGCGAAGCGCTCGTCGAGCACATGCTCGCCCCAGCCGCGCAGTTCTTCCAGGCTGCCCGCGCCCAGGATGCGCCCGTCGCGCACCGCCACATGCGTGGCCTGCGGCCGCGCGGGGTTCATCGTGAGGATGTTGCGCGCGGCGTAGACCGTGGTCGTCGTGTTCATGGCGGTGTCCTGCTCATTCGAAGGCCGGCGGCTGCAGCGGCCCGTTCAGCCGCCCGCCGGCGACGCCGACCCGGCGGCAGCGCACCCAATGCCCGGGCGCCATTTCCTGCAGCGGCACCGGCTCGGCGGCGCAGGCCGGCTCGGCGGCCGGACAGCGGCCGGCGAAGCGGCAGCCCGGTGGCGGATTGATCGGGCTGGGCGGGTCGCCGCTCAGCTTGATGCGCTGGGCCGCGCGCTGGCGCGCGCCCTGCACCGTGGGCACGGCCGACATCAGCGCCACGCTGTAGGGATGGGCCGGGTTGCCGAAGAAAACGCGCCGCGGCGCGCGCTCGACGATCTGGCCCAGGTACATCACCGCGATCTCGTCGCAGATGTGCTCGACCACCGCCATGTCGTGCGAGATGAACAGATAGGCCAGGCCGAATTCGCGCTGCAGCCGCGACAGCAGGTTCAGGGTCTGGGCGCGGATCGCGATATCCAGCGCCGAGACCGGCTCGTCGCAGACCACCAGGTCGGGGTTGGTGGCCAGCGCCCGGGCGATGTTGATGCGCTGGCGCTGGCCGCCGGAGAACTGGTGCGGAAACAGCTGGCGTTGTTCCGGCCGCAGCCCGACCGCCTGGAACAACTCGGCCACCCGGGCCTCGCGCTCGGCCGGGGTGCCGATCTGCATGCGGTCCAGCGGCGAGCGCACCGCCGCGCCGGCGCGTTCGCGCGGGTTGAGCGACGAGTACGGGTCCTGGAAGATGATCTGCATGCGTTTGCGCTGCGCCCGCAAAGCCTCGCCTTCGAGCTTGTGCAGATCGGCGTCGCCCAGCCGGATGCGCCCGGCGGTGACCGGCGCCAGGCGCATCACCGCCAGCGCCGTGGTCGTCTTGCCCGAGCCCGATTCGCCGACGATCGCCAGCGTCTTCCCGCGCTGCAGCGTGAAGCTCACGCCGTCGACCGCCTGCACCACCTCGGGCGCGCCGAACCAGCCCGCCTTGCGCCGCGCGAAATGCACCGCCAGGTCTTCGACGACCAGCAGCGGCGTACTCACTTTCGCTCCAGTTCATGCAGCCAGCAGGCGGCGCGGTGCGCCTCGCCCTGGCTGGGCAGGTCGATCAAGGGCGGCTGCTCGGCGGCGCAGCGCGCGATGGCTTGCGGGCAGCGCTCGCGGAAGGCGCAGCCCTGGCCCAGTTCCCACAGCGAAGGCACCATGCCGGCGATCTCGGGCAGGGGCTGGCGCTCGCCGCTCTCGTGCAGGCTGGCGCCGAGCTCGGGCAGGCATTCGATCAGGCCGCGGGTGTAGGGGTGGGCCGGGGTGGCGAGCACCTGCTCGGTCGTGCCCTGCTCGACCACGCGGCCGGCGTACATCACGATGACCCGGTCGGCCATCTCGGCCACCGCGCCCATGTCGTGGGTGATCAAGAGGATGGCGGTGCCCTTGTCGCGCTGCAGCTCGCGCAGCAGGTCGAAGATCTGGGCCTGGACCGTGACGTCCAGCGCCGTGGTCGGCTCGTCGGCGATCAGGATGTCGGGCCGGCAGGCCAGCGCCATCGCGATCATCACCCGCTGGCGCATGCCGCCGGAGAGCTGGTGCGGGTACTCGTCCACGCGCCGCTCGGGCGCGGGGATGCCGACCTGCTTGAGCATTTCGACGGCACGCTCGCGGGCCTGGGCGGCGTTCAGGCCGGCGTGCAGGCGCAGCGTCTCGCCGATCTGCTCGCCCACCGGCAGCACCGGGTTGAGCGAAGTCATCGGCTCCTGGAAGATCATCGAGATGCGGTTGCCGCGCACTTCGCGCATCCGCGCCTCGCTGACCTTCAGCAGGTCCTCGCCCTGGAAGCGCACCTGGCCGTCGCTGATCCGCCCCGGCGGCGAAGGCACCAGGCGCAGCAGCGCCAGCGCGGTCATGCTCTTGCCGCAGCCCGATTCGCCGACCACGCACAGGGTCTGGCCGGCGCGCATGTCGAAGTTCACGCCGTTGAGCACCTGGGCGCGGCCGCGCCGCGTGGCGAACTCGACCCGCAGGTTCTCGACGCGCAGCAGCTCGGTGGTCATCAGCGCTCCCTGAGCTTGGGGTTCAGAGCGTCGTTCAGGCCGTCGCCGATCAGGCTGACGGCGAGCACGGTCAGGAAGATCGCCAGGCCCGGAAACGCCACCGCCCACCAGCTGGTCAGCACGTAGTCGCGGCTCGAGCCGATCATCAGGCCCCAGCTCATCTGGTTGGGGTCGCCCAGGCCGAGGAAGGACAGCCCCGCCTCGAACAGGATCGCCACGCCCACGCCCAGCGTCGCCGCGACCACCAGCGGCGGCAGCGCGTTGGGCAGGATCACCTGCCAGATGATGCGGCCGTTGCGCGAGCCGATGGCGCGCTCGGCGCGGACGAACTCGAGGTCGCGGAACTTCATGAATTCGGCCCGAGTAAGGCGCGCCGTGTTGGGCCAGCTGACGACGCCGATGGCCAGGGTGACGGTCAGCAGCGTCGGCCCGAACAGCGTGACCACGACCATCGCGAACAGCAGCGAGGGCAGGACCTGGAAGAACTCGGTCACGCGCATCAGGATGGCGTCGACGCGCCCGCCGTAGTAGCCCGAGAGCGAGCCCAGGGTCAGCCCGATGCAGACCGACAGCAACGCGGCGAAGGCGCCCACCAGCAGCGTGGCGCGGCCGCCGTAGATCAGCGTGGTGAGCACGTCGCGGCCCAGGTAGTCGCTGCCGAGCCAGGCGTCGGCCGTGAACGGCGGGGTCAGCGGCGCGGTGCGGATCTCGAAGGGGTCGGCCGGGTCGATCCAGGGCCCGCCGATCGAGACCACCAGCACGAACAGCAGGAGCACGCTGCCGATGATCGCCGCCGGGTTGCGCACGAACATGCGCAGCGCTTCGACGGCCGGGCGCTCGATCTGGACGGGTTCGCTCATCGGTGCTTGATCCGGGGGTCGATCAGACGGTAGACGAGGTCGGTGACGAGGTTCATCACGATCACGACGATCGAGGAGAACAGCAGCAGCCCGAGGATGGTCGGGTAGTCGCGGCGCAGCACCGAATCGAAGGCCAGGCGCCCCAGCCCCGGCCAGTTGAAGACGGTCTCCACCAGGATGGCGCCGGCCAGCACGTTGCCGAACTGCATGCCCAGCACGGTGACCACCGGCAGCAGCGCATTGCGCAGCGCGTGCTTGTACAGGACGATGCGCTCGGCCAGGCCCTTGGCGCGCGCGGTGCGGATGTAGTCCGAGCCCAGCACGTCGAGCATCGCCGCGCGCGACAGCCGGCTGTACTGCGCCAGGTACACCAGGCTCAGCGTCAGCGCCGGCAGCACCAGGTGCTGGGCGATGTCCGCGACTGCGGCCCAGCCGCCGCCGCTGGCGTCGGCCGCGCGCATGCCCGACACCGGCAGGATCGGGAGGACCGAGGCGAACAGGATCACGAGCATGATCCCCATCCAGAACACCGGCGCGGCAAAGCCGACCAGGCTGAGCACGGTGACCAGTTGCGACAGCAGCCCGTTGGGCCGGCGCGCCGCCAGCACCCCCAGGGCGGTGCCCATCGCGAAGGCCAGCAGCACCGAGGTCAGCACCAGCAGCAGCGTGGCCGGCAGGCGCTGCAGGATGAGCGAGGACACCGGGAGGTTGAAGTAGTAGGACATTCCCAGGTCGCCGTGCAGCACCTTGCCCAGGTAGACGCCGAGCTGCACCGGCAGCGGCCGGTCCAGCCCGTACTGGGTGCGCAGCTGCGCCATCAACTGCGGGCTCATGCCGCCGCTGGCGCCGGCGATGGTCTCCACCGGGTCGCCCGGTGCGGCATGCACGAGCACGAAGTTCAGCACCACCACGGCCAGCACCAGGGCCAGGCCCTGGAGCAGGCGGGAGAGCAATGCGCGAGCGGTGTTCAAGGCAGCGGTCGCTCGGGCGCTCAGCGCAGGAAGACCTCGTCCAGGGGCGACAGCGGCCCCCAGATGGTCGTGGGCACATTGCCCACCCGCTTGCTGGTCGCGGTGTGGTAGGGCACGACGTTGAGGTAGTCGATCGGCAGGTCGTCGGTGACGATCTTCTGGAAGGTCGCGTAATAGGCCTTGCGCTTGACCGGATCGAGGATCTGGCCCGCCTCGTTGAGCAGTTCGTCGACCTTGGGGTTGCTGTACGACTGGGTGTTGGTCCAGATGATCGGCTTGATGTTGGTCGACAGGTAGGTGCGCGCGACGCCGATCACCGGGTCGCCCCAGTTGTAGACCACATCGATCGTCATGTCGAAGTCGTGGCTGGCGATCTGCTTGGCCCAGGAGGGGAAGTCGGCCGAGGTCCGGACTTCGGCGGCGATGGCGATCTTCTTGAACTGGCCGCGGATGTATTCGGCGACCGCCTTGGTCATCGAACTGCCGGGGATGTAGTCCACCGTCAGCTTGAAGCGGCTGCCGTCGGGTCCGACCTTGTAGCCCGCCTCGTCGAGCAGGGCCGCCGCCTTCTTCAGGTCGTAGGGATAGAGCACGAGGTCGGTCACCGCGAAGGGGCTGCCCGGCATCAGCGGCCCGTTGTCGACCTGGGCGAAACCGCCCATCAAGGCCTTGGTGATGAAGTTCTTGTCGATCGCGTGGGCGAGGGCCTTGCGCACCGCCTTGTCCGAGAACGGCTTGCGCGCCAGGTTGAAGGCGAGCCAGCTCAGCGCGCCCTCGCCTTCGTAGCCCTTGGCGGTGAGCACGAGGTTCTTGTCGTCGGCGACGCGCTTGAGCTCGGTCGGCACGGCCATGAAGCCGATCATCTGCAGGTCCCCGCGCTGCAGCGCCAGCACCTGGCTGAAGGTGTCGGGCGAGATCGACATGACGATCTTGTCCAGGTAGGGGCGTCCGGCCAGGAAGAACTTGTCGAAGCGCTCGAGCACGACGCGCTGGCCGGGGGTGAACTCGGTGACCCGGAACGGGCCCGAGCCGATCACGTCGGTGCTGTTGCGCGGGTTCGTCTTGAGGTCCTTGCCGTCGTCGTAGATGTGCTTGGGCAGGATCGGGCACAAGGCCGGGCTCATCGCGAGGACGATCGCCGGGTGCGGCGTCTTCATCCGGATGATGGCGGTGTGCGCGTCCGGCGTGTCGATCTTCTCGACCGGCGCCATCATCGTCACGAAGGGATGGTTGGCCTTGATCGCCATCACCGTGAAGGCCACGTCGGCCGAGGTCACCGGCTTGCCGTCGTGGAACAAGGCGTCCTTGCGCAGGTTCAGCGTCAGCGACTTGCCGTCTTGCGCCAGCTTCCAGGTTTCGGCCAGGTAGGGCTGCGGGTTCCATTTGTCATCGAAGCGCAGCGGGCTGGCGAAGATCTGCGTGCTCGGAAACCCGGTGGCGGCCCCGGACTGGACGGCACCGTTGAGGTGGCGCGGCTCCTGCGAGGCGCCGACCACGAGGGTGCCGCCGCGCTTGGGGGTCTCCGCGCCCCAGGCCGCCGGCAGCGAGGCGACGCCGAGACTGCCGAGCGTTAGGGCAACGGCCTGGCGGCGATTGACGGGATCGATCAATTTCTTCTCCTGGTTCGACGATGGGCCCGAGTGTTCGCGAGAACAAGGACTCCGGTCAATCTGGGATTTCGCCCACAAGATGACGGAGCACCTCGAAAAGGTGGAGCCAGTGTTCGGCTTTCGTTGGGGCCAGCGATGGCATGACAAGCATGACGGCGATCTCGACGCTCGTTGCGCCGGCTCCGACCCGGCCGGGCCTCAGTTCGGAAAGACTGCATGGTGCCGGTGAAGATTTGCGTGTTCGGACCCCCGGCGGCGCTTTCGGACTGCGCGGCGCCGTTGAGGTGCTGCGGTTCCCCCGAGACGCCGACCACGAGCGGGCTGCCGCGCTTGGGCGCCGGGGCGCCCCGGGCCGGCGACGTCGAGGCGGCGCCCAGGCTGCCGAGCGCTTGCCGCAGAGTAACAAGAAAGATGGTGGCAATCCGGTCATTGCTCCGGCCTGACGCCGCTTTCGGCGACGTAGCGCGCCCATCGCGCGACCTCGGCCTGCACGAAGGCGCGCGCCTCTGGCAGCGTCATGTCCAAGGTCGTCGAGCCGGTGTGCGCCCGCAACTGCTGCATCTCGGGCGCGGCCACCGCCTTGCGCACCACGGCGTTGAGCCTTTCGAGGATCGGCGCCGGCGTGCCCGCGGGTGCGAACACGGCGACCCATGCGGTGATCTCGAAGTCGCCGAAGCCCTGCTCGCGGAAGGTGGCGACATCGGGCAGGGCCGGGTTGCGCTTGGACCCCGCCACCGCCAGGGGGCGAAGCTGCTTGCCGTCGACGAAGGGCGATGCGGCCGTCAAGTCGGAGAAGGCGAAGCTGAGCCGGGCGCCGACCACGTCGCCCAGCGATTGCGCATTGCCTTTGTAGGGGACGGTCGTGGCCTCGAAGCCGGCCTGCTTGGCGAAGATCTCGCAGGCGACCTGCGTGACCGCATTGCCGCTGCCGCAATTGATTCTGGAACTCGGCGACTTGGCGTCGGCAACCAGCTCGGACAACTTGCGCCAGGGCGACGCCTCGGGTACGTAGAGCGCCACCGAGCTCGTGCCGAGACCGGCGACCACGTCGAAGTTGCCTGGTTCGTAGCCCAGCCGGCCCGGGTAGAAGGCGTAGTTGGTGGCGTGGGTGGTGGCGCTGCCGACCACCAGGACGTAGCCGTCGGGCTTGGCCTGCGCCGCGGCCCGGGCACCGAGCGCGCCGTTGGCGCCGGGCTTGTTGACGACAACTACCGTCTCGCCGAGCTGCTCGCTCATCGACCTGGCCATGATGCGTGTGGTGATGTCGGTGCCGCTGCCGGGAGCGAAAGGCACGATCAGGGTGACCGGGCGCGAAGGGTACTTATCGGTCGCCGCGGCGGCCGGCGCGCTGGTGCCGGCAAGTGCGATCAGGCCAGCCAGGCCGGCTTCGAGGAGGTGTCTCATGGGTTTCATGGCTGCTGGTTCGCGTCGGTAGGGTTCGGGGCGGTGGGCTCCCAGGCCGCGCCTTCGTCGAGCATGGCCTGGATGGTCGCCGCGTCGAGGCCGGCTTCGGCCAGCAGCGCGCGTGTGTCGGCGCCGCGCCGCACGGGGGAGCGCAGGCCCACGGTCAGCGGCTCGCTCGAAGCGAAGCCGATGCCCGGCACCGGCACCGCCCGTGCGCGGCCCGGCAGTTCCACCGCGGGCCAGTCGCCGGCGACGGCGCGCGCGGCCTCGACGGGCTTGCGCACGCCGGTGTTCGGCACGCCGCAGGCAGCGAGCCGGGCTTCCCAGTCGGCGGTCGGGCGGCCGGCCAGTTCGCGTCCCAGGATGGCCTGCGCGGCCTCGACGTCGGCAAGCGCGCCGGCCTGCGTCAAGGCCTGCAGCGTGGCCGCGTCGGTGCCGGCCTCGCGCAGCGCCTGGATCAGGCCGGTGACCTGGTTCGCGGCATTGCAGACGATCGCCAGATGGCCGTCGGCGACCTCGAAGGTGCCCGACATCGGGCTGCCCGAGAAGGCCGTGGACTTGCTGCGCGGCGGCTCGATGCCGCTCACCAGCGCCGGGGCGTAGACGGGCGCCAGCAGGCTCAGCGCGGCGCCGTTCATCGTCGCCTGCAGCCATTCGCCGCGCGCGCGCTGCGGCGCGCGCTCGCGCCGCAGCAGCGCCGCCATCACCGCCATCGCCGCCTGCTGGCCCACTGCATAGTCGACGACCGGGAAGCCGATGCGCTGCGGCCGCCCGCCGGCGTCGGCGTTGGCGGCCATGACGCCGCTGTAGGCCTGGACCACGTGGTCGTAGGCGCGCAGGTCCGACTGCGGCCCGAAGCCGGTGATCGAGCACACGACCAGGCGCGGGTGGCGCTCGATCAGCGCCGCCGGGTCGAAGCCCAGCCGGGCGAGCTTGCCGGGGCGGAAGTTTTCGATCAGCACGTCGGCGCCGGCGATGAGCGCGTCCAGCGCCTGCCGGGCGCGCGGGTCGCGCGCGTTCAGGGCGAGCGAGCGCTTGCCCGCGCCCTGGGCGACGAAGGCCTCGCCCAGGCCGAGCCGGCCTAAGGCGGGGTCTGCGCTCTTGGCCCGGATCATGTCGTCGCCGTCGGCGCGCTCGACGCGGATCACGTCGGCGCCTAGCAGCCCCAGTTGGTAGCCGGCGAAGGGGCCCGCCAGCACATGGGTCCAGTCGACGACTCGAATTCCCGCCAGGGGGCCGGCATGGCCGATGGGCATTTGCATCTCCTGCGAAACTAGGCCGGCGGGTCGGGCTCCCCGGTGCCGCCACTGCGCGCGCCGGCTGCGTTGCCGATCGCGAACGAAGCGGCCGATTCTGCGGCCCGGTGGGGCGCGCGTAAACTGATGAATTCTTAATCCGTCATAAGGATTCAGAATGGCTGACGGCAAGGCCCCGGCGCGAGCCCGGCGCCTCCTGGGCGACCAGTTGAAGATCCGCCACCTGCGGCTGCTGGAACGGATCGCGCGCCTCGGTTCGCTCACCGCGGCAGCGCAGGAACTGCACCTGACCCAGCCCGCCGTCACCCACATGCTGAAGGACCTCGAGGCGACGCTCGGCGTCGCCCTGGTCGAGCGCGACCGCCGCGGAGGCCGGCTCACCCCCGCCGGGCAGGTCGCGCTGGACCGCCTGCGGGTGGCGCTGGGGCACATCGATGCCGCGCTCGACGCGGTCCAGGCCCAGGTGCCGCAACTGCTGCGCGTGGCGATGCTGCCGATGTTCGCGATGGACCTGCTGCCGCGCGCGGTGGCGCGCCTCGAGCGCCGTGGCCTGCGGCTGCGCCTGCAGATCCGGGAAGACACGGTGGAGGGCGTCGTCAGGCGCCTGCTGGAAGGCGAGGTCGACTGCGCCCTGGGCGCGCTCGAGGGCCGGGGCCTGGCCTGCGCCGCGGAGCGGCGGCTGCGCGCCCTGCCGCTGCACGAGGAAGAGCCGAAGATCGTCTGCGCGCCCAGCCATCCGCTGGCGCGCAAGCGAGCGGTCGACCTGCGCACCCTCGCCACGCTCGACTGGGTCCTGCTGCCGCCGGAAACCGCCACCCGCAGCGCCTTCGACGCGCTGTTCCTGGGTGCCGGGGTCGAGCCCCCGCCGGCCACCATCGAGTCGGCCTCGTTCCACACCAACCTGAACCTGGTGGCGTCGACGAGGCTGTGCAGCTTCGTGCCGGCCTCGACGATGCTGTCGGTCGTCCATGCGGGGCAGTTGCGCGAACTGCGCATCAGCGACGCGACCCTGAGCAACCGCCCGCTTGCCCTCTACACGCTGGCCGACACGGCACCCTTTGCGGCCCTGCAAGTGTTCATCGATGCCGTGCTGAGCTCGGTTCCGGGGCGCGCGGCAGCGCGGGGCTCGAGAACCCGGTCCTGAAGCGCCGCAGCGCTGCGGCGCTTCAGAACTCGACCACCGAGCGGATCGACTCGCCGCTCTTCATCAGCTCGAAGCCGCGGTTGATGTCGGCCAGCGCGAGCTTGTGCGTGATCAGGTCGTCGATGTTGATCTTGCCTTCCATGTACCAGTCGACGATCTTCGGCACGTCGGTGCGCCCGCGCGCGCCGCCGAAGGCCGAGCCTTCCCATTTGCGGCCGGTGACGAGCTGGAACGGCCGCGTGCCGATCTCGGCCCCGGCCTCGGCCACGCCGATGATGATGCTGCGGCCCCAGCCCTTGTGCGTGCACTCCAGCGCCTGGCGCATCACCTTCGTGTTGCCGATGCACTCGAAGCTGTAGTCGGCGCCGCCGTCGGTGAGCTGCACGATCGCGTCGACCACGTTCTCGACGTACTTCGGGTTGATGAAGTGCGTCATGCCGAACTTGCGCGCCATGGCTTCGCGCGCGGGGTTCAGGTCGATGCCGATGATCTTGTCTGCGCCCACCATGCGCGCGCCCTGGATCACGTTCAGGCCGATGCCGCCGAGGCCGAAGACCGCGACGTTGGCGCCGGCCTCGACCTTGGCGCTGAAGACCACCGCGCCGATGCCGGTGGTGACGCCGCAGCCGATGTAGCAGACCTTGTCGAAAGGCGCGTCCTCGCGGATCTTGGCCAGCGCGATCTCGGGTACCACCGTGTAGTTGCTGAAGGTGCTGGTGCCCATGTAGTGCAGCAAGGGCTTGCCGTCGAGGCTGAAGCGGCTGGTGGCGTCGGGCATCAGCCCCTTGCCCTGGGTGCCGCGGATGAGCTGGCACAGGTTCGTCTTGCGCGAGAGGCAGAACTTGCACTGCCGGCATTCGGGCGTGTACAGCGGGATGACGTGGTCGCCCTTGCGCAGCGTGGTCACGCCCGGGCCGACGTCGACGACGATGCCTGCGCCTTCGTGGCCGAGGATGGCCGGGAACAGGCCTTCGGGGTCGGCGCCGCTCAAGGTGTAGTAGTCGGTGTGGCACACGCCGGTGGCCTTGACCTCGACCAGCACCTCGCCCGCTCTGGGGCCTTGCAGGTCGACGGTCTCGATGGTCAGGGGTTGGCCGGCTTTCCAGGCGACGGCGGCGCGGGTCTTCATGTTGGGTTCTCTTCCAGAGGTTGTGGGGGGACGGCGGAGCGCGCATTGTCGACTTCCGCGCACAGGTCCAGCGCGATGCGGCGCAGCAGCAAGGCGTCTTCTCAGCGGTCGGACAGGTCGTTGCCGTCGCGGCCGACGATGGCGTACGGCTTGGACCCGAGCTCGCAGACGAAGACGAGTTCGTCGTCGGCTCCGGCGCGGCGGCGCCAGCTCTCGAAGCCGTAGCGCCACCAGCTCTTGAAAAGCTCGACCCATTGCCGGTTCGCCGGGAACGAGATTTCCATCTGCACCTGCTCGCGGCTCGCAACCCGGCCGTGCAAGGCCCGGCAGTGGTCGATGACGCGGCGCATGCAGGCGTGGTTCTCTTCGGACACCGTCCACGCGAATTCGCGCCCGACGAGGAAGTGCGACAAGTCGCCGAGCAGCTTCAGGTCGGGGAAGCAGTCGAGCAGGTCCAGCGTCAGGCAGAGGTCGGTCGTCGGGCGGTCGCGATGGGTCTCGATGTAGACCGGGCAGGGCGCCTGCTCGGGCAGCCGGCGCCGGCCGTCGACGAGGCGCACCGCTTCCCCTTCAGGTCGCGGGGGCGCACGTCGGGCTGGATGTCGAGGTGGTGGACGTCGAACTTCGCCGCCAGCTCGAACACCGGCTTCAGGTCGTCGACGGCCTTCGCGTGCCTGATCCGGTCAGGCCGTCGCGGCAGGCTCCGGGAGCTTGTCGCCGAAACGCGCGGCGATGGCCTCGCGCGCATCCCGGTTGTCCAGCAGGGCGGCCACGCAATCCGGGCACAGGCGGCCGAGTTCGGCTTCGTGGCGCATCTCGGCGGCCACTTCCTCCTCGGACCAGGCCTGCTTGTAGACGCGTCTCGAACTCAGGGCATCGTAGACGTCGGCGACCGCGACGACGCGTCCCTCGATCGGAATCTGTTCGCCTACGAGGCCGCGCGGATAGCCCGATCCATCGCCGCGTTCGTGGTGGGTCGCCACGATGTTGCGCATGACGCGCGTGGCGAGCGACTCCTGCATGGCCATTTCGGCGCCCATGGTCTCGATGATCCGCTCGCCGATCTCGACGTGGCCTTGCATGATCTTGCGCTCCGCGTCATCGAGCCGGCCGGGCTTGAGCAGGATGCTGTCGGGGATGCCGACCTTGCCCACGTCGTGCAGCGGCGCGAACAGGAACAGGTATTCGATGAACTCGTCGCCGAGGCCGTATTTCGTCGCCAGCGCCTTGCCCATGAATCGCGAGTAATGGGCGATGCGGTCGAGATGCTCGCCGGTCTCGGTGTCGCGGATCCTGGCGAGGTCGACCGCGATCTGCACGGTGGCCATC
>JAGWTS010000101.1 GCA_028868875.1 Burkholderiales bacterium | reverse complement strand
TTCGGCATGCGCCTGATCTGCGAAGGCGTGGAAGACGAAGGCGACCTGAACTGGGCCCGCTCCATCGGCTGTCGCTACTTCCAGGGCTGGTACTTCAGCAAGGCCGTGGACTCGACGCTGGCGCAGCGCATGCTGGCCGCCCAACCCGCGCTCGGCACGCCGACGCCGGGCGAGCTCGCGCACTGGCTGGCGCGAATCAGCGCGGGAGCCCGGGCGTGAACGGCGAGCGCACCGGAGCGCGCCCGCGCACGCCTGCGGGCCCCTGCCACAGCGCAACGGAGGTTGGCGCATGGCCCGCTTGACGCGCTCGCTGCACAACCGCTTCCTGTCCATCGTGATCCGCGTGGCGATCGCGTCCACGGTCATCGCGGCCCTGGTGATCTACCAGCTCTCGCTCGTGAACCAGCGCCACGAAAGCGAGGAGGTCGTCAGCGGCCTGGTCAGTGCCATCGGGCACACCGCCGAGATCGGCCTGTACGCGCGCGACGTCGTCCTGCTCCAGGAGCTGGCCGACGGGCTGACCCGTCACGCGCTCGTGCGCAGCGTGTCCCTCAGCGACAAGTCCGGCCAGTTGCTCGTGCTCAGGCCCGAAGCGACCGCTGCCGCGGATTCGAAAGCCGCGCCCGCCACGGCGGCGCCGGACTACGAAGCAGCCCTGTTTTCGCCCTTCGACCGCAGCGAGCAGGTCGGGACCCTGCGCGTCTGGTTCAACCACAAGGCCATCGTCGACAAGGCCCGGCAGCAGGCCGGGGCCCTGATCGTGGCGATGCTGCTGCTCATGCTCGGCGTGGTCGTGGCCTTCAACGCCGTGGCCTTGCGTGCCCTTTCGCGCCCGATGCACCGCCTGGCCGGCGAACTCACCTCCATGAAGCCCGGCAGCGGCGCGCGCCTGACCTTGGAGGCGGCCCACCAACAGGACGAACTCGGCAGCGTCGTCGTCGCCGCCAACCGCCTGCTCGATGCCCACGACCAGGCGATCGAGCAGGAGCGCGGCCTGCGGCTGGAAGTGGCGCGCATGGAATCGCAATACCGCCAGATCTTCGACACGACGAGCGCCGGCATCTTCGTGCTCGGCCCGGGCGGCCGGCTGATCAACAGCAACCGCGCGGTGAGCCGCGCGATTGCCGCCGACGAGAACGACATGCGGCGTCTGCGCGAAACCGATTTCGCGGCCACGGTGTTCTGCGACCGTCCGCGCTGGGACGCGACCGTGGCCAGCGCCCGCGAATCGGGCGCGACCGCCACGGCCGACCTCGAGATCCGGCGCCTCGACGGCAGCACCCGCTGGGTGCACTGCCTGATCTCGGTGCAGGAAGGCGCCGAGGGCGACCAACCCTCGATCGTCGAGGGCGTTCTCTACGACGTGACCCTGCGCCGGCTGGCCGAGACCAAGGCCGCGCACCAGGCCGAGTTCGACCCGCTCACCGGTGTGTTGAACCGGCGCGGCATCGAGCGCATGCTGAACCAAAAGGTCGAAGACGCGCGCCGCGACGGCAGCAGCCTGACGCTGCTGTTCATCGACCTGGACGGATTCAAGGCCGTCAACGACAGCTTCGGCCATGAAGCGGGCGACGCAGTGCTGGTGGAATGTGCCAGGCGCCTGCGCGGCACGCTGCGCCGCAAGTCCGACCTCGTCGGGCGCCTGGGCGGCGACGAATTGATGTTGCTGCTGGACAAGGCCGACCCGACCGAGGCGGTCGTGCAGGAACTGGCGCGCCAGACCGTCAAGCTCCTGGCCGAGCCCATACTCGTCCTCCCCGGCCGCACGGCGCAGGTCGGTGCCAGCGTCGGCGTGGCCGGCTTTCCGCGCCAGGCCAACGACGCCGCCGAGTTGCTGCGCCGGGCCGATGCGGCGATGTACCGGGTCAAGAAGAGCGGCAAGGGCGGCTTCGCCGTCGCGGCGGACGAATAGCGATCGACTGCCGCCGCCGCGGAAAGCGCAGCGGCCCGAACCGGCGTGACGACACCTTGTCCGCCGGCGGACGGCGCCAACCCCATGGCAAGATGAGGCGCCGCCTCCCGAAGACTGCGCCCTTGCCGATCCCGCCTGCGCACGCTCATCCGACCCGAACGCCCCGCATCCGTCCATGGGCGCCGAGCCCAGGCCCAAGGCAGCACGGTACCCGACCCCCGAAAGGACTTCTTGATGATCATCGATGCCTGGAGCCAGCATCCCACGCTGCGCCATGCCGCCGACCCGATCTTCGATTCGCTGCGCCGCTGGACCAAGGCGGCGCCGCCGACCCAGGAATTGCCCGTGGCCGCGACGCTGGCGGCGATGGACCAGGCCGGCGTGGCCAAGGCGCTGATCTGCGCCTGGGTGGCGCCGCACAAGGTCATGATCTCGAACGACGAGGTGGCCGGCTTCGTGGCCCAGGCGCCGGACCGCTTCGTGGGCGTCGGCTCGGTCGACATCGCCCGGCCGATGGCGGCGGTGCGCGAGATCCGCCGCTGCGTCGGCGAGCTGGGATTCAAGGCCATCCGCGTCCTGCCCTGGCTGTGGGAGCTTCCGCCCACCGACCGCCGCTTCTACCCCGTCTACACCGCCTGCGCCGATCTCGGCATTCCGTTCTGCACCCAGATCGGCCACACGGGCCCGCTGATGCCCAGCGAAGTCGGCAGGCCGATCTATCTCGACCAGGTCGCGCTCGATTTCCCGGAGCTCTCGAAAAGTCGGCGGGCACATCGGCTATCCGTGGACCGACGAGGCGGTCGCGCTGGCGACCAAGCACGAGAACGTCTTCATCGACACCTCGGCCTATACCGTCGAGCGCTACCCGCAGCCGCTGGTGGACTTCATGCGCTCGCACGGCCGCAGCAAGGTGCTGTTCGGCACCAACTACCCGATGATCGCGCCGGCCAAGGCCCTCGAAGACCTCGACTCCCTGGGCCTCGACGACGCGGCGAAGGCGCTGTTCCTGGGCGGGAATGCCGAGCGCGTCTTCAAGCTGTAGCGCAGGCCCGCCGCCGCCGGCCGGCCGCACCCGCGTCAGAAGAGCGCAGTGATGCGAACGGTGCTGCCCGAATGCTCGGTGTTGACGTTGGGACTGGCGGCCTTGGCCAGGCGGATCATCGCGTCGTTGCTGGCCATGATCTCGGCGACGAAGCCGCGCACCCGCCGCCGCGCCGCGTCGCGTGCCATGTGCGCCTGCAGCGCCTTGCCCAGCCCGCAGCGCTGCCAGTCGGGACTGACGATGAAGGCGGTCTCGGCCAGATTCGTCGACGGGTCGATGAAGTAGCAGCACTGGGCGACGATCTGCGGGTTCTCGCGCGGGCCGCTCGCCGCGACGAAGCCGGCCTCGGTCTCGAAGTTGAGATTGCACAGGCGCTGCGCGTCCTGGTCCGACAGGCTGCGCAGCTTGCGGAAGAAGCGGGTGTAGACGTCGCGCTCGGGCAGGCTGTGGAAGAGCTCGCGGATGGCCGCCGCATCGTTCGCGGTGGCGGGCCGCAACAGGAGCTGGCGGCCGCCGGCGAGCGTGACCGTCTCTTCCTCCTGCACCGGGTAGGCGCGCAGGTTCTTCAGCGTCTGGCCCGCCGGCAGCAGGCCGAGCGCCTGCGCCTGCTCGAACAGCTCGGGGCGAAAGCGCGGATGCGCGATCTCGATGAGCGCGATCGCGCGTTCGCGCATGGACTTGCCGAACAGGTAGGCGATGCCGTATTCGGTGACGACGAAGTGCACGTCGCTTCGTGCAATGGTGGCGCCCTCGCCCGGGAGCAAGCGCACGCGGATGCGCGAGGCGGCGCCGTCCGCGTCGGTGGAGGCCAGGCAGATGATGGGCTTGCCTCCGGGCGAGCGCGAGGCGCCGCGCAGGAACTCGGCCTGCGCCGCGAGGCCGCTGTAGTACTCGCCGTCGAGCTGGTCGGCGCAGACCTGGCCCGAGAGGTCGATCGCGAAGGCCTGCGTCACCGACACCATGCGGTGCTGCGCCGCGATGACCGAAGGGCGGCAGACCTCGTCGATGGGCTGGAACGAGAACAGCGGATTGCGATCGACGAGGTCGTAGAGCGGGCGCGAGCCCATCGCGAAGCTGGTGACGATCTGGCCGCGCTGGTCGGTCTTGCGCCGGCCGTTGAGGATGCCACGCTCGAGCAGCGGAACGATCGCATCGGTGACCACATCCGAATGGATGCCCAGGTCATTGCGGTCGGCGAGGTACTTCAGCGCCTCGTTCGTGACCCGGCCGAGGCCGATCTGCAGGGTCGAGCCGTCCTCGATGATGCTGCCGATGTAGCGCGCGATCTGCTCGAGCACCGCGCCGGGCAGCGCGTCGTGCTGGTACTCGATCACCGGCGTCGCCACCGGCACGAGCCAGTCGATCTCGTCGACGTGCAGCATCGAGCGCCCCATCGTGCGCGGCATCGCCGGGTTCACTTCGGCGATCACGAGCCGCGCCCGGGCGACGGCCGCGGGCGCGATGTCGACCGAGACGCCCAGGCTCACATAGCCGAAGGCATCGGGCATCGAGACCTGGATCAGCGCCACGTCGACGGGGATGCGGCCGTTGGCGATGAGTTGCGGCACGCGCGCGATCGACATCGGCACGTACTCGGCCAGCCCCTGGCGCACCGCGGCGCGCAGGTCGCTGCCGACGAAGAAGCAGCGGTGCCGGTACGCCGTCGTCGCCTGCCCCAGCTCGTCGTGCGGCACGGCGTGGTCGGTGAGAAAGTGCAGCAGCTCGACATCGCCCGGCGGCGGGCTGCGCGCCTCCAGCGCCTGCACCAGCGCGCGCGGCGTCGCGCAGGCCGTGCCGACGAACACATGCTCGCCATGCCGGATGTGCGCCACCGCCTCGGGGGCGCTGCAGAGCTTGGCGGCATGGGCCTGCAGCAGCGGATCGGGCGCCTCCGCCACAGGGCCGACGAAGCGTGCGCGCAGCGATTGGGCCGCACGCGCGATCCAACCCGTTGCCGGCCCTGACTGGTCTGCGCTCATGGCGAGGTCCCTGGCGGTGAAGACGAGGGCAGCGTGGCCGCGCGCACGTCTCGAGCCCACTCATTCTGGCGCGGACGGCGCGGCGGCGCGACGTGAATATTTGGAGCGCCCGGAGTGCCCGGATACTGGATAGCGCCTATTGCAGGAACCCGAGTACGCCGTTACGAATAAGGCCATGCCTGACACCGAGAGCATCACCCCTTGCGCCGCCATCGATCCGCCGCACCAGGACGATCTGCTGCGGCATTACCTGCTGACCTTCATGGGACCCGTCGACACATCGGTCATCGACGCGGTGCGCGAGCGCGCCCACTGGTTGCGGCTGGCCGGCGGCGAGACGCTGATGCGCCAGGGCGACCCCGGCGACGCGCTGTACCTGCTGATCAGCGGCCGCCTGCGCGTCTACATCGAGGAAGACGGCGAGCGCCGCGTGGTGCGCGAGATCTCGCGCGGCGAAGTGGTGGGCGAGATGAGCCTCATCACCGAGGCCCCGCGATCGGCCACGCTGGTGGCCATCCGCGACTCGGTGCTGGTGCGCCTGAATCGCGACGCCTTCGCCACCCTGCAGCAGCACAGCCCGCAGGTGACGCTGGCGTTGACGCGCAAGATCATCGAGCGCTGGCGCACCGAGCACGCGATCAGCGCAATGGACCGCCCGGTGACGATGGCCCTGCTGCCGGTGAGCGACGGCGTCGACGCGGCGGGCTTCGCGCAGGCGCTGGCGCGCGAACTCGCCCGCTACGGCAAGGTGGCCTGGCTCGATGAAGCCGCGGTGGCGCGCCAGCTCGTCGCCGCGAGCCCCTGCGCTGCCAAGGGCACGAACGCCACGAACGCCACGAACATCGAGGACGAAGCGGCACAGCAGCGGTGGGTGGCCTGGTTCGACGAGTTCGCGGCGCGCCACGACTACGTGCTGCTCGTCGGCGACGCCAGGCCCGGCGGCTGGACCCAACGCTGTACGCGCCATGCCGACGAAATCCTGCTTCTGGCCGACGCGAAGGCGCAGCCGCTGCTGCATCCGACCGAAGCGGCGTTTCTCGCCGGCCGCCCGCAGCTCGCCGAAGCGGCCGAGATCCTGGTGCTGCTGCACGACGCCGGCACCGCGATGCCAAGCGCGACGGCGCGCTGGCTCGCCAGGCGCCCGGTCGCCGATCACGTCCACCTGCGTCGCGGCCACGCCGGCGACATGGCGCGCCTGGCCCGCATCCAGGCGCGCCAGGCGGTCGGACTCGTTCTCGCCGGAGGCGGCGCGCGCGGCTTTGCGCACCTGGGCGTGTACCGCGCGCTGCGCGAGCGCGGCATCGAGGTCGACTACGTGGGCGGCACCAGCATCGGCGCGATCATGGCCGCCTTCATCGCCACCGACCAGGACCCGGAGCGCCTGCAGGCGATGGCGCGCACCGCCTTCGGCCGCAACCCGACCGGCGACTACGCGCTGCTGCCGCTGGTCTCGCTCATCAAGGGCCGGCGCCTGCGCGGCCTCGTCGCCCGCGCCGTGGCCGCGCACGTCGGCGAGGGGGCGGCCATCGAGGACCTGTGGAAGCGCTTCTTCTGCGTCACCACCAACTACTCGCGCGCCCGCGAGGTGGTGCTGCGGCGCGGCGACCTGACGCGCTCCCTGCTGTCGAGCGTTGCCATCCCGGGGGCGCTGCCGCCGGTCCTCATCGACGGCGAGCTGCATTGCGACGGCGGCACCTTCAACAACTTCCCGGTCGACGTGATGCGCGGTGCGCGCGGCATCGGCAAGGTGATCGGCGTCGATCTGCACACCAGCCGGGCGCGGCGCATCGAGCTCGACGAGATGCCCAGCGGCTGGGCGATGCTGCTCGACCGCCTGCGCCCGCGCCGGCGCCGCCGCTACCGCCTGCCCGGCCCGGTGTCGCTGCTGGTCAATTCCACCCTGCTGTACAGCCTGTCGCGCCAGCGCCAGGCGCGCGGCTTGACCGACCTCTATTTCAACCCGCCGCTCGAGCGCGTCGGGCTGCTCGACTGGACGCGCTTCGAACTGATCGTGCGCCAGGGCTACGAGCATGCGATCGAGGTCCTGGGCAGCAGCGCATGGGCGCCAGCGCCGCCGCGCCCGGTGGCGGGCGAGCCTGCGCAGTGATGCGGCCGCTGTCAGGCGGCGGGGTCGCCAGGGGCTGGCGTCGCGTCGAGCGACCGGAGGTGGGGCCTGCCAAGCTGCGCGTGCAACCAGACTGAAGTGCACGGCCCTCGGCTTTGCGCAAGCAGGGCGCTTTAGACCCTTCCGTTTCCACCTTGTCCTTAACTCGCCATGCACGCCTTGCTCAGGCAAGGTTGCGCCGGTTGAGGGCGGCCGCCTTTCACCGCAAAACGCTCGCTGAAGCACCGAATGCAAGTGGAGCAAGGAGTTGGCGATGGCGACAAGCGCTTGCCTTGGACGGCCCTAACGAAACCATGCGGCCGCCCACTCCTCGCCCCCCGGCCGCTTAACCCTCGCTTCACGCAGCGCTAACCGAGGCCTCATCCGCATCGGCTACCGTCGGGTTCATCTGCTCCCCCCGAGGAACTCGCCATGAAACTCAACGCCATCACCTCCGCCGTCGTCGTCGGCGGCCTGCTCGGCGCCGGTGCCGCCGGCGCCTTCACCCTGCCCGGCTGGCTCCACCCCGGAGCGACCCGGGTGAGCGACAGCGCCCCGATGCAGCAGGCGCAGAACGCCCCGGCGCCGATCCCGATGATCCAGGCCCAGGGCCAGGTTCCCGACTACCGCGCCATCTTCAAGTCGGCCGCGCCGGCCGTCGTGGGCATCATCGTCGAAGGCATGCACAAGACCACGGGCGAGGAGCAGGGCCTGCCGCCCAACATCCAGAACGACCCCTTCTTCCAGTTCTTCCGCGGCATGCCCGGCTTCCAGTTCCACGGCGGGCAGCAGCCTTCGGTGCCGTTCCGCGGCCAGGGCTCGGGCTTCATCATCAGCAGCGACGGCCTGATCCTCACCAACGCCCATGTGGTGCGCGAAGCCAAGGAAGTGACGGTCAAGCTCAACGACCGGCGCGAGTTCACGGCCAAGGTGCTCGGCTTCGACCCGACCACCGACATCGCGGTGCTGCGCATCCCCGCCAAGGGTCTGCCGACGGTGCGCCTGGGCGACCCGCGCAACCTCCAGGTCGGCGACCCGGTGATGGCCATCGGCACGCCTTACGGCTTCGACCAGACCGCTACCTCGGGCATCGTCAGCGCCAAGGGGCGCTCGCTGCCGGGCGACGCGGTGGTGCCCTTCATCCAGACCGACGCCGCGGTGAATCCCGGCAATTCGGGCGGGCCGCTGTTCGACGGCACCGGGGCCGTCGTCGGCATCAACTCGCAGATCTATTCGCAGACCGGCGGCTTCCAGGGCCTGAGCTTCTCGATCCCGATCAATGTCGCACTCCAGGTCGAGCGGCAGATCCTGGCCACCGGCCACGCCACCCACGCCCGCCTGGGCGTCACGGTGCAGGACCTGAACCAGGGCCTGGCCGAGTCCTTCGGCATGAAGAGCCCGGACGGTGCGCTCGTCTCGAGCATCGCGCCCGACAGCGCCGCGGCCAGCGCCGGACTGAAGCCGGGCGACGTCATCACCGAAGTCAACGGCCAGGCGGTGCAGCGCTCGGGCATGCTCTCGAACCTGATCGGCATGTCGGCCCCGGGCGATCACGTCAAGCTCAAGGTCTGGCGCGACAAGTCCTGGCGCGACGTCGACGTGAAGCTGGGCAATGCCTCGAGCGATGTCGCCAGCGCCGACCAGGTCGGCGACAGCGCCCAGGGAGCCCGCCTCGGCCTGGCGCTGCGCCCGCTGACCGCGGACGAACGCAAGCAGGCGCATCTCGAATCGGGGCTCCTGGTCGAGGACGTGGGCGGCCCGGCCGCCGACGCCGGGGTTCAGCCCGGCGACGTGCTGCTCGCCATCAACGGCCAGCCGGTGCGCTCCGTCGAGCAGGTGCAGAACGTGCTGAAGAGCAAGCCCAAGAACGTGGCGCTTCTGATCGAGCGCGACGGCAACAAGATCTTCGTGCCGATCAACCTGGGTTGATTCAGGGAAAGGAATGCCCGGGCGGTGGCGAGCCGCCCGGGCTTTTTTTTGCCCGGTGCGAGCGCTTCAATAGGTCAGCAGGCGGACGATCGATGCGTCGGCCATCGGGTCCGAGGCCAGCAGCCCGGCGCTGGCGGTGGGAGCCGCAAGCCAGGCGTTCATGTCGATCACCCCCACCTTGTAGGGACCATAACCGCCTTGCAGGATGAACCCGTAGGGCTTGCCGCCGACGTTGAACGCTCCCACCGTGTGCGGGTCGTGCGGCTCGAACGAGTATGAAGAGTTGTAGGGAGCGGCGACGAAGCTGCTGAATCCCTTCCAGTTCGTACCGGCCGGATTGTCGAGAACGCCGACCGCCAGGCCGCTGCCCTCGCCGACGAACATCGCGGCATGGCTGACCGGGTCGACGGCAGAACCAGACAAGTAGCTGTTCGGGCTCGGGAAGGCAACGAAGCGGGCCCCGGCGGCGATGCTGCCGACCGCTGCGGTCGATCCCGACGGCGTCGCGTAGGTCACCAAGCCGATGCTGCTGTTGCCTTCCGGCGTCATCACCGCAACCTGGTAGAGGCTGTCGAGCGCGACGCCGTCGATTTCGCCGCCTTGGTCCCACTTCGCTGCGGTGCCGCCGCCCAACAGGCTGGTCCAATCGGCCGTGCTCATCGCGTAGGCCTTGGCTTCGGCGAGGTTGAACACGACCAGCGTCTGGTTGCCGTAGTCGGGTGCGTAGACGATGTCCCTGGCCGGGTCGCCGCCCAGGTTTTCGGTGATCTTCGTGTTGGCCGGCTGCGCGATGAGCACGGGCGCGGCGGTCAGGTTGCTCGGGTCGACACCGAGCAGGCCGTCGCCGGTCGCGAGCCAGATCTTGCCGCGGGATCCGTCGGCGATGCCGCCGGCGATTTGGGTCGTGGCGCCGGAGAAAGAGAGCGAGCCCGCGATGTTCAGCGTGGTCGAGCCGGCCACGACTCCGTCAGTCAGATTCACCGCGACGACCTGATTGCTTTGATAGCTGTAGAGCAGCGCGAACACCTTGGCGACTCCGCCCACATGGATGGGCGTCGGATCGATGACGATGCCGTCGAGCGAGCTGAAATAGCTGCCGCCCTGGCTCGTCATGACCGCGTTGTTGATCGCCGCCACCTTGGAAGCCACCGGACTCGCCGGATTGCTCATGTCGAGCTGGACCAGACCGTCGCTGCGAGCGGCGAAATAAAGCTGGGTGCCACCGGACTGCGTGAGCAGCGGGGCAATCGACCCCGAACTGCCGATCGCGATGCCGGCGGCCTGGGCGGACTGCTGAAGCGCGCCCGAAATCAGGCTCGTCGCGCCAGCGTAAACCGGCTTGGCCGCGCCGTAGGCGTTGGCCGCGCCCGAGAACTGGGTCGTGAACAGGCTGGCGGCAAGCGTGCCGCCGCTGCCCAGGCTGATGGGCTGGCCGGCCTTCAAGCCGTCGAGCTTGCCGTCGCTGATGTCGTCCTGCAGCGCCTGGTAGAGCACGGCGGGGCTGACCTGCGAATCGGCCCGCAGTTGTTCGATGACCCCGGCCAGCGCCGAGAGAAGCCAGGCGTCGCCGCTGGTGGCGCTCGGGTCCGGTGCCGTGGTGATGGGGTTGCCCGCGAAAGCCGTGAGCCCGAGCAGGCGCTCGACCGCCAGGGTCGCGCTCGTGTTGGCCGCCGCCACCGTGCCGCCGCTCTGCTGCAGGGTCTGCCGGGCGGCCGCGGCAATCGCGCTCGTCAGCACGCTGAGGTTGGCCGAGTTCGCTCCGGTCACCAGTTGCGGCACCAGCACCGACAGGCTGCCCAGGGTCTGGGTGCTCTGGTCGGCCTCGCTGGCATAGCTGCCGCCGCTGGCCGTGACGATGACGGGGCCGGCGGGCAGCGTCGCCAGGTTGAGGGTGAACTGCCCCTGGGCATTCGACTGGGCGCTGGCCAGCGCCGAACCGACCACCTGGCCCTGCGCATCGATCGCATAGAGGGACACGCTGGCGCCATTCACGTTGCCCGCGTAAACGGTTCCCGCGACGGTGGCCGAGCCGCCTCCCGACGGGGTCGCCGGGGTGACGCCCGCACTGCCGCCGCCGGAAGTGCCGTTGCCGTCGAAGACGCAACCGGCCATGCCGAGCGCCACGAGCGAGCCGATTCCGAGCAGCCTGGCTGCTCGCGATCCAATCCTGAGCATGGTCGTTCCTTCGTTGTCGACCGACGGCACACCGCTGGCGCGGGCGACCGGCCATCCGTCATGAGGTGAAGCAACTGGGGCGTCGCGAATTTCATTCTAGAAACGCGACGTCAAGGCGTCATCCCACGCATCAATGATGAAACGTCGTCAGATTGGACGCGACTCAGCTCCGCTTGAACATCGCCAACAGCTGCTGATTCACGAAGTTGCTCTGCGCAGTGAGCTTGCCCATCTGCTGGTCCAGGCTGTTGTATTGCCGCAGCAGGCGGTCACGCACCTTCTCGATGCGCGCTTCCATCCGGGCCTGTTGATCGGCATTGCGCCGCACCGAATCGTTGAGCGCGTTGGTCCCGCGCGTGATCAAGCCTTCGAACCCCAGGGCCTGGGCGGCCAGCGCCTTGATGCGCACGCCGAACCCGTCGCCGCCGGTTCCGGCGGTGTTGGCGGCGAAGGCCTGCGCCAGATCCTGCGGTCGCGCCAGGGCTTCGTCGAGTTTGGCGGCGTCGATCGCCAGGGTATTGCCTGCCTGCAGGCGGATGCCCAAGTCGAGCAGGCTGGGGAAGGCCGGCGAGGCCTCGCTGGTCGCGGAGAAGGCCGCACGCAACTGCCTTTGCAATGCCAGCGTCATGCTGTCGCCGTTCAGCGGCGCCGCCCTCCGGTTCGCCGCGTCGTAGCGGGTCTGGTCGGCGATGTAGGTGGTCATCTCGTTGTAGGCGGTGACGAGGTTCTGAACCGCTGTTCGCATGGCGCCGGTGTCGCTCGCCACCGTCACGTCCACCGCGCCCTGCGTGACCTGCTTCAGGCTCAGCGCGAGCCCGGGAATGGACGCGTCCACTGTGTTCGAGGCGGACTGCAGGGCGATACCGTTGATCGTCAGGCTGGCATTCGCTGCGGTCTGGGTCCGGGCGGTCTGGGTGGCGCCCGCGGGCGGGTCGTAGGCCAGCGCCGCCAGCCCCGGCGGGGCCGCACCGCCGGGGCCCGAGGCGCTGATCCGGAATCCGTTGGCTTCGCCGCTCGCGCTGCCGAGCAGCACCAGGCGCGTGCCGCTCGCGTCGCTCAGCAAGGTGGCCGTGACCCCGCCCTTGGCGGCATTGATCTGGTCGCGCACCGCCTCCAGGCTGTCGTGGCCCTCCTCGATCGTGATGTCCATCGACTTCGCGCCGTCCGCCGGGCTGAACGCACTGCCGTCGGCGCTCCAGCTGCCGAAGTCGATGTGCAACTGCCCCGCGCCGAGCCCCGCCTTGGGGTCGGCCACGGCCGCCGAAGCCGTGGTCTGCGCCTGCGCCAGGCTCGCCACCTCGACCCGGTAGCTGCCGGGCACCGCGTCGCCCTTCGCGGCCAAGGCGAGCACTGCGGCGGGGTTCGAGCTCGAGGCCGTGCTCGCGCGCCAGAACGAGAGGTCGGCCAGCTTGGCCGCCGCACTCTGGACATTCGCCATGTAGCTCTTGAGCATCGAGAAGTTCGAGAGCCTGGCCTGGATGCCGGCGGCCTGCTTCTGCAGCAGTTCGACCGGCCGGTGCTCGATCGCGACGAGCTTGTCGACGATCGCATTCACGTCCAGCCCGCTGCCGACGCCGGGCGACGAGATCCCGCCCGTCATGCCGGCCATGACGACGAAGGGCCGCGCCGCGGCCGATGTGCATGGGTGTTCATGAGGTCATTGTCGGTAGTTCATTTCCGAACATGACCCAAAATTACGTCACCAGCCCGGCACAACTCCGCGCCTTGCAGTGACGGGGCCGGTCAGAACCGGTCAGGTCTTGACCGTCGGCTCGCTGCGCCCGGTGCGCGCGCGGATGCCGGCGAGCGCATCGGCCGCCGCCACCAGCGGCGCCAAGGCGGTCTGTGCATCCACGTCCTGGCGCGCCGGGTCGGCCTCGAAGCGCTCGAGGTACACGCGCAGCGTCGCCCCTTCGGTGCCGGTGCCAGAGAGGCGGTAGACGATGCGCGAGCCGTCGGCCAGGCCGATGCGGATGCCCTGGCCGGTCGAGACCGAGCCGTCCACCGGGTCGGTGTAGGCGAAGTCGTCGGCCAGGGTCACTCCGCTGCCGGCCAGGGCCGTGCCGGGCAGGCCGCCGAGCGCGGCGCGCAGCTGCGCCATCAGTCCGTTCGCGGCCTCGCTGTCGACGCCTTCGTAGTCGTGGCGCGAATAGACGTTGCGGCCATAGCGGCGCCAGTGGTCGCGCACGATGGTCTCGACCGATTCGCCGCGCACCGCGAGGATGTTGAGCCAGAAGAGCACGGCCCAGAGCCCGTCTTTCTCGCGCACGTGGTTGCTGCCGGTGCCGGCGCTTTCCTCGCCGCAGATCGTGATCTGGCCGCTGTCGAGCAGGTTGCCGAAGAATTTCCAGCCGGTCGGGGTTTCGAAGCAGGGAATCCCCAGGGCCTGGGCGACGCGGTCGACCGCGGCGCTGGTGGGCATCGAGCGCGCCACCCCCGCCAACCCCGCGGCATAGCCCGGGACGAGGCGGGCATTCGCCGCCAGCACCGCCAGGCTGTCGCTCGGGGTGACGACGAAGCGGCGCCCGACGATCATGTTGCGGTCGCCGTCGCCGTCGCTGGCGGCGCCGAAGTCGGGGGCGTCGGCGCCGAACATCGCCGCCATCAGCTCGTCGGCATACACCGGGTTCGGGTCCGGGTGGCCGCCGCCGAAGTCGGGCAGCGGCACGCCGTTGACGACGCTGCCGGCCGGCGCCCCGAGGGTTTCGGTGAGCAAGGCCTGGGCATAAGGCCCGGTGACGGCGTGCATCGCGTCGAAGCGGATGCGGAAGTCCGGCCGCGCCAGCAGGCGGCGGATGGCGTCGAAATCGAACAGGCGCGCCATCGCGCGGGCATAGTCGGCCACCGGATCGATGACCTCGACCGTCATCGCGCCCAGCTGCGTCGTGCCCAGGGCCGAGAGGTCGACCGCGCCGCCCTCCTGCGTGAGCCAGCGCCCGATGCGCTGGGTGTTGGCGTAGATCGCCTCGGTGATCTTCTCCGGCGCCGGGCCGCCGTTGCCGGTGTTGTACTTGATGCCGAAGTCGCCGTCGGGGCCGCCCGGGTTGTGGCTGGCCGAGAGGATGAGCCCGCCGAAGGCCTTGTGCTCGCGGATGACGCAGCTCGCCGCCGGGGTCGAGAGAATGCCGTCGCGGCCGACGAGCACGCGCCCGAAGCCGTTGGCCGCGGCCATGCGCAGGATGGTCTGGATCGCCCGGTCGTTGAAGAAGCGGCCGTCGCCGCCGACCACCAGGCTGGCACCGGCAAAGCCTTCGAGCGAATCGAAGACCGACTGGACGAAGTTCTCGAGATAGCCCGGCTGGCTGAACACGCCGACCTTCTTGCGCAGCCCGGAGGTGCCCGGACGCTGGCCGGCAAGCGGCTGGGTGGGAACGCTCTGGATCCTGGAGTTGGCTTGTGGCATCTTGGTCCGCCGGCAATGTGAATGACGAGGGGAGGCAGCCTGGTCCTGCGCCGCCGCCGCAGCATCCTAACCGCGCGGTACGGCTGCGGCACATTTCGCGCGCCGGCAACACATCGCCGCACGGTGGCAACGAATTGCGGTGACAGTCCGGCCATGGCGACGACCCATGGCCCGAACCCCCTGCTGTCGCGGCGCCGCTTCGTCGCGCCCTTGGCCGCGTCGCCGCTGGCCTGGATGCTCGGCGGCTGCGCGAGCCCGCCCCCACCGAACCGGGCGGCGGGCCCGGCACCGAACCCGCCGGCGCGCGCACCGGCCCCGGCCGCCGATCCTTACCCCTGGCTCAACCGGCTGAGCTGGGGCGCGAGCCCGTCTTCGGCGGCGCAGGCCGCACGCCTGGGCTTCAACAGCTATCTCGCGCAGCAACTGCACCCGGGCGCGGCGCGGCTGCCGGCGGAGGCCGAGAGTGCCATCGCCGCGATGACGATCAGCCAGCGGCCGATGGTCGAGCTCGCGCGCGCGATGGCTGAGCGGCGCCGCGAAGCCGAAAGCCTC
>JAGWTS010000100.1 GCA_028868875.1 Burkholderiales bacterium | reverse complement strand
GCGCGCGCCGCAGCGCGCCTGCCAGGTTGCCGCCGGCCGCGAACTGCAGCGGCCGCATCACGGCGGGCGCCGGGCTTTCGGGCTCGCCCCGCGCGCCCATCGCGTCGCTTTCACCCGCCCGGCGGCCGCTGCGCGCGCGCGGGCACGGGGTCAGGGGCGCCGCAGCGTGCCGTGCCGGCCGGCGTGAACGCTTGCGCTGGCCGTTGCAGGTCATGCAGGGCTCTCCGCTCCCATGACGCCTCGGCCCCCGTCAACGCGGCCGCGCCGGCTGCGCTTGCGCCCAGGCCGGGGGCGAGGGCGCGAGTTCGAACCAGAACCTCGTGCCCTGCCCCGGAACGGTGATCACGCCGAGCCGCCCCTGCATCCAGGCCACGAGGTGGCGGCACAAGGACAGGCTGAAGCCGCCGCCACCGACGCTCCCGACGCCGCCGCCCGCCGCACCGGGGCCGTCGAAGAGGCCGGGTTCGACATCGCGGTCGCAACCCGGCCCGGTCGCCGTGACCTCGAAGCGCAGAAACCAGGGCTGGGCGGGCCCGGCGCCGACGCGTTCGACGAGAACCTCGATCCGGCCGCGCGAGCAGCGCGCGAAGGCTTCGTCGATCAGGCAGCACAGCCCGAGCCGCACCCGGTTGGCGTCGAAGCGCAGCGCGCCGGGCAGCGTCGAATCGAGCTCCCAGGACAGGTCGACCTGCTTCAGCGCGGCCATGCCGAGGAAGGGCTCGACGCAGTCGCGCAGCCAGTCTTCGAGCTCGCTGCCCTGCCCGGTGCCGGCAAGGCGGTCGCGCTCGAGCGTCTTCAGCCAGCGCCGAACGCGCAGGACGTCATCGCGGAAAGCGGGCCGGGGAGCCGTGCGCCGCGGCGCCTTGGCGGGCTTGGCGCCGCATGCAGGCTCGGAACGCCGGGTGCTGGGCATGACGGGTTTCACTCACGTATCGGGGTGAATGAAGCGTAGTCCGCGAACCCCGCCGGGCGGCCACCCGCTGGCCTAGGCCGGCGCGCCGAATCGCTGCGGCCGCCGCCCTTTGCGCTGCAGGCTATACGTTGGTATCGAGGCGCGGGCGGCGTGAGTCGCGTGGGCGGGCGCGAAGCGAAGGGCACCGGGGCCGCGCTCACGAGTCATGCGTCATGATCGCGATTCCGCCAGGCGCTGCGCCGGTGATTTGCAGGGGAGTCCCGATGTCCAGGCTGTTGCTCGTCGACGACCACGTGCTGTTGCTCGACACCTTGCGCGACTATCTGGCGCGCTCGCTCGAAGGCATGGAGGTCGACGCGGTGCGCACCATCGCCGAGTGCGAGGCCGCGCTGGCCCGGCCCGACACCTACGACCTGGCCCTCGTCGACTACCGCATGCCCGGCTCGCGCGGCATCGGCACCTTGCGCGGCCTGGTGGAGAACCCGTGCGACGTTCCGGTGGCGGTGATGTCGGGCCAGGCCTCGCAGGAAGACGTGCGCGCCATCCTCCAGCTGGGCGCGATCGGCTTCGTCAACAAGACGGTTTCCGGCAGCAGCCTGACCCACGCCGTGCGCCTGATGCTGAGCGGCGAGCGCTTCATTCCGGCGTCGCTGCTTTCGGCCCAGAGCACCCGGCGCGGCGCACCGGGCGCGGTCGGGGACCCCGACGAAGCGCTCAACCCCAAGGCGCTGGCGGTGCTGCGCTTGTTGCGCCAGGGCCGCACGAACAAGGAAATCGGGCGCGAGCTGCAGATCGAGGAGGTCACCGTCAAGCTCTACGTGGGCCGGCTGGCCAAGCGCTTCGGCGCCAAGAACCGGGTCCAGGTGCTGATGGCCGCGATGGAGCACGGCCTGCTGGACTGACGCGCCACGCGCCGCTCAGCCGGCCGGCGCCGGGGCGGTCGGCGCGGCAGCCGTCGGCGCTGGCGCCATCGCCCGGCGCAGGTCGTCGAGCGAGAACGGCTTGAACAACACGGCGTCGACGCCCATCGACTCGAGCATCGCCTGGGTCTCGGCGTCGGTGCGTCCGGTCGTGAGCACGATGCGGCAGCGCGCCCCCGCCTGCCGGAGTTCGAGCACGGCCAGGCGCCCGCCCAGCACCGGCATGTCGAGGTCGATCAGGATCGCCTGCAGCTCCGGGGCCAGCTTGCGATATTGCTCGAGGGCCTGGGCGCCGTTGCGCGCCGCCGCCACCGCATAGCCGAGCGCGCCCAGCATCGAGGCGCCGACGCCGGAGAACAGCGGGTCGTCGTCGACGAACAGGACCAGGCCCTTGGCGTCACCGTCCGCGGCGGGCGCCGCGCCGCCCTCGAACTCGCCGGACTCGCGCCATTCGGGCAGCAGGACGCGAACGGTCGTGCCCACCCCGACGCTGCTTTCGACGCCGATCCAGCCCCCGTGGTCGCGCACCACGCCGTAGGCCGAGGCCAGGCCGAGGCCGGTTCCCAGGCCGCGCTCCTTGGTGGTGAAGAAGGGATCGAAGATCTTGTCCATGTGCTCCTTGGCGATGCCGCAGCCGCTGTCGCGCAGCGCGATCTCGACATAGCGCCCGGCCGCGAGCAAGGGACCGGGGTCGAGCCCCCCGGGGCCGACGCGGGCCGCCGCGCAGCAGAAGTTCAGCTCGCCCCCGTCCGGCATCGAATGGCAGGCGTTCACGGCGAGATTGAGCAGCACGCTCTGCAGGGCGGCGGCGTTGCCCGAGACCATGAGCGCGCCGGGCGCGGCTTCTGCGAACGAGATCTCGATCGTGCGCGGGGTGGTCCGGGACAGCATCTCGACCGTTTCGCGCACGGCCATGCCGACGTCGAGCGGGGCGAATTCGGTTTGCCGGTTGCCGGCGAAGTCGGTCAACCGGCGCACCAGTTCGGCGGCGCGCCGGGCCGAGACCAGGATGATGCTCAGGTTCTTCCGGTCGGCGTCGAGCGCGTCCCGCTCCAGCGCCTCGAGCGCGGCGGCGCCGTTGATCGACGCCAGCAGGTTGTTGAAATCGTGCGCCACGCCGCCCACGAGCAGGCCGATCGACTGCAGCCTGTCGTGGCGCTGCAACTCCGCCCGGATGAGGCTCTCTTCGGTGATGTCGCGGAACACCACGATGGCGCCGATCGGCTCCTCGTTGTCGAGCGCAATCGGGGCCGCCGCCGCGTTGATCAGGCGCTCGCTGCCGTCGCGCGCGATCAGCAGCGCGTTCTGCAGGTGCTGCGTCGCGCGTTCGCCGAGCGCGGCATCGATCAGCGTGCCGGCCTGCGCCGCGGCGTCGGGAGATTCGCAGAGCAGGACCTCGGCGTGGGCGCACTCCGCGGCCTGCGCCACGGACCAGCCGGTGAGCGCCTCGGCCACCGGGTTCATGCGGCTGATCCGCCCCTGCCGGTCGGTCATGATCAAGCCTTCGGCGATCGAGTCCATGGCGGCGATGAGCAGTTTCTCGCGCTGGCGAACCGCGTCCTCGGCACGCTTTCGGCCTTCGATGCTGACGATAAGCAGGAAGACGCGGTCGGCCTGCGCCGCCGGCTCGCCCTCCGCCACGCAGGTGACGTCGACACGGGCGCTGCCCTGCTGCAGCCGCAGTTCGCAGTCGAAGTTCACGCGCGTGCCGCGGGTGGCGGCCTCGAATCCGGGGCCGATCGTCTCCCAGTTCGCGGCGCCGATGACCTCGCGAATGCCTTGGCCGATGATCGACGCCGGGTCCTGTATGCCGAAGCATCGGCAGAACTCGCGATTCACCGAAATGCACTGACCCTCGCGCGTCCAGCCCGCGACCAGGGCCGGGATGTTGTCGGCGACATGGCGGATCTCGGAGTCGCGCCGGGCCAATTCGCGTTGCATCTCGATGCGCTTTTCGTAGGCCGTGCGTTCCGAATCGACGCGCTGGCGCTGTTCATCGTCCACCTTGAACAGCCAGTAGATGCCGAAGTAGAGGAAGAAGCTCGAGGGGGCACCGACCAGCCTGCGCACCAGGAACAGGCTGTATTCGGGCGGCCCGGTGTCGAACAGCGCCACCAACAGGACGCCGGCGATGCCCGCCGCCGTGCGCACGAGCCAGGTCTTGACCAGCGCGTTCAGGCTGAGCGTGGTCGGCGCGCCGGAAACCATCCAGCGGTGCACGAGCGAGCCGGCCAGCCAGACGGTGGCCATGTCGATGAGGGAAGAGAGGAGGTAGGCGGTGCCGGTGAATTGAATCCGTCCGCCGATGATCCAGAGGTAGGCAATCGAGGCTTGCTGCCAACCCCCGAGCATGCCGGCCATGAAGAGGATGTCGTTCCGGATATAGGGCTTCGAGGGCCCTTGAATGAATTGGGAGACAAGCCCCGTGATCAGATATCCCGTGATGCCGAGGATCCAGCCGTAACCGAACCATCCGGGATTGCGCGAGTCGCCCTTGCCGCGCTTGAACATCAGGACGAACGAAAGGATGCCGAGCACCGCAACGAATTGCAGCAGCATGAAGGGCAGCCCCATGATTTCGCCCAGCGCCAGCTGGCGCAGGCTCGTGAGTGCGTGCATGGGGAAACCGCTTCTGGCTCGTCAAGCGGTCGCGCGCAATGCCGGAATGCATGCGCGACCGGCGCGAGTCTCACACCACATTGCCCTGCTTGGCAAGCCGCCTGTCGATTCGCGCGCGCGGCCGCTCGTCGCGGCCGCGCCCGTCGGCCCGCAAAAGCGTCAGGCCGCTGCGGCGCGCTCCAGCATCGCGTGCAGCAGCACGTTGCAGCCCGCCGTGATGTGCTCGGGCTCGGCGCTTTCGATCTCGTTGTGGCTGATGCCGTCCTTGCAGGGAATGAAGATCATCCCGGCCGGCGCGAGCCGCGCCATGTAGACGGCGTCATGCCCGGCGCCCGAGACCGCCGGCATGTTCGAATAGCCCAGACGCTCAGCGGCGCCGCCCACGGCCTGGATCAGGTCGGGGTGGAAGGGCTGGGCCGGGTAGGACGAGACGGGGGTGATCTCGATCGCGAGGCCGGTTTCGGCGCTGAGCTTCGCCGCGACGCCGCGGATGTCGGCATCCATCTCGTCGCAGAGCGCGTCGCTCGCGTTGCGCAGGTCGATCGAGAACTTGACCCGCCCCGGGATCACGTTGCGGCTGTTCGGGTGCACCTGCACCATGCCGACCGTGCCGCGGCCATGCGGCGGATGGCGATGCGCGCAGGCCACGACTTCCTGCATGAGCCGGCTCGCGACCTGCAAGGCGTCCTTGCGCAGGGCCATCGGCGTCGGCCCGGCATGAGCTTCCATGCCGGTGACGACGCAGTCGTACCAGCGGATGCCGAGCACGCCGGTGACGACGCCGATCGTCTTGCCGTGGTCCTCGAGCACCGGGCCTTGCTCGATGTGGGTCTCGAAATAGCAGCCGATCGGGTGCGCGCCGGGCTCTTCCGGTCCGATGTAGCCGATGCGCTCGAGCTCTTCCTTCACGCTCTTGCCCTCGGTGTCTTTCGCGGCGTAGGCGTGCTCCAGCGTGAAGGCCTTGGCGAAGACGCCCGAGCCCATCATCACCGGGACGAAGCGGCTGCCCTCTTCGTTGGTCCAGAACGCGACCTCGATCGGGGCCTCGGTCTCGATGCCGTGGTCGTTGAGCGTGCGCACGACTTCGAGCCCCGCCAGCACGCCGTAGTTGCCGTCGAACTTGCCGCCCGTGGGCTGGGTGTCGATGTGGCTGCCGGTGACGACCGGCGGCAGGCTGTTGTTGCGCCCGGGGCGGCGCATGAAGCCGTTGCCGATCTTGTCGATCGTCACCGTCATGCCGGCTTCGCGCGCCCAGCGCGTGACGAGGTCGCGGCCCTGGCGGTCGAGGTCGGTCAGCGTCAGGCGGCAGACCCCGCCCTTGGCCGTGGCGCCGATCTGCGCCAGTTCCATCAACGAGGCCCAGAGGCGCGCGCCGTCGACGCGCAGTTCGGCCAGCTCGGTCTTGGTCTTCGTGTCCATGTTCGATCGCTCCTTCAGCGCGCCACCGCGGTGGGCGCGAGATCCTGCGTGCGTTTGGCCGCGGCCTGGAAGTTCGGGCCGAATGCCGGGCGCTTGACGTAGCGCCCGGCACCGGCGACGGCGCGCAGGTCGCCTTCGCTCCAGACCAGCTGGCCTCGGCTCAGCGTCTGCGCCGCCAGGCCCTTCACCGTGCGGCCCTCGAAGACGTTGAAGTCGCCCTTGGAGAATTGCGTCTTCACCGTGATCGTCTTCGTCGCCAGCGGGTCCCAGAGCACGATGTCGGCGTCGGCGCCTTCGGTGATGCAGCCCTTGCGCGGATAGAGGTTGAAGATCTTCGCGCAATTGGCCGAGGTGATGGCGACGAACTCGCTCGGCGTCAGGCGCCCGGTGTTGACGCCGGCGTCCCAGATCACCCGCATGCGGTCTTCGACGCCGCCGCAGCCGTTCGGGATCTGCGTGAAGCTGGCCTTGCCCATCGCCTTCTGCGGTGCGCAGAAGACGCAATGGTCGGTCGCCGTGGTGTGGAGCTGGCCCGACTGCAGGCCGCGCCAGAGCATCTCCTGGTGGCCCTTGGGGCGGAAAGGCGGGCTCATCACGTAGGCCGCGGCGGTCGCGAAATCGGGGTCGCGGTAGACGCTGTCGTCGATCACCAGGTGGCCGGCCAGCACCTCGCCGTAGACGCGCTGGCCGCGGGCGCGGGCGCGGGCAATCGCCTCGGCCGATTCGATGCACGAGACGTGGACGATGTAGATCGGCACGCCCAGCACGTCGGCGATGGCGATCGCGCGGTTCGCGGCTTCGCCCTCGACCATCGGCGGGCGCGACAGCGGATGGCCTTCGGGGCCGCTGATGCCTATCTTCAGCACTTCCTGCTGCAGCAGGTAGACGAGCTCGCCATTCTCGGCGTGCACCGTCGGCATCGCGCCGAGTTCGAGCGCGCGCTTGAAGCTGTTCACCAGCGTCTCGTCGTCGCACATGATGGCGTTCTTGTAGGCCATGAAGTGCTTGAAGCTGTTGACCCCCTCTTCCTGCACCAGCGTGCCCATGTCGGCGCGGACCTGGTCGCTCCACCAGGTCACGGCGACGTGGAAGCCGTAGTCCCCGGCCGCCTTCTCGGCCCAGCCGCGCCAGGTGCGGTAGGCGTCCAGCAGCGGCTGTTGCGGGTCGGGGATGACGAAGTCGATGATGCTCGTCGTGCCGCCGGCGAATCCCGCCGCGGTGCCGGTAAAGAAGTCGTCGGCGGCGACGCTGCCCATGAAGGGCAGCTGCATGTGGGTGTGGGGGTCGATGCCGCCGGGCATCAGGTAGCGGCCTCCGGCATCGAGCGTTTCGGCGCCGTTCGGGGCTTCGAGCGCGGCGCCGATTGCCGCGATTCGGCCGTCGACGCACAGCACGTCGGCGCGGAATTCACGGTCGGCGTTGACGACGGTGCCGCCGCGGATCAGCAGGGTGGACATGGCTGGGCTTCCTTCGCTCGCGTGATGCATTGAGGGTTGTACTTCAGACCGCTGCGCTGCGGCGCATCGGATTGTTCGGGTGCGTCGTCCAGTCGGCGGCCTGCGCCGGCACGGGCTGACGCGTGCGCAGGTCGACCTCCCCTGGCGCCAGCGTGCGCAGCGTCAGGCAATCGGGCACCGGGCAGACGGTCACGCAGAGGTTGCAGCCCACGCATTCGGCTTCGTCGACCTCGAAGTGGCGTCGGCCGTCCTTCATCGCCGTGATCGCCTGGTGCGAGGTGTCTTCGCAGGCGATGTGGCAGCGCCCGCACTGGATGCAGCTGACCTGGTCGATCTGCGCCTTGCTGATCGAATTCAGGTTCAGGTATTGCCAATCGGTGATCGTCGGCAAGGCCCGGCCCTGGAATTCGGCGGTCGTCTCGAACCCCATCGAATCCATGTATTCGGACAATCCGTCGGTCATCTCCTGGACGATCTTGAAGCCGAAAGTCATCGCCGCGGTGCAGACCTGCACGTTTGTGGCGCCCAGGGCGATGAAATCGAGCGCGTCGCGCCAGTTGCCGACGCCGCCGATGCCCGAGATCGGCAGCCCCGCGGTTTCGCGCTGACGCCCGATCTCGGCCGTCATGTGCAAGGCGATGGGTTTCACTGCCGGGCCGCAGTAGCCGCCGTGCGATCCCATGCCGCCGGTCGAAGGGCTCATCACCAGCGTCGCCGGGTCGACGCCCATCACCGAGTTGATGGTGTTGATGAGCGACACCGCGTCGGCCCCGCCCTTCTTCGCCGCCCGGGCCGGCGCCCGGATGTCGGTGACGTTGGGCGTGAGCTTGACGATGACGGGCAGGCGACTGTAGGTCTTGCACCAGGCCGTGACCCTCTCGATGTACTCGGGCACCTGGCCCACCGCGGCGCCCATGCCGCGCTCGCTCATGCCGTGCGGGCAGCCGAAATTGAGCTCGATGCCGTCGGCGCCGCTGTCTTCGACGCGCACCAGGATCGCTTTCCAGGCCGCTTCGGTGCAAGGCACCATCAGCGAGACGACGAGGGCGCGGTCCGGCCACGAGCGCTTGACGGCGCGGATCTCGTCGAGATTGGTCTGCAGCGGCCGGTCGGTGATGAGCTCGATGTTGTTGAAGCCGAGCAGGCGCCGGTCGGGCGTCAGCAGCGCGCCGTAGCGCGGGCCGTTGACGTTGACGATGGGCGGGCCGTCTTCGCCCAGCGTCTTCCAGACCACGCCGCCCCAGCCGGCTTCGAAGGCGCGGTTGACGTTGTAGGCCTTGTCGGTGGGTGGGGCGGAAGCGAGCCAGAACGGATTCGGGCTGCGGATGCCGGCGAAGGTGTTGCGCAGGTCGGCCATGGAGTGCTTTCGTCTTCAGTGCTTCAGGTCGGCGTCGATGGCGGCGGCGGCGCGCTGGCCGTCGGCGACGGCCTCGACCGTCAGGTCGCGTCCGCCGCGGCGGCAGTCGCCGCCGGCGTACAGCCGGGGCAACGCGGTGCGGCCCTCGTCGTCGGCGACGATGCGCCCGCCTTCGAGCGTCAGCCCGCTGCCTTCGAGCCAGCCGCTGTCGAGCTTCTGGCCGATCGCCTTCAACACCATGTCGGCGACGAAACTGTGCTCGCCCGCGCCGTCGCTGCGCGCGAAGCGCACCGCGGCGACATGGCCGTTGCGGGCGACCAGGGCTTGCGGTGCGAGCCCGAAATGCAGGGTCACCCCCTGCTTCTGCGCCCACTCGCGCTCGGCCGGCGTGGCCGGCATCTGCTGCGGGCCGCGGCGGTAGACGAGGTGCACGTCTTCGGCACCGAGCAGGCGGCATTGCACCGCGGCGTCGATGGCGGTCATGCCGCCGCCGATGACGACGACGCGGCGGCCAATGGCCAGGGCCGCCAGGGTCTCCAGGGCCGCCAAGGCCGCCGCGTTGCTCGCGCGCCGCAATTCGGCGATGAAGTCGACCGCGTCGCGCACCCCCGGCAGGTCTTCGCCGGGAATGCCCAGGCGGTGCGTCGAGCCCAGGCCCAGCGCCAGGTAGACGGCGTCGAATTCGCGGCGCAGCGCCTCGAGCCCGGCCGCGTTCTCGAGCTTCCAGCCGAGCTTCAACTCGACGCCGCCGATGCCGAGCAGCCAGTCGACCTCGGCCCGGGCGAAGCCGCCCGCCATCTTGTAGCTCGCCAGTCCGTATTCGTTGAGGCCGCCGGCAGCGGGGCGTGCGTCGTGCAGGACGACGCCGTGGCCGCGGCGCGCCAGCGCAAAGGCGCAAGCCAGTCCCGCCGGCCCGGCGCCGACGATGGCGATGCGCCTGCCGCTGGGCGCCGCGCGGTTGAAGAGCGCGCCGACGGGCCGGTCCATCACCGCATCGGTGGCGACGCGCTGCAAGCGGCCGATGGCGACCGGCCGGCCTTCACCGACGTTGCGCACGCAGACCTCTTCGCACAGCACCTCGGTCGGGCAGGCGCGGGCGCAGGTGCCGCCGAGCGGATTCGCTTCGAGGATGACGCGCGCCGCGCCGCGCAGGTTGCCTTCGGCGATGCGGCGAATGAAGCTGGGCACGTCGATACCGGTGGGGCAGGCGCGGGCGCAGGGCGCGTCGTAGCAGTAGAGGCAGCGCTCGGCCTCGGTCACGGACTGCGCCCGGGTCAAGCGCGGCGCGGCGTCGGCGAAGGCGCGCGCGTATTCGTCGGCGCTGCGCCGGGCGGCGCGGACGTCGGGGTGGGCGTCGGGGAAAGGGGGCTCGGCCATGCGGCTCGCTCCTTGGGCGTTCGGGGGGCGCGGTCCTGGATTCGAATCCTGACCGTTTGGTCAGGATCTGCGGCTTATCGTACGCAATGCACGTGCCAGCCCCAATGCGGGTTCACCCGGGCTTTGCGCCCCGAATTCGGCACCGCGGCGGTGCGCAATGGCCCGAATAGGGGAAAACGACTGCCCCGCCGGCAGGCACGAATCTGGCTTTCCTGCGCCAGAATAAGCTGACCGTTCGGTTAGGTTTTTGCAGGTCCCGTTACCGCCCATGTCCGATCCCGATTACGCCGTCTCCGTCCGCCGCGCCAGCGTCGTCTATCCCGCGGCCGACGCGCCCGTGCACGCGCTGCAGGAGGTCGACGTGTCGATCGAGCCGGGCGAGTTCGTCTCGCTCATCGGCCCCTCGGGCTGCGGCAAGACGACGCTGCTGCGCGTCATCGCCGACCTCGAGCCCATCAGCGCCGGCGAGGTGCGCGTCAACGGCATGAGCCCGCGCGAGGCGCGGCTGGCACGCGCCTACGGTTATGTCTTCCAGGCTCCTGCGCTCTTTCCCTGGCGCAGCGTGCTCGCCAACGTGATGCTGCCGCTGCAGATCCAGCGCCGCAGCACGAAGGAATGCGAAGCGGTCGCACTCGAACACCTCGAACGAGTCGGCCTGAAGGGCTTCGAGCGCAAGTTCCCCTGGCAGCTCTCGGGCGGCATGCAGCAGCGCGTGTCGATCGCGCGCGCCCTCGGCTTCGAGCCCAAGCTGCTGATGATGGACGAGCCCTTCGGCGCGCTCGACGAGATCACGCGCGACCGACTGAACGAGCAGTTGCAGCAGTTGTGGCAGCGCGAGCGCCGCACCGTCGTCTTCGTCACCCACTCGATCGCCGAGGCGGTGTACCTGTCGACGCGCATCGTCGTCATGTCGCCTCGGCCCGGGCGCATCGTCAAGGACATCCGCTCGCCGCTGCCAGAGACGCGCCACCTGGGGCTGCGCGACACGCCCGAGTTCATGGCCGTGGCGCACGAATTGCGCCAGGCGCTGGGTCATGGGCGCGATGAATAGGATCGTCCCCGTCGCCTCGGTGCTGGCGGCCCTGCTCGTCGCCTGGTACCTGGGCTGCATCGGCCTGAACGCGAGCGGCGCGATTGAACGCGTTCTCGCCGACCACCCGGGCTGGACCCGCGCCGATCTCGTCGAGACCACCTGGAACATGGAGCGCCCGGTGCTGCCGGCGCCGCACCAGGTGGCGCTGGACCTGTATCACAGCATCGTCGACTGGCCGCTCGATTCGCCGCGCAACCTGCTTTACCACGCCGCGGTGACGGCGCAATCGACCCTCGTCGGCTTCGTCTTGGGCACCTTGCTCGGCGTGCTGCTGGCGGCGGCCATCGTCCATTCGCGCACCCTGGACCGGGCGCTGCTGCCCTGGATCGTCGCCTCGCAGACCGTGCCGGTGCTGGCGATCGCGCCGATCGTGCTCGTCATCCTCGGCAGCCTCGGCTTCTCGGGCGTGGCGCCGAAGGCCGTGATCGCGATGTACCTGTGCTTCTTCCCGGTCACGGTGGCGATGGTCCAGGGGCTGCGCTCGCCGCAACGCATCGAGACCGAACTCCTCCACACCTATGCCGCGAGCTCCTGGCAGGCGTTCTGGATCCTGCGCCTGCCTGCGGCCCTGCCCTTCCTGTTCCCGTCGCTGCGCGTGGCCATCGCCGCCGGCCTCGTCGGGGCGATGGTCGCCGAGTTGCCCACCGGGGCCCAGGCCGGCCTCGGAGCACGCCTGCTCACCGCCTCGTATTACGGCAATACGGTGGGCATCTGGTCGGCGCTGGTGCTCTCGGCCTTGCTCGGCCTCGCGCTCACGGCAGCGGTGGCGCTGGTCGAGCGGCTGGTGCTCAGGAGCGCACCCAAGGACGGGGCGGCTCCACGCGCATCGAAATCGAGCCGCGCCGCGGCGCCGGCCGCGCTCGAAAGGCCGGGTGCATGAAGCGGCTGCCCGCCGTCGTCGTGCTCGCGCTGCTGGCGCTGGCGCTGTTGTTCCCGGTCGACTCCGGCCTGCGTTGGAGCAGCTCGGCGGCGATGTTCGGCAGCTGGCTGCTGCTGGCCGGCGCGGCCCTCGTCGCGATGCGGGCTGCACCGGCTCTGCGGCCGACGCTCCTGCTCGTGGCGCTGTGCCTGCTCGGCGCCATCGGCTTCGGCCGCCTGCCCGCGGCGATGGGCGGCGGCGGCGCGCCCGGGCCGGGCTTCTGGCTCGCCGCCGGCGCGCTGTTGGGGCTGGCGGCGATCAGCGTCCAGCGCTGCGCCGCGCTCGAAGGGGGACGCTGGACCGGCACGCTCACGGCGGCGCTGTTCGGCCTGTGGGTGCTGTTCTTCTGGCAGGTCGGGGTCTCGGCCTTCCAGGTGCCGCGCGTGCTGCTGCCCTCGCCTTCGGCCATCGTCGCTTCGATGGCCGAGCATCGCGCCCTGCTCACGGGCGACTTCGTCCAGACCGTGCTGAAGTCGGTGCTCGTGGGCTGGTTGCTCGGCTCGGCGCTGGGCTTCGCGGTCGGCGTCGCGATCGACCGTGCGCCTTTCCTGCAGCGCGGCCTGCTGCCGGTGGCCTCGCTCACGAGCACGATCCCGCTCGTCGCGGTGGCGCCGATCATGGTCATGTGGTTCGGCTTCGAATGGCCGTCCAAGGCCGCGGTCGTGGTGCTGATGACCTTCTTCCCGATGCTGGTCTCGACCCTGGCCGGGCTGCAGTCGGCCGGGCGCATCGAGCGCGAGCTGATGCACAGCTACGCCGCCGGCTATTTCCGCACCCTGCTCGACCTGCGCCTGCCCTGCGCCGTGCCCTTCATCATGAGCGCGCTCAAGATCAACGCCACGCTCGCGCTCATCGGCGCCATCGTCGCCGAGTTCTTCGGCAGCCCGACCGTGGGCATGGGGTTTCGCATCAGCACCGAGGCCGCGCGCATGAACATGGCGGTGGTCTGGGGCACGATCGTCGTCGCCTCCGTCACCGGCTCGGCGGCCTACGCCTTGCTCGTCCTGCTCGAGCGCCGCTGGGCGTTCTGGCACCCTTCGGTGCGCTCGAAGTGAAGCGCACCGCGTTGCTTTCCCACCCACCCCGAGGAGTTTCGCGATGATGGCTCGATCGTTCAAATTCGCCGCCGCCGCGCTGGCCCTGGCCGCGGCCTGCGGCGCCCAGGCCGCCGACAAGTTCACGGTGCAGATGAAGTGGGTGCCGCAAGCCCAGTTCGCCGGCTACTACGTCGCCGCCGCCAAGGGCTACTACAAGGACGAAGGGCTGGACGTGACGATCAAGCCGGGCGGCCCCGATGTCTCGCCGGTGCAGGTCATCGCCGGCAACGGCGCCGACGCAATCGTCGACTGGATGCCAGACGCCCTGGCCGCGCGCGAGGCCGGGGTGCCGCTCGTCAACATCGCCCAGATCTACAACCGCTCGGGGCTGATGCTCACCTGCAGGAAGTCCAGCGGCGTCACCAAGCCGGCCGACCTCAAGGGCAAGACCATCGGCGTCTGGTTCGGCGGCAACGAATATCCGTTCCTGAACTGGATGGGCAAGCTCGGCCTGAAGCCCGACACCGACATCAAGGTGCTGAAGCAGGGCTTCAACGTCGACCCGCTGCTGCAGAACCAGGCGGCCTGCATCTCGACCATGATCTACAACGAGTACTGGCAGCTCATCGACGCCGGCCTCAAGCCCGCCGACCTCGTGACCTTCTACTACGAGGACCAGGGCGTGGCCACGCTCGAAGACGGCCTCTACGTGCTCGGGCCCAAGCTCAAGGACCCGGCCTTCGTCGCCCGCGCCGCCCGGTTCCTGCGCGCCACCTTCCGGGGCTGGAACGACGCCGTCAAGGATCCGGCCGGTGCCGCCAAGATCGTCGTTGCCGCCGACCCCTCGGGCAGCGCGACGCAGAAGGTGCAGCAGCGCCAGATGGAGAACGTGGCCAAGCTCATCACCAACGCCAACACACCCAAGATCGGCTACCTCGACCCTGCTGCCTACGAGCGCACGGTGAAGGTGCTGCTCGCCGGCGGCAGCACGCCGGTGATCAAGACCGACCCGGGCCAGGCCGGCTACAGCCATGTCGTCTGGGAGGCGGCGCAGAAGAAGTGAACCGCTCCTCGAGCGATCCCGGCGGGCCCATCCGCCAGGCCAACCGCGAGCTGATCCTGGGCGCGGCGGAGAAGGTCTTCGCCCGCGCCGGGTTCAACGGCGCGACCATGGCCGCCATCGCCGAAGCCGCGGGCCTGCCCAAGGCCAACCTGCACTACTACTTCGGCAACAAGCAGGAGCTGTATCGCGAGGTGCTGGCCGGCACCCTGCACGACTGGCTCGTGCCGATGGACGGCATCACGCCCGAGGCCGATCCGCGCAGCGCGATCGAGCAGTACGTGCGCGCCAAGATGGCGATGTCGGCGGCGCGCCCCGACGCCTCGCGCGTGTTCGCCAACGAACTGCTGCACGGCGCGCCGGTGCTCGGCGACCTCGTGCACGGCGAGTTGCGCACGATGGTCAAGCGCAAGGCCGCGGTGATCGACGGCTGGATCGCCGCCGGCCGCATGACGGCGGTGGATTCGATCCACCTCTTCTTCACGATCTGGGCCGCGACCCAGACCTATGCCGACTTCGACGTCCAGGTGCGCGCCGTGCTCGGCCGCAGCCGGCTCACGGCGCGCGACCACCAGCGCGCAGCCGACCACGTGGTGTCGATGATCCTGCGCGGCTGCGGGTTGTAATACGCCCCGCGGGTGTCCCCGCTGCGCCGGCCGGCGGCCTCATACGGGGCCCTGGCCGCGCTGCTAGTGCGCCTTCACCGCGTCGCGCACGAATCCGGTGATGAAGGCGCCCCAACGCTCGATCTCGGCCTCCGTCATCAGGTTCTTGCCCATGAAGGCCGAGAGCGTGAAGCGGTTGGAGACGTAGAAGTAGCCCAGGGCCAGGATGCTGACGTACAGGTGGCCGGTGTCGATGTCGGCCCGGAAGACCCCTTGGCGCACCCCGGCGCCGATCACGGTGTCGAGCACCGCGATGGCGGGCGAGAAGAACTTGCCCGCCAGTTCCGATTTGG